>CAZNDS010000149.1:0-7079 GCA_964571865.1 uncultured Ignavibacteriaceae bacterium | reverse complement strand
AATGTTTTTTCATTAACTACACCTTTTTAGATTCGGTTCATTAAATTTATTTAATTTATTTAGAGTTAGAGAATTCCCTTATATGATATTTATTATGAAATTAAAAAAATCCATAAAATATTTGTTCACAATTTGTTTGATAATTTTTTTGTCCAATCCAATAAATTTGTCAGCAAAGCCAAAACTGGTTGTCATCATTGTCGTTGATCAAATTCGATTTGATTACTTACAGACTTTTTATCCATTCTTTTCATCCAGTGGATTTAAAAAGTTTACTGATGATGGAATAAATTTCACAAATTGTAAATTCGATTTCATTGGAACAGTTACGTGTGTCGGACATGCAACGATTTCAACAGGTGCGAATCCAACAGAACATGGGATAATTGGTAACGCTTGGTTTGATGGTAAGTATTTTCCATGCATAGACTATGATGAGAACGGGAAAACGTTGAAGCTTACACCACAAAGTTTGGCGCTTACAACAATAGGTGATGAATTAAAAAGTAAATATCCATCTTCAAAGGTTTTTTCTATTTCAGGTAAAGACAGAGCTTCAATAATGATGGGAGGAATTCGGTCAGATGGAACGTACTGGATTGATTACTCAAATGGAAAATTTAGAACCTCAGATTTTTATAATCAGGAACTACCGAATTGGTTGATCGACTTTCACAACCCTTCACCATTTGATAAATATTTTAAGCAAACTTGGGATCGGTCAATTCCTGCAAAGCATTATTTATTCGATGATATGTCAGAATTTGAAGCATCTCCTATTGGAGTGGGAAATACTTTCCCTAGAATTTTAAGTGGAGGTAATCAAGATTCGATCACATCAAATTTTTATTCATCAATGGCTTTAACGCCTCACTCAGGTGGAGTTATACTTGCTCTTGCAGAAAGATGCATTGAATATGAGTCGCTTGGCCGAGATACTGAACCCGACATATTGTGGGTAGGACTATCAAACATTGATGCGATTGGGCATGCCTTCGGACCTGAAAGTCAAGAGATCCAAGATGCATTTATTAAAACAGATTCATTGCTTGCAAGATTTATTACAAGAATTGAAGATCGTTTAGGAATTGAAAATGTTCTCTTTGTTTTATCCGGCGACCATGGAGTTGCACCCGTTCCTGAAAAAATAAAAAATTCAGTCGATGCAGGCAGATTTAGTTCAAGAGCTTTTGTTGACTCAATGAACAAACATCTTAGAAAAAAGTTCGGAGAGTTAAAGAACGATGAGAAGTTTGTCGAAATCAGTCTTGAGCCAAATTTATATTTAAATATTGAGGCAATCGAAAGTTCAGATTTTAATTTAACTTTAATAATCGATGAGCTAAAATCATATTCGAAAACATATCATGAGATTGAGTATTTCTTTGGAGAAAATGATTTACGAGAAATATCGTTGGAGGTCCGAGAAAAATTCGAGAACAACTTCATTCCAGGTAAAAGCGGTCATATTATGTATAGCTTGAAACCTTTCTATATCTTTAAGAGTGATGGAGTAGGAACTACACATGGATCATTTCATGAGTACGATACCCACGTTCCATTTGCATTATATGGAAATAATCTGAAACGAAAAACTTTAGGACAGAAATGCTCACCTGCAGATATTGCTCCGACACTTGCTGAAATTCTTGGTTTCAATTTGCCTGGTTCCAGATATGGAAAAAGTTTAATTGAACTTATCAAATAACTTTCTAAATTAGAATAAGAAATTCTATATTTGCTAATAATTTAATTAGGGAGGAAAAAATGATTAAGTTGACATACTTTGCACATTCAGCATTTTTAATCGAATTCGAGAACTTCAAGATATTATTAGATCCATTCATTACTGGTAATCCGCTTGCAACAGTTGAAGCTAAAAATCTGAATGCAGATTATATTATTCTCACTCACGGTCATGGTGATCATCTTGGTGATACAATCGATATCGCACGTAGATGTAAATCGACTGTCATTGCAGTTAATGAGTTAGCCAATTATGCTAATTCAAAAGGAGTCACTGTCCACAATATGCATATTGGAGGTGTGTATTCTTTTCCATTTGGAAAAGTAAAATTTACAATTGCTCATCATGGATCTTCTTCTCCTGAAGGGGACTATATGGGCGAACCAGCCGGCATCCTTCTAACACTAAATGGGAAAACAATCTATCATGCTGGTGATACGGGACTTTTTATGGATATGAAACTGATTGGTGAAACGAATAAGATTGATGTAGCATTGCTCCCAATTGGTGGAAATTTCACAATGGACGTTGAGGACGCAGTGAAAGCAGCTGAATTTCTGCAACCAAAGTTAACGATACCAATCCATTACAATACGTTCCCAGTAATTCAAGCAGAGCCTGATTTGTTCGTTAAAAAAGTTGGACAGATTGGCTTAAGTGCCAAGAAATTGAATTTTGGTGAGACGATTGAAGTTTAGTTCTTATTTTATTAGGAGTTAAATAAAAGACGTTAATGGGAAAAATAATTGCTGTAGCAAATCAAAAGGGGGGGGTTGGTAAAACAACAACGGCTATAAATCTTTCTGCAAGTATTGCTGTAAACGAAAAAAAAGTGTTGTTAGTAGATCTCGATCCTCAAGCAAATTCTACTTCTGGCTTCGGAATTGAAAAAGATTCGAGCAGTGTTTATGATGTTCTGATTAATAAAATAGAAGCGAATAAAGTGATCATCAAAACACAAATGCCAAATTTAGATTTGCTTCCTTCTAATATAAATTTGGTAGGTGCGGAGATTGAAATGATAGAATTTGAAGATCGAGAAAAAATTTTCAAAGAAGCAATTACTGCAGAAAAAAATTCTTATGATTATATAATTATTGATTGCCCGCCGTCACTGGGATTACTAACCTTAAATGGTTTGACCGCAGCAGATTCTGTTATGATCCCTGTTCAGTGTGAATACTTTGCACTTGAAGGATTAGGTCAGCTGCTAAACACGATCAACATAGTTAAAAAGCGATTGAATCCTGAACTCGAGATTGAAGGTGTACTTCTAACAATGTTCGATACTCGCCTGCGATTGTCCCATCAAGTGGCAACTGAAGTCCGTAACTATTTTGGTGATAAGGTTTATAAGACAGTTATTTCAAGAAACGTTAAGCTGTCAGAAGCGCCAAGTCACGGCCGGCCGGCTTTGCTTTATGATGCAATTGCAGTTGGTACACAAAACTATATTGACCTTGCAGTAGAGTTAATAGAGAGAAACAATTTAAATCGACATTAATTTATGAAAGCTTCAAAAACTGTTCTTGGAAAAGGTCTCGGAGCATTGATCCGAGAAAGCACTTCATCAGAGGAGGTGCAAAAAAATCCGGAGTTTAATCTTGAATCCTCGGAGGTTATTTCTAAGATTCCGATTGAGAGAATAGAACCCAATCCTTATCAGCCAAGAATTGAATTCGAACCAGAAGCTATGAATGAATTAATGAATTCAATTAAAGAAAAGGGGATGATTCAGCCGATTACTGTTCGGAGGATTGAGGATGGGAGATTTCAATTAATCTCTGGTGAAAGAAGATTGAGGGCCGCGACAAAGTGCGGTTTGGAAATTGTTCCAGCTTATATTATTCAGGTAGAAACAAAAGAGGAAATGATCGAATTATCTCTCATAGAAAACATTCAACGAGAAACTTTAAATCCTATCGAAATTGGTCTTGGTTTCCAACGATTAATAGAAGAGTGTAAACTTACTCAAGAAGAGATTGCAAAAAAAACTTCAAAGGATCGTTCAACAGTAGCAAATTTCATTCGGTTACTAAAATTGCCGGATGTTATTCAACAAAGTCTTATTAAGAATGAAATTTCTACCGGACATGCAAGAGCATTAATAAATATTGATGATACTGAATCACAGATAAAACTGTGGAAAAAAATTCTTGAAGAAAAAGCGTCAGTTCGGGTTATTGAAAAACTTGCTAAGCAGAAGAAACAAAAAAAGAAAAACACTCTAAATCTTTATAAACTAGAACCTAACCTAGAGGAAGTTATAACAAAGCTTAGGCAGTATTTTGGAACAAAAGTTAATATTAAACAGCGATCGGATGGTGGCGGGGAGATCACTATACAGTTCTTTAATAAAGATGAGCTTGAGCGAATACTTGACATTCTAAATGAAAAGAATAATAATTTTAATTAGTCTTCTATTTCTCAAAATCCCTGCAATCGGCGAATGTCAGATCCAGGAGCAGCCGAAATCCGATGCAGAACAAACTATTCATTCAAAATCCCCTTGGGGAGCTGTTTTGCGTTCTGCTATTTTACCGGGACTTGGACAAATTTATAATGAATCATATTGGAAAGCCCCTGTAGTGTGGGGAGTGACAGGCTGGTTTATTTACAATTGGATAAATAATAATAATTTGTACAATGACTATAAAAATCGTTACTTGCAAAGTATTCAAATTGGAACTGAGAATTCTTTGTACAAAACATATAGGGAATTTTACCGAGATCAGCGTGATTTATTTGCTATCTACTTAGGACTCACATACTTTTTAAATCTTGTTGATGCTTATGTGGATGCTCAGTTATTCTCATTCGATGTGGGAGGATTGAATGACGAAGTGAGACTAAATTTTCATCTCAAGCTGAAATAGGAGGTACATCTCGTGAAATCATTTACTATTCTGTGTCTATTCATATTTCAATTGTCTCTTGTCTATTCACAAGATTTATCACTAGGAATTTTGGAAAGTGGGGAGTTCAGCACACATAAGTATTTCCATGAAATCAATAAGGAATTCTATAAACCTATTATTTCAGATGAGATAGTTCCAGCAATTCCTTTAAACACAAATACTTTATTAAATAAGTATAAAGTTATGGGTTATATGCCATATTGGTTTGTAAACAGATGGAATACAATCTCATATGATCTTCTCTATGTCATTGCATATCATAGTGCTGAAGCAGACTCGAATGGTAATATTACTAACAATCACGGCTGGGTAACGAATGTAAATGTTACGAATATGCTCAATTCAGCTCACGCAAAGGGTGTGAAGGTTGTTCTTAGTGCGACAATCTTTTCTGGAACAGTAATAGAAAAGATTTTAACAAATGATGCAAAGAGAGTTAATTTAATTAATAATCTTTATTCACAAGTAACAGCAAGAAACGCTGATGGAGTTGACATTAATTTTGAAGGTATCCCTTCAGGTCAAACTGCGAATCTTACGAATTTTATGAGACAGCTGAGGGATACGTTAAAATCCAGAAATCCAAATCTAATTTTAACCTGTGCTCCCACAGATTTTGACTTCCGAGCTGGTGATTGGGATTTGTCTCAAATTACGCAAATCTGCGATTTGACTTTCCTTCAATGTTACGGATATGGTTATTCAACCGGAACAACAGCAGGACCAGTTGGAAGACTTCAAGGTTGGTCTTCACTAAATGCTTCAAACTATATTAATTCAGCACTTTCGAGTGGTGCGTTACCTGCAAAAACTGTTTATGGAATGCCTCACTATGGTTATGATTGGCCAACAAACTCACAAAACAAAAAAGCTTCTACAACAGGGACTGGAAGTGTACTTTACTATCCGGATGCAAAAGCGAATTCACTCGAATACTCGCGACTGTGGGATACGGAATCATTAAATGCTTGGTATAGATATCAAACAACAACTGGAAGCTGGAGACAAGCATGGTACGAAGATCCAGAAAGCGCATTCCACAAATATCAATTTATTAAAACGAAAAACTTGGTTGGCGTTGGGATGTGGGCTTTGGGAATGGATAACACTAACAAAGATATTTGGCGTGTATTGGCAGAATTTGTTAGAGATACAAGTTTGGTTTTCCCGCCTGAAGCTCCAATTCTTTCTACAGTGAAAGGGAGAAAGACAATTAATTCAGCGGAGTTAATTGTAAGTTGGTTATATCAATACACACAACAGCTTAAAGGATTTAGAATCTATCTTTCAAAAGATTCTTTGAATTTTCCCTTAACTCCGTTCATGAATGAAAATTATTTGAAAAAAGACTCATTGAGTGTTTTAATTACAAATCTTGATTCTAATTCGATTTATTATGTAAAAGTTCATGCCGTTGATACACTTGGAAATGTCAGCCCCCCTTCAGATGCATACTCAGCATCGACCGGGAGCAAGAAGAGATATCTTGTAGTTGATGGATTTGATAGAACATCTGGAAGTTTTTCTCTAGCATTTCATAATTTCACTGAGTTTTATGCAGATGGTGTTTTTAAATCAGGCAGAGACGTAGATGCATGCTCAAATGAAGCACTGATTGCAAATCTAATTTTACTTAGCGATTATTCCGGTGTGATTTGGTATTTGGGTGATGAATCCACGGCGAATAAAACGTTAAATCCTAGTGAGCAGTTGTTGGTTCAGTCTTACCTTCAAGCAGGCGGAAATCTTTTCATCACTGGTTCCGAAATTGCTTTTGAGTTACGTACAACTGCACCTACGTTTTTAACAAATTACCTTAAAGCAAACTATGAGTCAGATAATTCTGGTTCGCTATTAATTTATTCGAGTGGAAATATTTTCCGAGCATTTCCAAGTGATATTCAACTTGGAATGAACTATCCTGAAGATTGGCCAGATGGAATCACACCAACTGGAGGTTCAACTACATGCTTGAATTATCGAAACGGGAAAATTGGGGGAGTTTATTACAATGGAATCTATACAGGAGGTACAAAAGAAGCAAAAATAGTTTTCCTCTCTTTTGCATTAGAAACCACGAATAATATTATAGCTAAGAATAACTTGATTAACGATGCATTAAATTTCTTTGAGGGGACTACAAATGTATTTTTTAGCGGGGCAATTCCTTTTGAATTTGCTGTTTCACAGAATTATCCAAATCCGTTCAATTCTAGGACAAAAATAGAGTTTTTATCACCTGAGAAAGGTTTTGCAAAGATTCAAATATTTAATATTTTAGGAGAGTTAGTTTTATCCGAGGAAAAAGAAGTAATTAATCCAGGAAGAGATTTTTTTGAAATAAACGCATCCAAATTATCTTCAGGAAGTTATTACTATAGAGTATCACTTGGAAGCTACAATATCACGAAAAA
>CAZNDS010000148.1:0-7167 GCA_964571865.1 uncultured Ignavibacteriaceae bacterium | reverse complement strand
GCCCTTTTTTATTTTAAAGTCATCGTATCTAAATTTAATACATATTTTTCAAGAACTTAATCATCGAATCATTTCATTTAATTAATCGAAATTTCTTTTGGTTTAATTCTATCATGCTTTGGTAGAATAATATTCAATAAACCATTATCCAGCTTTGCACTGATCTGAGTAGAATCGATTTTTTCCGTAATGAAAAATTTTCGGAAGTAATGTCCATAGTTCTTTTCTTTCAGTATGAACCGGACCTCATCAGCATGATTCAAATCCATCTTCCCAAAAACTGAAAGGACTTCATCGTCCAATTTCAAATAGATGTCTTCTTTTCTGACACCAGGCATATAGACTTTAATCTGAAAATCATTTTTCACTTCAATAATATCAATGATCGGCGAAACAGTGGGTTCTGTTTCAATTAAATGTTCCCAATCGAATCCATTTTCTGAATTAATTTTTTGTTCGTTATTCATATTCATTCCTTTGTTGTATTTATTTTTTATCGTTATCGTCAATTACTTCGTAACTCGCATCCTCTACTTCTTTATCTTTTTTTGCTTCTTCTTGTTTTGGAGGTTCTTGTGTTTGCTGTTCTGCACCAGGACCAGAAGAAGTAGATTGATACATTTGACTTGCAGCTTCATTCCAAATGTTGTTTAGAGCATCCATCTTGGTTTTGATCTCTGAGCCAACTCCAGTTTTGTGTACCTCTTTTAATTGTTCCACTGCTCCCTGTAGTCGAGTTTTTAAATCTTCAGAAATCTTATCACCGTAATCTTTCATCTGTTTTTCAGTTTGGAAAATTAAATTATCTGCTTGATTCTTAATATCAATTTCTTCTTTCTTTTTCTTGTCATCGGCAGAATGTTCTTGAGCATCCTTTTTCATTTTTTCGATCTCATCCTTTGTTAGACCGCTTGATGAAGTAATTCTGATACTTTGTTCTTTATTCGTTCCTTTGTCTTTTGCATTCACGTGAAGGATTCCGTTAGCATCGATATCAAAAGTAACTTCTATTTGCGGAATTCCTCGCGGTGCAGGTGGAATGCCATCAAGATGGAATCTGCCGAGTGTACGATTGTCAACAGCCATAGGTCTTTCACCCTGTAGAATATGAATTTCAACTGAAGTCTGGCTATCTGCGGCAGTAGAGAAAATTTCACTCTTCTTTGTCGGAATCGTAGTGTTGGCTTGGATGAGTGTAGTCATTACACTTCCCAGAGTTTCAATTCCAAGCGAAAGGGGCGTTACATCGAGAAGCAAAACATCTTTAACTTCACCGGTTAGAACAGCGCCTTGAATTGCCGCACCAACAGCGACAAGTTCATCAGGATTAACACCTTTGTGCGGTTCTCTCCCAAAAAGTTCTTTCACAACTTGCTGCACTTTTGGAATTCGCGTTGAGCCACCGACTAAAATCACTTCGTTAATTTGACTTGGTGATAAGTCAGCATCGGTAAGAGCTTTTTTACATGGTTCAATTGTTCTTTTGATAAGATCATCAACTAACTGCTCAAACTTTGCACGTGTAATGTTTAGGTTTAAGTGTTTTGGACCTTCTGCAGTTGCTGTTATGAACGGCAAGTTCACATCTGTTTGGAGCTGTCCTGAAAGTTCAATTTTAGCTTTTTCAGCAGCTTCTTTTAATCTCTGCAATGCCATGGGATCTTTTCTTAAATCAATGCTTTCTTGTTTCTTAAATTCATCTGCAATAAAATCAATTAGCCGTTGATCAAAGTCATCACCACCGAGATGTCCATCTCCATTTGTTGATTTGACTTCAAACACGCCCTCACCGAGTTCAAGTATTGAAATATCAAATGTACCACCACCCAAATCGTAGACTGCAATTTTTACATCCTTGTCTTTTTTATCTAAACCATAAGCTAATGCCGCAGCGGTTGGTTCATTGATAATTCTGCGGACAATAAGCCCGGCTATCTCGCCTGCATCTTTTGTAGCTTGACGCTGTAAATCGTTAAAGTAAGCTGGAACCGTGATTACAGCTTCTTTGATTTCTTGACCCAAATATTCTTCTGCAGTTTTTTTCATTTTCTGCAAGATCATTGCACTGATTTCCGGCGGGGAGTAAACTCTGTCATCAGCTTTTACACGAGCAATTCCGCCATCATTGATTACATCATATGGAACTAATTTCATTTCGTGCGTAACTTCATCGTATCTTCTTCCCATAAATCTTTTAATTGAGAAGATTGTATTCTGCGGATTGGTAACTGCCTGCCGCTTTGCCGCTTGACCGACCAATCGATCGCCTGATTTCGCGAACGCAACAACCGAAGGAGTCGTTCTCCCCCCTTCTGCATTTGGGATGACGACTGGATCGTTACCTTCAAGCACAGCAACGCAGGAGTTTGTCGTTCCTAAATCAATTCCTATAATTTTACTCATTCGTATTTCCTTTCAAAGTTATAAAATAATACGAGATGGATTTGTTTTCCATCTCGTATGCAATTTCAATTTAATCGAAAATGCCAATTAGTTAATCTCGATTAATTTCTCTGCCTTTGGAGCCGGTTCGAGCTTTGGAAGTTCAATGTTCAAAATTCCATTCTCGTATTTGGCTTTGGTTTTTTCTGAGTTAACTTCTGCAGGCAGAGCCATTGTCCGGCAGAATGAACCATAAGTTCTCTCCACACGATAGAAGTTTTTCTTTTCGTCTTTAATTTCACTCTTCTTCTCCCCTTTAATTGTTAAGATATTATTTTCCTGAACGGTGATTTTAACATCTTTTTTATCAACACCTGGGAGTTCAATATTTACGAAAACCGAATTTTCATCCTCCGAAACATCTACGCGCGGACTAAAGTTTGATGAGGCATCCAAATTAAGTGAAGTTGGAAAATCATCAAACAAGTTTCTCATTCTGTCTTGGATTGTGTCCAATTCTCTAAATGGGTTAAATCTTATTAATGTCATTTTATCCTCCTATTTTTTATTTCGACTTTCTTTTCATTTTTTTTAACGTTTAATCTGTGTCAATGATCGTGCCAATTCCATTTTTGCTTAAAAATCAATGTTCCATTGAAGAACGGTGCCAATGTGACAAAATGATTGTCAAACTATTTCATTTTTTCACATATTTGCACTTTCTGTCACAGCTGTGACAATCATCACTTCCTTTGTGAAAATTCACTCCAAATTTCTATCTTGGAACATGAAATTTGACGTAAACAAATTTTCCAATTCAATCGAGAAGTTAAACTTCATAAAACACTTTGAATATTTTGAGGAGATCGACTCAACGAACACATATCTGCTGAAAAGAAAAGATTTGATCGATAAAACTTTAGTACTTGCTGAGTTTCAGTATAAAGGCAAAGGGCGGCTGGAAAGAAAATGGTATGCAAATGCTTATGAAAATCTTACTTTCTCATTGGGGCTTAAAGATGGAATCGAAACGGAAAACATTGGAATACTAAATTTTTATACAACTGTTTCAATCGCTGAAGCCATCGAAGACATTACTAAAAGCAAAGTTGAAACCAAATGGCCTAATGATCTATTAATAAACGGAAAAAAGTTTTGTGGCATTTTAATCGAGTCACAATTCGAAAATAACCAAATCAAGAAAATTGTTATAGGAATTGGACTAAACGTAAACCAAACCACATTTCAGGAGGAATTTAAAAATAGAGCGACATCCTTAAATTTAACATTCAAAACAGTCTTCAGCCGAGAGGACATTTTAATTATGATAATCACTCGTTTTAAAAATAATTATGAACTTCTCCGCGCCGACGCTGCCTCTCTTATGAGAAAATGGAAATCTCGATGCTCGAGTTTGGGAAAAGAAATTTCTCTGACAAATAATAAAGAAATTTTCAGAGGAATTTTCGAAAATGTTGCCGAAGATGGTTCGCTTATTTTAAATCAGAACGGTAAATTGCTTAAGTTATTTTCTGGAGATGTAACTGTTATTAAGGAATAAAATGTTTTTAGCAATTGATACAGGAAATACACATACAACTTTTGGAATATTTCGGGAAGAAAAATTATCAACCACTTTTAGGTTGGCAACGAATTTTGTTTGTGATGAGAAAATTTTTTATGAATTTTTAAGCGACTCGCTTGTTTCACTTAATTACAATTTAGAGCAAATCTCAAATGTTGGAATTTCGTCTGTGGTACCGAGAGCAGATAAAACTTTATATGATGTTACAAAACGACTTTTCAACTGTATCCCCTTTGTAATAACGCCCCAGTCTGAGCTTAAATTTAAGCTGCTTGTTGATACACCGGATGAAGTTGGCGCCGATCGAATATGTAATGTTGCAGCCGGATTTAAGAAATACGACGGACCTCTGATTATTATCGACTTTGGAACTGCAACGACTTATGATGTCGTATCTGCAAATGGAGATTTTATTGGCGGTGTTATCGCACCTGGAGTTAACACATCGGCACAAGCACTTTTTGATCTTGCAGCAAAATTGCCTCAAGTTGATCTTGTTTTTCCACCGAAAGTGATCGGAACAAATACGATTCATAATATGCAATCTGGAATAATGTTCGCTGCATTGGATTCTATGGAAGGAATGGTTGCAAGGATTTCTCAGGAGCTTAGAGCTAAACAAAAAGTTATTGCTACTGGAGGGTTTTCAAAAACAATTTTACCGCTCACTAAGATTATCGATGCACTTGAATTCGATCTTGTTCTCGAAGGCATTAAAATAATTTTTGATGAGTGCAAAAAATAATTTTACAATTTTAACTCATTTGGAAAATGGATAATAAAATTTATCTGGATTATGCAGCAACAACTCCTATAGATGAAGAAGTCTTCAATGCAATTCTTCCCTATCTCACCGAACATTTTGGAAATGCTTCCTCGATTCATCGATTCGGTCAAGTAACCAGGACGGCAATTGAGTCAGCAAGAGATTCGATGTGTAATATTTTACAGGTTAAACAGAACGAAATAAATTTTACATCCGGTGGAACTGAATCGATCAACTTGGCGCTTTTCGGCGCAGCACACGCAATAAGAACTGAAACGGGGAAAAATCACATAATTACGTCTAAAGCAGAACATCATGCGACGATTGAATCCTGTGAGAAGTTAGAGAAAATCGGGTTTGAAGTCACGTTCATCAATCCAGATTCTGATGGAAAAGTTGATGTGGTTCAAATCGAGAATGAAATAAAACGCAACACAGCATTAATTTCACTGATGCATGTGAATAATGAAATTGGTTCAATCACTGACATTGAATCAATTGCTAAGTTAACCAAGGAACAAAAAGTCTACCTCCATGTCGATGCAGTTCAGAGCTTTGCAAAATTTGATCTCGATTTATCAAAAATAAAAGTTGATTTGCTTTCTGCTTCTAGTCACAAAATTTTTGGTCCAAAGGGTGCCGGATTGCTTTTCGTAAGACAGGGAACACCATTAGAGCCGATAATATACGGCGGCTCACAAGAAAGACGCAGACGCGGTGGAACAGAAAATACTCCAGCAATTGTTGGATTTGCCAAAGCTGCAGAACTATTTTATGAAAATCGTATTAGCAATTTCAACCATGTGAATCTGCTCAAAACGAAATTCTATGATACGTTAAGTTCCTGGGGGAATGAAATATTAATCAATTCCCCAATGGAAAATTGCTCACCTTACATTCTGAATTTTTCGATCAATCCTAATGAGTACTCGATTAATTCAGATTCACTGATAATAAATCTTGATTTAAATAATATTGCTGTATCGAGCGGATCGGCATGTACGAGCGGCGTTATGGAACCGTCACACGTGCTGAAATCAATGAATCTACAACGCGAAAGAGCAGAGAGAGCATTGAGGTTTTCTTTCAGCAGAAAGACAACAACCGAAGAAATTAAAATTGCTTTGAATGTTTTAAGGGAAATCTTAGATAAATCTAAAAAATAGATTTATCCAAATCCGTGGCTGAGAAATTATAATTTAGAATCGTTATATTAAGTTGTAAACAAACAGAGAGGTGATAACGTGGAAGAAATAATCAGGCCCCACCAGAAACTAATTACAAAATATCTATGGGTATTGATAACAATTTCTGTTTTTATTCTCGTTTCTATTGGAATAATTCATTTAATAATTTCACTTGCTGATGGCGACATGCGTGTTCCGACTTATCTTTGGATGACTGGATTGATAATTTGCGTCCTTCTCATTGGAATAGGGTATCCGATTTCCATACTATGGGTAAAGAATCTTTCATATATCATCCGCGAGGATAGAGTCAGCATACACAAAGGAATCCTTACAAAAACGCAGCAAAATATTCCATTCCGTGCTGTAACTGATTTTGCTTTGCAGAGGACTTTGTATGATCGGTTTCTGGGATTTGGTTCAATCCAAATCCAAACTGCAGGACAAAAAATAAATCCAACTTCAAGTTACGAAGGTGTATTAAGCGGCCTGGTCGAGTTTGAAAAATACCACAACCAAATGAGAGAGAAGATTAAAGTCCTTCATCCAATATCAGAAGCTTTAGGAACTGCTGAAACCGAAATCGCTGAAACTGAAAATGTCTTCAAAGATATTTTGAATGAACTTAAAGCCATTCGAAAAAATACTGAAAAGTAAAATTTCTTATAAAAAAAAGCCCGACCGACTTTTGTCAATCGGGCTGAATAAAAAAATCAAATTTCAATTTGTAATTTTTATGGACAAGTCAAGAAAGTTCCGACGAATGTACCATCGACGAAATTTTCATTGACTTTGGCGACTGCATCATTCAATTGACTTGCTGAATAAGTCGAACTCATTCCACCAAGTACTTTATTTGCTTCCAGCAGTAATTGTTCAACCGTCCATCCAGCAAATGGACTAGAAGCATCTGCAATTTTCAGGTCCTTTAAATTAGTCGTCGATGAACCGAAGTTTGGATCATAGAGATCAAATGTAACACTTAAAGTCAATGCGACCACTCGGTGAGCTGTTGCTTGCGGCTAATTATAGATATTTAAAATTCATTTATACTATTGAGGATAAACATATCGGCACACGAAACATAAAAAAACTATCTCAACCGATAGTTGAAAACAACCGCACATTTAAGGGATTTAATGTATTTCACGCGGAGGATTTGCTCATTTTAGAAACTATTATGCGAGGTGAGTTTTTAACCCAAATTTGTCATTAGGTAACAATTTCTAATGACCGCCATTAGAAAA
>CAZNDS010000147.1:0-7168 GCA_964571865.1 uncultured Ignavibacteriaceae bacterium | reverse complement strand
AAAGAGGCAATGACCTCCGAGATGGGCAGTCCCCTGACGCGAAGAAGTATAAACCGATAGATCAGCCCTCCGATGAGAGAGGTAAAAAGAACCGCCAGAACGACGGAAAGGAAATAGTTGATCTTAAACCACGTCAACAGCATCCAGGCGGTGTAGGCAGCCAGGATATAGAGAGCACCGTAGGCAAAATTGGCAACCCCGCTGATTCCGAAGGTGAGATTAAAACCCAGTGCAAGGAGGGCCAGGATCACGCTATTGACAAATCCATAAATCAGGGTTCCCTGAAACATAAGCTCGGTGATATAAAATAAGGGAGGACCCTACGGCCCTCCAGATAAAACAATCATTTTTTCTCAGACCGGACCATGAAAACAGGAGGCTTATTTCTTCGGTTTTAACACCCACTCCGGAGCCCAAACTTTCTTCTCCACTAAAGCTGCGGGATAAACGATCTTGTACTTCGTGGATGAATGAATTTTATGGAGCAAAGCAAAATCTTCCGTGACACTAAACTTAATGCCCTGATACCCACCAACCAAATCATAAGCTTTTCTTCTATATGCCATATTGTTTCCAATGCAGCTTAGAGGAACACCGAGATTGATGGCGCCGGAAGCGACTGTCAACAAATAAATCCAATCAAGATTTTGCATTCCGGTAAATTGGGAAAAAGATTTTTGAAGTGTGAAACCGCAGACAACTCCAACTTCATCGGTAAAATACTTGACCTGAGTTTTAATCCAATCCGGTTTAACTGTACAATCTGCATCGGTCGTAAATACAATTTCACCATGCGAAACATCAAGTGCATTAACGACCGCGTTTGTTTTTCCAGGCTGCTTAATTATGTTTTTATTCGGGATAACTTTCTTAATGAACTCGAAGCGATTTGCGAATTCATCTATGATTGTTCCAGTTCCATCAGTTGAAAAGTCATCGACTATAAGAATTTCCAATTTAGTCAGAGGGTAGTCAATTTTCGAAAGCGATTCGAGACAAGCACGAATATTTTTTTCTTCATTGCGTGCTGCGACAATAATCGACACGGTGGGTTCATATTGTTCATTACACGGCAGTTTCCTATTAAAGCCGAATAAAAAAACAATCTGCTGTAAGATGTAAAATGCAATAATTATTAAAAGTAAAATCTCAAAAATTGAAAGTTCTGGCAAAATTAAAACCTTTATCGTTTAAAATAGAGATTGAGTCTTGCAAAGCAGAACCAATAATCTCAGATGTATTCTCATTATCATGGAACAAAATTATCGAATTTTGCTTCTCAATTTCCATTATATTTTTTCTGATCCTTGTTTGTTCACCATACCAGTCCTCAGTTAATTTCGTCCACATCATTGTCTTTAGTCCAAGATCAGCAGAAATTTTTTTCATTTTACCTTTAAGTCTCCCAAACGGTGGACGAAATAACTTGAGATTATTCGGAAAAGTTTCAATTATATTTTGACATTTGGAAATTTGTTTTTGAATATTCTCCTTTCCAGCAAGAAATAAATTCTTGGGATGAGAAAACGAATGGTTAGCAATGTAACTGCCTTGTTCAACAATCGATTGGACAATATCATAATTACGAATTACATTCTCACCGATAAAAAAAAATATTGCTTTAAGATTGTTTTTTACAAGTACTTCGAGAACTTTTTCTGTTGCCACTGGGTGCGGTCCATCATCGAATGTTAAGACTAATTCATCGACGTTATTTTCCCAAATAATATCTCGAAATATTGTTTTCACTAAAAAAGGGGGAGAAGTTAAATCAATCATTTACTTGGTGAAAGTCCTTCCCTTCCAAACAAATTGTCTGAAATAACCGAGTGCCGGAATGATGATTATAAATGGTATATGAATCAGCTCAGCAATTGGAAGATAAAGTAAGTATTTCTGAAGAGTTAAATATCTCAACGAAACGGACAAAAATATAAAATCCAAAATTATTTTTGTGCAAAATACTGCTAAAAATATTTTTAAAAATGTGATTGAAAAGAAACTGCAAATAAATAAAACACCTAACACAAAATAAAATAGATAAACTAAAAACAAAGGCAGCAGCATAAATCTATTTCTATAGTATCTAATCTTTGAAACCCATCTCATTCTTTGATTTAGAAAGCCATATAAATTTGCACATGCTTCAGTGTAAGTAAGACTATTCTCGGAAAAACAAAACTTCACGGTTCTATTTGTTTGAAAATGTATTTTCTGCATTAAAAATTCTTCGTCACCGGAAACAAGACCTGAGTTACCTTGAAAACCATTTATGTCATAAAAGAGTTCACGTCGATAAGCGCATGTTGCGCCATTTGCTAGAAGCGGATTCTTATTATTGATCAGAGCCCCGCCAATTGCAACAAGACTTCCGAATTCCAAGGTTTGAAGTTTTTGGAAAAAGTTTTTTTGATTTGCATAAATAACCGGACCAGCTACAAATCCTGTTCCAGAATCAAATGATGCGATTAAATTCTCGATCCAGTTTTTATCGTACCAGCAATCGGCATCAGTAGTAATAATTATTTCACCTGTTGAATTATTAATACCATATTCTATCGCGGCTTTTTTCCCGGATATTTTTGGTAAGACATTACTGAGCGTAATTAATTTTATATCCTTGTACTTCGTAAACCTTTGAGCAATTAAGTTGGAACTGTCAGTTGAATGATCATCAATCAAGATTATTTCAATTAAATTTTTATCATATGATTGATTCAGAACCGACAACAAACATTTCTCCAAATTTAATTGTTCATTCCGAAATGGAATTATCAGGCTGACCTTAAAGCTATTATTGCGCTTACTTTTTTTTGTTCTTAACGAACCAATAGTTAAGTATAAGATAAATATCGAATAAAAAAATAAGAGAGTTCCAATAATAATTTGTAAGATTGACATAACTTTAAGAAGCAAAGTTGAACTTGCTTTTTATAATAAAGTAAAGTCCGATCAATGAAGGGAGAAGCAAATTCAAAAAGAATAACATTAGAGCAGCGTTAAAAGCCGCAGCTTCGTCAACACCGTAAATTCCCAAAAAATAAACTGAAGCACTTTCCCTTATTCCGACTTCGCCAAAAGTCACGGCAGGGACAAGAGTTTTTGCAAAAAACATTAAGACACTGCACAAAATAAAATTCATGTACGCTCCATTTGGTTCAAAAGTTAGTACAAGAACTGCGAATTGAATTATCAGAATAGTATAGTTCAATAACGCCAAAGAAGTTAGTTTTAAAAACGATGTTTCTTCTAACCTGCCTATCTGCTGAACAATTGTTCGAATTATTTTGAATTTTACTTTTATTTTTTTCAGGCGATCATGGACATATAAATAGAATTTTTTCGAGAAAAGCAGCATGAAAATCAAATAAAAAAAGAAGCTGAATAAAACAAATAGACTGGTAACAATTAAATAGCTTACCTTATAATAGAATGACAAAAAGAAAATACTAGTCAATCCACCCCAAAAGATAACATTTAAAAGAAGTGAAAATTTATCCACTACAGTCATTGTTATTACTTCAGTTATGGTGAATTCTTTCAGCGGGATTTTCCTCCCAAAATATTCGCCAACTCGAACCGGGGTGATGATTCCTGCCGAATACCCGGCAAAGAGAGATTTGATGGAATCCAGCTTGGAAACAGAATTGTTTTGAATTTTTAGAATATACCGCCATCGAATATATTGAGAGAAGATGTTCAGAATAGCAAATAGTACCCCAACTGAGAAAAAGATATAATTTATATTATCAAATGCTTCAATCAGTCTTGTCAAAGAAATTCGATTTACTAAAAAAACTACTAACGCTGCGGAAATTAATATTTTTAAAATAATTGCTGCATTAGATTTAGCACGAGCAGATAAACGTAAATTTATTGTTCTTAGCATTTTGAAAATTATATCACTTCTTGTTCAATATAAAGAAAATTGATTTTATAATTCATCAAATTAATTCATATTTTTGTGTTGGCTAATTTGATCGGTACATTTACCGATATTCCGGAGGGAACTCCGGTCTTGTTAAACAAAATGAGAAAAGTATGTTTATAAATTTTTCTGACATCCCCGAATATTTTTTTAGACTATCTTTATGAATTCGAAAATGTTGCTAAATTCTTTCCGACTAATTTTCGAAATGAGGAAGATGTCAGTAAAGTTTTATCGAATGTCAGAAAAAGTGAAAAAGAACGCGAAAGGTTAGTAGAGTTTCTTCGTGAACAAAATCCAAATGATAAAGTTTCCGCTCTAACTTCATCAAATATTGAGACACTAAAATTTCAAAATTCATTCGCTGTGATAACTGGACAGCAATTGGGATTTGCTGCAGGTCCACTTTATACAATTTATAAAACGATTACAACAATCAAGCTTGCAAAATATTTGTCGGAGAAATATTCTGATTACAATTTTGTCCCTGTATTTTGGCTTGAAGGCGATGACCATGATTTTGATGAGGTACGTTCCTTCAAAGTACTGGATAATGAAAATAGCATAACCACAATCTCTTACGATGATGGATTGGATTCCGAAACAAATCGCGGCCCAATGGGTGAATTTGCTTTCGATATGACTGTTGAACACAATATTGAAAAGCTTAAAGCTTCTTTGAGGGAAACAGAATTTAAAAGTTCGTTGTTAGAGATGCTTTCAAATCATTATCATGCCGGTGCAACTTTTAAATCGGCCTTTATAGGTCTGATGAGAGAGTTTTTTGATGAATATGGATTAATCCTCTTTGATCCGCAGAGTGGTAAAGTTAAAGATACTCTTAGAACTATCTTTAAAAAAGATATCGAACAGTTTCTGTTCATTGCTGAAGAGTTAATACTTCGGAGTGCGAGTCTTGAAGAACTTTATCATGCTCAGGTTAAAATTAAACCAATAAATCTATTTTACATTGAAGATGGTGGAAGATATGCAATCGATCCAACCGAGACAGATTTCCGCTTGAAGGGTAAAAGAAAAAAATTCACTATTGAAGAATTATTCGAACAAATCGACTTCTTGCCTGAGAAGATAAGTCCAAATGTAATCTTGCGTCCAATATGTCAAGATTATCTATTCCCGACTGCATTTTATGTCGGAGGTCCATCTGAGATCAGTTATCATGCACAAATTGTTCCTTATTACGAGATTCTAAATCTGACTCAACCAATTCTCTATCCACGCGCTAGTGCAACAATTATCGAATCACGTGTTCAACAAATTTTGGATAAACATGAACTTAAACTTCAGGATTTCTTTCACGACAATGAACAACTAGCACTGAAGATTGCAGATAGTTCTTCTGAGATTAAAGTTGCGGATATTTTTAGCCGAGTGGAAAAAGAATTTTCTGCAGTCTTCGAGGGATTATCAGAAGATATAGGTTTAATCGATCAGACACTCATAGATGTTGTGTCAGGGGCAAAACTCAAAACAGATCAATATTTAAATGTTGTCAGAGAAAAAGCTCTAGCAGCCCAGAAAAGAAAAAATGAAGTTATATTTCGTCAGATTTACAAAACTTCAAATGTTCTTTATCCCGATGAAAACTTGCAAGAGCGTGAATTGAATTTTATTTACTTCGCGAATAAATACGGATTAGATTTTATCAAATTTCTCTATGATAATTTGAGTATAGATAAATTTGAACACCAAATTATTAATCTTTGATTTTCGAGGATTGATTAAATGCTTCTTTCGTTATCTGCATCGAAGAAGTAACATCTTTGTAAATCAAAACCTAAGTCGGCTTTCATGCCTGCTTTTACGTTCATACTAGAATCGATCTTAGCAATGATCTGCTCCCCCTCGTTTTGGAAATACAAAAATTCTTCTCTGCCCATTGGTTCAACGACTTCAATTTCTGCTTGGATAGTAACATCAGTAGCTTTTTCACGAGCTGAGTCTGATATTCCAAAATCTTCCGGCCTAATTCCAAGAATCACTTTCTTTTCAATGTACTTTTTAAAATTCTTTTCTTCTAATCCTTTCAGATTGAATTTTAATTCTGAATTAGTTGACATGAATTTTAAGCCATTCTCTGAAATAATTTTTCCATTAATAAAATTCATCGATGGACTACCAATGAAACCAGCTACAAACTTATTTGCAGGCTGATAGTACAAATTTAATGGTGTATCAATTTGATGGACAATTCCGTCTTTCATCACAACAATTCTATCGCCCATTGTCATTGCTTCGACTTGATCGTGAGTGACATAAATCATTGTTGCTTCCAGTCTTTGATGCAGCTTTGATATTTCTGTCCGCATTTGTACACGCAGCTTTGCATCAAGATTGCTAAGAGGTTCATCGAATAGAAATACTTTCGGTTTCCTTACAATTGCTCTGCCCACTGCAACTCTTTGTCGTTGGCCGCCGCTAAGTTGTTTAGGTTTTCTAGTTAATAGATTTTCGATTCCGAGGATTTTTGAAGCGTCTTCAACTCTCTTTTTGATTTCATCTTTTGGAAATTTCCTAATCTTTAATCCAAAAGCCATGTTATCGAAAACATTCATGTGAGGATAGAGTGCATAATTCTGAAAAACCATGGCAATATCACGATCTTTTGGCGGCACTTGATTCATCAAGACACCATCAATGTACAATTCACCTTCTGTGATCTCTTCAAGTCCAGCAACCATCCTAAGCGTTGTCGACTTACCGCAGCCGGAAGGTCCAACTAATACGACAAATTCTTTATCCTTTACCGTAAGATTCACCTCTTGGGCAGCAACAACATTTCCCTCATAAACTTTTTTAACATTGATCAATTTAACTTCTGCCAATGTTAGCTCCTGATATTATTTTAACAACCATTTTTTCAATGTTTCATTATACAAATCTTTATCCAACTGAATGTAATTATATTTTCCTGCAATTCTGATTTTTTTTTCTGCTTCGAACAAACAAACAGCGGCAGCTACAGATACATTCAAACTTTGGATCATCCCGTGCATTGGAATTCTGAATGAATAGTCGCAGAATTTTAAATATTCTTCCGTGATTCCCCTATGTTCATTTCCAAATACTAGAGCAACTTTTTCGTTGAAATCGATTTCATCATGGGCTTTGGAATAAACATCCAAATGCGATGCAGCGATAACAAAGTTTTTTGACTTAAGATAGGTACTGCAATCTTCAAATGATTTGTGCTTTACAATACTCATCCATTTACTAGCA
>CAZNDS010000146.1:266-7208 GCA_964571865.1 uncultured Ignavibacteriaceae bacterium | reverse complement strand
GCAAAGAATTATCTGTTCAATTTATTTTCAAATAAGTTTGAGAATCCAGATTTAATTATTAAACGATGTGTGGGAATGCTCAATTATTCGAATCCAATCATTAACATTCCAACAGCAACATATAATCAAGAGCTGGGATTATATCATTTTTCGGATCAGTATTTGTTTGCAACCGTGGAATTCAAAAAAGAAATGTATGAACTGACCTTTAAGACATCAATTACAAAAGAATACGGAGAACTACTGCCGATTGAGATCCATAATCTTTATGTAAATGGAATCTCTTCGCAGGCATGCCAGATAAAAGAATTAACTTCAACAATTATCAAAGATGCCATTAAAAACTCGAGTCTGGTAAATAAAACCTTAAAGTTCGCGGGTGCTGAAGAAAAGTGTTTGGATATAGTGAAATATCTAAGGAAAGCAGAATTACCAACCACAAACCTTGAACAGCTTTTTATTCCAGAAAATAAAAGAGAACAAATCGAAAGATTTGTTTATACGGTAAAAAACTTTCATAAAGATAGGTCCTCACTTAGATACTTGTTTAACGGGAAACCCGGAACCGGTAAGACTCAGATCATAAATGCCATCATAAACGAAACGAAAGGTTTTGCGACAATATTCATTTGCAGCGGTGGAAAGCTTCCGATCAATGAAATATTCAGCTTTTGTGAGTATTTCGATCCTTGTATTTTAATAATTGATGATTTAGACTTTTTAGCCGGCGATAGAAAAAGCAACTACGATAACAGCAGTTTGAGTAATTTCCTTCAGGCATTGGATGGGTTTATGCCCAACAACGTATTTCTTCTTGCAGCAACAAATGACAAAAAGTTAGTTGACGAAGCGGCTTCACGTCCAGGAAGATTTGATATGCTTCTCGATATCAGTGAGATAGAATCGAATAATTATCTTTCACTTGTGCACAGAGAAACTGATGACGAACAGATTATTTCCTTTTTCGATGATGAGATTCTCGGATTATTGAAAACTAAAAAGGTAACGGGCGCATTCATTGTCAGCTTTGTTAAACAGTTGAAGTCTTCCAAGGAGATGAAGGGAGAAATAAATCGTGATGCGTTTTTCAATCTTCTGAATTTATGCCATCAAGGATTTTACAGTTATAACGAAGATAGCTTGATCAAACAAATTGGATTTACTAATTGACTTTGAATGGAGCAAATATGCGAAAATATGTAATTGGTGATTTCAAAGACAATTCAGCGATTGTGTATAAAAAAGAGAATCATCAGCTTGTGAAAGGATTACTTTTTGAAGACGGAACAGAAAAATGGTTTGAAGTATTGCATTTCGGTGATTTTCATAATGGACTTGCAATCGTAGACAATAATAAGAAAGTCGGTTATATCAATCGACATGGGGATGTGGTAATTCCAACGAAGTACATCATCGGAGATGACTTCTCTGAAGAGAGAGCATTTGTCACCAACGGTAATGATACTATTCTTATTGATACAAAGGGACAAGAGATAAGAAAATGGAACGAATCATTAGTCACATCAAATTTCAGCAATAACTTAGCAAGAGTCGACAGAATAGTTGAATATGGGGAAAAGAAAATATCCGGTTTTATTGACCGTCAGGGTGAGTTCGTTATTCCGTTTATCGAAGAAAAATATATTACTTCAATACTCGATTTGATTGATGAAGATGATAAATACTCTGATGGACTAATAAGAATGAAATTGAATGAAAAGTATGGCTTCATTGATGACGATATTAACACCGTCATTCCTTTCATCTATGATTGGACATCAAGGTTTGAAAATGGAATTGCAGCAGTTTGCTTGAATGACAAATATGGTTTCATTGATAAAAATAATGATGAAGTAATTCCATTTGTCTATGATGATGCACTAAATTTCTCTGAAGGTCTTGCATCTGTGATGCTGGACGGACAGTGGGGAGTAATAAATATTATGCAAGAGACAGTTATTCCATTTGAGTTTGACGGAGTCGGAAAGCTTATCAATGGAGAAATCCCAATTCGCATTGAGGGAAAATGGGGGCTTGTGGATGTCAATCGAGAAAATATTATCGAACCAATTTTTGATTCGATAACGCATTTCAATGACGGTATCTGCCAGTTTACTCTTAAGAATAAAAAAGGTGTTATGGACAGAAGCGGAAACTCTTTGATCAGCGATCTTATTTTAGGAAGTGAGGTTATAAGTCCATTAAATTAATAACTAAGAACTTCATAAGTGTTAGCGTGAAAGCATTATTAATAAGTAAAGAATTTTAAGAGAAATAGAATATGAAAGAGCTTAATAAAGACTTCCTTGATGCAGACCCCATTGATTAACTTGGTTCTCAGTGAGTTCAGTGAACATCATGTTGTCACGAGGGCAGAGGTTAAGGAATTCATTAAAAAGAATGAGTTGAATGAAGTAATACCCGGAATCTTAATTAATGAAATTGAGATGATACTTTTACAGCAATGTAAAAAAATGATCGATGATGCTTACATGGAAAATGACAAGATATTTCTCTGTGATTTCGGTATAGATTTCTCTAAAGAAAGACTTGCCTTACAATTTGTCTATATGAAGTTAGGGGAAAATGTCTATGGTCAACCTGCAAAGGGCTGTATGTGGTATAAAACAGAATACAAAACTTTTGAAGAAGTTATGGAAGATTCTTCAAGCTGGCACGAATGGTATTATATTCAAGGATTAAAAATGGTAGATAAATTTTGGTTAAAATGATAAATTCATGGAGCCATTGAACATTAAATAGATTTACTTTATGCGAGATTTAGAAAGGGCAAATAACTATTCAGCAAATATGATACAAGCCAACCATCCTCAAAGAGATAAGAAAATATCGTTGGTTAGCTTTGCAAGTTCAAGCTCTGGCAACTGCACCTACGTTTGGAATGAATGTACTAGTCTATTGCTTGATTGTGGTTTATATCCCGGCTTAATACGTCAACACATAAAAAGTATGGGAAGCAGTATCAATAAGCTGAGCGGAGTTCTTCTTACACATGTTCACACCGATCACGTCAATTATTCTTCATTAAAAGTTCTTCTGGAAACCGGCATATCTGTTTATTGCAGCGAACAAGTAAAGGAAGCTTTGCTTAAGAAATATACGATTTGCCGTAATCCGAGTAATGAGAAGCTTATTAAAGCCTTTAGGGATAATTGGTTTGCCATTAATTCACTCTTGATACGTGGATTTGAAGTACCGCATGATTCCGAAGGCGGATGCTATGGATTTAACATTGTTTTTGAAAATGGTTCTACTGAAAAGAAAATAAGCATAGCAACAGATTTAGGATTTCCGGAAAGCGGTCTAACAGAAAAGTTCGTAGATTCTGATATTATCATGATAGAATCCAATCACGACCTGAATATGCTAGAAAATTCTAATAGACATTATCTGCTGAAGAAAAGAATTAGAGAGGTTGGTCATCTTTCGAATGTTGAATGTGCAATGTTTGTAATTGAAATTTTAAAGAATTCTGCAAAGCTGCCTGAAGTAATTATTCTAGCTCACCTTAGCCAGGAATGCAATACAAACGAAATTGCAGAGTCAACATTACGTAAAGCATTGAGTGAGAATAACTATGGTCAAGTGAAAGTTCAAATGAGTTTCAAGGATTATATAAATAAAATTGTTGTAGCTTAACTTTTCGGCATAGAAGTCTCAAACATATGGAATATGCCTTTTGAAATTATTATTTTTAGTTAGCTATATTATTAAAGGTACTATTAGAACGAATTTTTTTGGATCAAAAATCATTCTCATAGGAGGTTAACATGGAAGTCAATAGTTCTATTGCAGATACAAAAGATAAAAAGGATGAAGTCCCGTTCAATTGGGCTATCCCAGAGTATTACATCTTAGATAAAAATTTGGAATTCGTTGGTGACCCGACTGGTGATCCACCTAAAGATTGGAAGAAATCAAAGTCGATTTTTCCTCGAAGGAAAAAACCTATCACAGTTAGTGAGGAAGTTTACGTAACCCTTCTTTCTTATAAGCTGGAGAAGTTAGTGGAGTCTAGTTTGAACTTCATTAATAGGTCATATACGTCAGTAAAAGGGGGCGGAGCTGATATTACTGCTGTTGACCAGCTTTGGCGAGTTCACCTTTTTGAGGTAAAGAAAAAGAAATGTACCCTAAAAGATTTGAGACAACTCGACAGATATCTTAGAGATACATCTTTTGAATGGCGCGAGGCATATTTGAAGGGCAAGGTTGACGACAAGAATTTCGAAAGCATTATGAAAATTTTAACTCATGGGATCTATGCTGCAAATAAAAGAACCGAAACAATAGGAATCAAAGTAGTCAAAAAAAGATTTAATAAAGAAATAAAACCTAAAACCTGGAAAGATTATGAAAAAAAAGCAGAATTCTTATGTGAGTATCTAAAATACAATGTTGAAAAAATTTGGGGAACATCATTATCTCATGAAGTTTCTGAAAATACCACTAAATTGATCACGCATTTTGGGGAAAAGAAAAAAAGGATTACTCACAGCTACAATGAAAGTCGATTGTTGGATTGGTACGATGCACGTAACCGTTGCGTTTTATGGCTTGTGGTACCAGATTTTGATAAAAAAGTTTATGATAGAGTTGTAGAAATGAGAGGGGATAGAGTAGATGTAAGATTATTAAAGATGGAAGTAAGACTCTCAAGGGAAGCTGGACAATTTTTTATTAAAATTCAGAAGGAGAATTTTCCTGAGCGAGAAAAAACAACTTATAAACTAACAAAAAAATTTAGTGACCTTAAGGAAAAACTATCCAAAGAGGGACAATTAACTGATGATCTTTTAAAACAAAATAAACGTAATATTTCTGTTAAATATTATCAGGATAGAAAGGGTAATACGAAGCGAGAAAAAATACCTTTTGGTCATAACCTCAATAAACCAGTATGGATTTTCAGGCTCAAGGAAAAAAGTAAAGTTATTAAATCTAGTAGATATTCGATTCACTCGATAGAATTGTGATATCAGTTTATTTTTAATGTCAACTCGAGTAACTACTGAAAATTATTCGGAGATCAAATTCATTTGTAACCACTCATTATCTTTAATATCTTAATACCTCTGCTGAATCTAACATCCAATCCATAACTCCTTCAATAGTAGACTTTCGTTATAATTGTTATGGAAACATTTTTCCGAATATCTACCCTCTTCAAGAAAAGTATCATACCATGATACGCATCTTTAAGGTTCATTGATTTAACTTACCTCTGTAAAAATCATAGGAGAATAAAATGGATTCAAAAGTCCACTCATTTCAGAGTGAAAAAAGTCTATCGATTGTTCAGCTTTCCACACCAGATCAAAACAGTTTTAAGTACATATCCGGAGCAAAAGCAATAAAGGATAATCTGATTGAAGTCAAAGAACTAAGCGAATCCGGGATTGTGAACAGTCTCATCGTGATCAACCTTTCAAATGAATTTGTCTTTTTCATGGATGGGGATATTTTGGTCGGTGCAAAACAGAACAGAGTGCTAAACACATCAGTCTTGTTGGCACCAAAATCAAAGATAACCATACCGGTTAGCTGTGTGGAACAAGGACGCTGGAGATATAAATCAGCAAAGTTTTCTGAAGCGTATTATTCCTCGCCGGCATATTTAAGAGCATCAAAAGCCAAATCCGTAAAAAGCAGCCTTAAGATGAGCAACCAATACAATGCCGACCAAAGAGAAGTATGGGAAAGAGTAGAATTATATTCCAAGGGGCACAATGTGAATTCCGCCACATCAAATCTTTCCGACATTTATGATGAGAAAATGGATGATCTCGACGAGTTCACGGAAGCATTTAAGCTGTCAAATGAAGCCAACGGGATGGCGGTGTTCATACAAAGCAAACTACTGAACATTGACGTATTCAATAGAACCGATATCTATGCCGAATATTTTCCAAAGATAATCAAGGGTGCGGCGATGGAAGCATTTGGATTAAAGATTACATCAGAGCTGAAAGAAGCAGAAGCGGTGTATAAAGCTCAAAGCTTCCTCGATAAATTCGATACAATGGAATTTGAAAAGTATAACGGTGTCGGTGTGGGCACGGAGAGACGTTTCGAATCCAACGAGCTTACAGGTTTTAAACTTGTGTACAGTGGTAAATTAATCCATCTAACTGCATTGAACATAAAAGATGAAAGGGAAACGAGCAATGAAGATATTGGAAGGAATAGAGTTTGATAACGCAGCTCCGGATAAAGTAATTGAGCATCTTAAAAAGACCCCAAAACAAATACTGGAAGTCAGTCCGTCAAGTCTGCGAATCAGACACGACGATCATTCTTTAATACTCCAAATAATGAATGGAGGCGTAAAAGAATATCCCTTAAGAAAATGTTTCCTGCATAAGTTGTTGAGATGGTATTCTTTTCCAAGAAATCAGATTAACAGATTAAGCTTGGATACGATATCATCCATCTGCAATGATTATCTTTTGAACATCTCAGGCGAAATGGTGAAGGTAAAGATAGAAAAAGATGAAGCTCTTACCATTACAAGCACGAGCTTTAATGAGATAGAAGACCTTGAGATAATTGAGATGACAAAGAATTTGGGGATCAGTTCCATATCAAGAAACGATTTCTTCATGCGGATTTACACGGAAGAGAAATACAGAACAGAACCGATTGTAGAGGATCCTTGCGGTTTCAGCTTGAACATATTCAATTCGGAAACTGGATTCAGAGCTTTGTCAGTCACGCATTTCATTTTAAGATATCGATGCAGTAACGGAGCGATAGCACGCATTAAAAACAGAGATGAGTCTCGTGTACATTATGGACATAACGAAGGAGAACTGCAGAATTTTTTAAAGAGTCAGTTAGATGAAGCGAAGAAAAACCGCGATGAGCTGATCAACTTCATTTCAGAAAGTGTAAACAAAAAAGCCGACAAATATTCTTCAT
>CAZNDS010000146.1:0-256 GCA_964571865.1 uncultured Ignavibacteriaceae bacterium | reverse complement strand
AAGCTCAACTGACTAACTTATTGGGGAGTAAAGCTGCAGAGAATATATTAAATGGACTAAAGCCGAACGCGACTAAATATGATCTCTTCAATTTAATAACGGAAACTGCTAAAACGTATGATATCGGCAGGAGAACCTATCTTGAAAAGCTGGCAGGGGATTTACTCTTCTTTTCGAAGAATTGAAATGTATGTTAGAATATTCCTGTTTTCCGCATTGGGTCAGTTTTTATGTTGATTATTGTAAAACAAAAATA
>CAZNDS010000145.1:0-7239 GCA_964571865.1 uncultured Ignavibacteriaceae bacterium | reverse complement strand
TGAAGCAGAACTGAAACCGCTAAATAAAAAATAACAAAAGAAATAAAAAAGGAAAGTAAGAATGAAATATTTCAGCGGAGTCTTAACTCTTTCTTCACTAACAGATTCTTCAAAACGATACGACGATGTTCCGTCCCCAACTTTTTCAATAGCCGCGTTTACGAGATTATCTGAATAAAGCTGATTTCCTTCTTGTAAAAATCCAAGCTGAAGAACATTTACGAGCTTATCTCCTATTTCTGGAAAATGTTTACCAACTTTAGTTGCAGATTTTAAGTACTTGTCTTCCTGCATCTGCAGACGAAATTTGAAAAATGGATGAACAAGAAACGTTACAGAGACAGCAATTACAATGATACTTAAAAATAAAAATAAAATTGTCCTAACATCGCTGTTAAAATAAAATCCATATTCCAAAAGGGAAAATATCGTCAGCGGTAATAAAACGGCAATCAGAGTGAAAAGTATTCCTGATAATATTGTTACTCGATTTTCTCTTTTAATCTGCTTATCGAGTTTGTGAGTGAAATTTTGAATCGCGATGTTATTCATTTCAATTTGTTAACGAGTAAATGACTATGTTCGTTCCCATCCGTAAAGCCGCTTCCCTTTTTTCGGGAGGATTATTATACAATTCAGCATCAGCCCAGCCGTCTGCAAGATTACATTCGAAGGTATAAAAAACAGATAATCTTCCATTGAGAAAATAACCAAAACCTTGAGGAGGTTTATTATCGTGCTCGTGAATTTTCGGCAGTCCGTTTGCAAATTTATAAACTGAACTGTAGATCGGATGCGAGTATGGGATTTCAACCATTTGCTGGTCTGGAAATACTTTTCTCATCTCACGCCGAAAAGATTGATCCATTCCGTAATCGTCATCGGCATATAAGAAGCCGCCATTTTCCAAATACTTACGAAGCCGCCTTGCTTCAGATTCAGTAAAAGAAATGTTTCCATGTCCAGTCATAAACAGAAAAGGGAAGCTGAATATTTTTTCACTTCCAATATCTGCGAAAATGTATTCGGATTTTGTTTTGATGCCGGTTTCTTTTGAAACAAATTTCAAAAGATTGATTTCAGAGGATGGATCATTGTACCAGTCTCCTCCGCCGTTGTATTTTAGACGAGCAATTTGAAAAGAGGGAGAATCCTGCAGAACTGCTGTGCAGAATGGTGTCAGAACAATTAAAAATGCAAATAAAATTTTCATGGTCGTATAATTTGATTCAAAGATATTGAAGCTAAACAGAAATTTCAATTTACTTCTTATAAAATCGTAAATTATTTCAAGTTAATTTCTTGAACGCCACAAGCCATTTCTGTATTATTGAACAGTTTTCAACAACTCAAAATGCAGAAAACTCAAACTGAAATAGAAAGATCTATCCAAAATTCATCAAGTAAAATTGACAATATCTTTTTGAAAGAAGCAATTCCACACATGGATGCTTTGTACAATTTTGCTTTAAAGATGACCCACGATCCTGATGAAGCTGATGACCTTCTGCAGGAAACTTATCTTAAGGCATATCGATTCTTCGACAAATTCGAACATGGAACTAATTGCAAAGCATGGTTGTTCCGAATAATGAAAAATTCATACATCAACATCTATCGGAAAAATCATCGTGAACCCGATAAAGTTGATTACGGAGAGATCGAAGAATTTTACGAAACCATTAAATCAGATCGTGCTTCCGACAACGATCTCGAAAGTGAGATCTTCGAAAATGTATTAGATGATGAAGTAATGAGCGCAGTACAATCCCTGCCTGATGATTTTCGAACTGTTATCTTACTTTGTGATATAGAGGGTTTAACTTATGAAGAGATTGCGGAATTTGTCGATTGTCCAATTGGAACTGTTCGTTCCCGGCTTCACCGCGCAAGAAAAATGTTGGCAGTGAAATTAAATGATTATGCTAAAAGAAAAGGTTACCAACCAATCGAAGAATGACAATTAACTGTAAAGATTTCCATGATGAAGTAACTCCTTTCATCGATAACGAATTAGACAAGGAGAAAAGAACTGACGTCGAGGTGCATGCGGAAGTATGTCCTGAATGCAATCATGATTTAGTTATCGAAAAGAATGTTAAGAAAATTGTATATGAAAAGACCTCTCACGAAGTTACTCCAACTGAATTGAGACAAACAATTTTAAAAAGACTCGCAAATCGATTGCTGCTGTTTAGAATTAAAGAAGCATTTATCTGGCTGATAAAAAAACCAGTCTATTCAATAGCTGTAATTGGAGTTCTGATTTCATTAATTCTTCTAAGTTATCTCCAAAATGATTCGAATGATTTTGTATCTCAAAATTTTGATAAAAACGTTGTTGCTCAATCGATTGTAAATTTTCAAAATATTAAAAGTCATCGTTATCCGAGCAAGACAATCTTAAACAGCGATCTTGAGATCATAAAAGGATTTTTAATTGCCAATGGTTTTAATTCTCCGATCTTTCCCAAAACTAATTGGAAATTGATTGGAGCCGGAATAAACCAAGCACATGAAATTGATATTGCTCATATTGTTTATGAAAGCAATGAAAAAACAATCTACATTTATCAGGTTCCCTGCTCTGCGATATTAAAAGATAAAAAGCTTTTCCTCGCCGAAGCCTTGTTAAAAAATGTTGCTGATCAAGATTTTTATGTACTCGAAACTGATTCATGCACGACGGTGCTTAGAGTTAGTGATGGAACATTCGCCAGTTTCGTAATGGATCCTGGTTCATTCTCGCTCCTGTCTGATCTGATCGAAAGTTTTAAGCAGTAATCAGCTTCGGCGGCAATTTAGTTCAAATTATTTGAATTCTTTAAAATTTAAGCGTTTTTTGATTGATACATTGTGTGACTGGGTGTAGAATGAGAATATTTTTTTTTGAAGTGGAATTCCATTATATTTGAAGCCCAAATGAAGAAAAATTTTAAGATTAAGAGAATATTAGTTCCAACTGACTTCAGTGAGATGTCGGCGCAAGCTTTCGGTTATGCAGAAGAAATCGCTGAGCAATACCAAGGTGAAATTCATTTGATTTACGTTCTTGAAAAAACACCGCCGATACTTACAATTCGTTCGCTCGATCTAAAGACTGAGAAAATTCAAAAGTCGATTGAAGATAATGCCCGCAAATCTTTACAAAAATTCGCTGAAAAATTCAGCAGCAATGCAAAGGTGAAGCAGGTTTTATTACGCGGCCAAGATTTCGAGACTATAACTTCTTATTCAAAAGAAAAAAAGATAGATTTAATTGTTATCGCAACACATGGCAGAACAGGCTTGCTTCATACTTTGCTCGGCAGTGTAGCCGAAAAAATAATTCGCTACGCAAAATGTCCTGTTCTTGTAATAACTCCAAGTAAAGATGCAAAACAAAAGGACTAAGGAGAAGGAATGGCAAGGTTAAAGCACGTTGAAGCTTTTTGCAGTTATTGTAATAAAACTGTTAAACTAGAAATAGTTGGAGAATTAGGGATCGAGAGTGACGGCCGAAGATGGGCCCGCTGCAAAACGTGCAAACATACCATGGCTCTCGATGTTGAAGCGAATATAAAATCATCTGCGAACGTAGATCTATCTGCAATTAAAATCGAGGATTGCAAACCATACAATCCATCTGCCACTTTTGAGGTTGGTGATTCAATTTATCATCAGGACTGGGAAGATGTCGGAAAGGTCACAGCAAAAGAAACAACATCGGCTGGAGCTAAATCAATAGTGGTTGAATTTGAAAAAGCCGGGTTAAAAAAATTATTAGAACAATTTCAATTACAATAAAAAAAGGAGAAACTTTTTGGTCGGAATTTCAATAAACGATACTGAATCGCTCGATAGAGCACTACGAAGATTTAAGAAAAAATACGAAAGATCTGGAGTCCTCAAAGAATTTAAGAAGAGGACGTTCTTCACAAAACCATCCATTAAAAAGAGAATGAAGAAAGCGAAGGCGATTCGAAGAATGCAAAGAATCGTCCTTGAAGAGATGGCATAACCCACTCTCGAAGTTTCAGGGTTTTCTACAAATAATTATTAGTTAAGAAGGTTTTCAATTCCTGAAATGCCTCTTTTGGGGTATCGCAGAACTTAAAATAATTTAAATCCTTTTTATCAATCACACCATAGTCTATTAGATGTTGGAAGTTAACAGCCCTTTTCCAGTAACTTGAGCCATAGATTATCACTGACATTTTCTTGTTGAGCTTTCCTGTTTGCAACAAAGTTAAAACTTCCATCAGCTCATCAAAAGTACCAAAACCGCCGGGGAAGATTATCAATGCTTTAGCAAGATAAACGAGCCAAAATTTTCTCATGAAAAAATAATGAAACTCAAAACTCAGTTCCTTGGAGACATATTTGTTTACAAATTGTTCCATTGGAATTGAAATGTTCAATCCCATGGATTTACCCTTTGCCAATTTTGCCCCTCTGTTTGCGGCTTCCATTACGCCAGGACCACCTCCTGTACAAACAACAAATCGTCTTCCATTTGTCGGCAGAGAATTTGCCCATTCGGTAATCATTTTTGAAAGAGTGACCGCATCTTCATAATACTTTGACATTTCCAGTGCCACTTGAGCGGAACGAAGTTTTTCAACAAAGTTTTTTTCATGCTTTGGATCAAGTTTTTTAACATCATTGTACATCTTTGTGGCAGTCTTTTTATCAGTGAATCTGGCAGAACCAAAAAAAACAATTGTATCTGTAACATTGTCTTTTCTGAATCTTGCTTGAGGTTCTAAAAATTCCGATAAGATCCTGATTATTCTTGCATCAGGTGAATTTAAAAAGTCTAAATTTTTATATGCTTTTTCTGGCATTAAGTCTCCTAAGTTAGAAGTTTTCCCCCCTCAACAGGGATTGTAACTCCAGTTAAATAATTATTGTTTAAAATAAATTTAATTGATTCAAATATATTTTCAGGCTTCCCGTATTTTTGAAGCGGAATTTTTTTAATTGTTAAAATGTCAGCCAAATTATTCTCATCTTCCATCTCAATCGTTCCAGGTGCGATTGAATTTACTCGAATCTTTGGTGCAAGATCTCTTGCAAGCGAACGTGTAAGCGCAATTTGTGCAGCTTTGGATGTATTATAAAGGACTCTGTCTTCCCACACTTCAATTCCGCCCAGCGATGATATGTTAATAATATTTCCTCCATCCTTCATTATAGAAGAAAATTTCTGAGAAAGAAAAAAAACAGATTTTAAATTTACAGAGAATGTTTTATCCCATAACTTTTCAGTAATTGAGTTAAGCTTGGATTTAGGAAATACTCCAGCATTATTCACGAGCAAATCGATGTTTTTCCACTCGCGTTCATACTCGATGAAAAGTTTTTCGATCTCATTGAATGATTCGAGATTTATCTTATATGCTGAAAATTCGGATCCATTACTTTCAATCTTTTTCTTGATCGAAGCGACATTCGAACCCGAAGTATGAAATGTTATTGCAACATCGTAACCAATAGTTGAGAGAAAAAGCGAGATGTGCTTCCCAAGTCGCTTTGCACCTCCAGTAACAAGAGCCTTTTTCATTTTAAATTCAATTTAAGAAATGATAATTTGCCAATCAATTTTATGAAGATACTTAAGACAATTATACTTTTGATCATTTTGATCGGCCTCGATTCTACAACTGCACAAAATCTTCAAGAACAAATGCAGCAGATATTAAATTCTACCCTGACTAATCCCGACGAATATGGAATTGCAATATTTTCAACTAATCAAAATAAATTTCTCTTTGAAAGCAATTCAGAGGCAATGCTTCTTCCGGCTTCGACAACAAAACTTTACACGACATCAACTGCAATCCTATTCCTTGATGATGAGTATACTGTTAATACAGAAATACTGACAGACGATATCAATTTAATTGATAATTCAATCGATGGAAATATTTTCTTTAAGGGATATGGCGATCCAACCTTTACGATTTCAAACTTGCAAAAGATGGTCAATGAAATTAAGTCGCAAGGTGTAAAAAGAATTAATGGAAACATTATCGTAGATGATTCATTTTTCGATGAAATCTTGTTTCGCGAAGAATGGATAGAAGATGAAAATCTTAATGTCCCGCTTCCGGCGATTTGTGCAACTACGATCGATAAAAATTCCATCACTCTGAGCGTTAAAGGAAGCTCGCGGACAAATAGAAAACCAATTGTTTCTTATTCTACAAACCTTGATTATTTCACGATCACAAACTCAGCGAAGACTACAGGAAGACGGACACGATTGGGAACCAGCGTTCAGCAAAAAAACGATGGAGAAAAAATTACTCTCACAGGAACGATCCCGCGAAATAGAAGTGCAACGATCAAAGTTCAAATTAAAAATCCACCTTTGTTCGTCGGACATTTATTAAGAGATTTGTTATTAAAAAATGGAATCGAATTCAAAGGAAAAATTTTAACTCAATCTTCTCCGGAGTTATTAAATCTTCTCGCATCAAACCAAACACCGCTTATCAGTTTAATTTCCGAGATAAATAAAAAAAGTGATAATTTTTTTGCCGAACATTTGTTTAAAATTATCGGTGCAAATTATACTGAAGGACCTGGCGGTGCATTCGATGCCTCGCAGGCGATTTTCACGTTCTTAAAATCGGCAAATCTGTATGAAGATGAAATGAGCATCGTTGATGGTTCGGGAATCTCAAGAAATAATCAATTCTCTGCAAAAGCTCTTGTAAGGTTACTAACCTATATTTATTTCACCAAGAATGATTTTTTACCTTTCTATAACTCGATGTCGATTGCAGGAGTTGATGGAACAATGGCGAATCGATTAATAGGAACTTCGGCTGCAAATAATTGCCGTGCAAAAACCGGAACTCTTCGAGGTGTGACTGCAACCGCAGGTTACGTTAGATCAAAAAATAATGACTTGATCATCTTCTCAATGAATTTCAATTCTCTTAGACGATCGTCGGACTTTTACAGAGATACAATGGATAAAATTATTGATCTGCTCGCAGAATCTGCAAATTGATGAACTTAATTCCTGGTAATTAACTTATTTTTTGGTACCATTTAATGTTTCATGATGAACGAATTTACAGCAAGTTGTATTTGGAATTCTTAATCGAGTCATGAAAAAAAGCCAGGATGAAGATTGTCAACCTCCTGTTTTCCGCATTGGGTCAGTTTTTATGTTGATTATTGTAAAACAAAAATAAGGTAATAAGGTTAAAAATTTTCGCTGTTGATATTGTTACTAAGGTTTTT
>CAZNDS010000144.1:0-7250 GCA_964571865.1 uncultured Ignavibacteriaceae bacterium | reverse complement strand
CCTAAAAACCTTAATTGGACATTACAGACTAGGATGTCTGCGTAACTTCAGTAAAGTTCGTAAAGTTGAGAGTTTCAAGTTGTAAAGCAAGAATCGGAAAGGATGAATTAAATCGGAATAGGACGAGGTAAATCTTTTAATCTATATCATTTTAATGTTTCGGAGGGCATTCTGTGACTGAAACTTTAAGAACTTTATGAACCTTATAACTTTATTTACACATTCGCTTCGCTCAATGCAAGCTTTACGAACCTTATGAACTTTATAAACCTTTTACTTTACACAAAATCCGTTCAGCATTCATTTTCCAGGTAAAATTTTTCTCAGCATCGTGCCGTGCATTAGTTCCGATTATCAGCCTTAGCTGCTTATCCTCAATCAAATCCAGAATTGCTGACGCAAGTTCTGTTGCATTCCCTGGTTTTACTTTAATTCCATTGACTTTATGCTGAATGATTTTTCCTATCTGCTCAAGATCGCTTGCTATGATTGGCTTGCCCATAGCCATGTATTCAAAAAGTTTCGTGGGCGAACCAAAAAATTTCTGCCCTGTCTCAAATCCAAGGTGCGGTGAAACTAAAATGTCGCAGGCAGAGAGATATTTGGGTGCTTCTTCGTGCGGAATTATTCCGGTAAAAATTATTTTATTAGCAAGATTTAATTCACAAGTTTTATTCTCAAGATTTGCTTTTAAATTGCCGTCACCAATTAAAAGAAATACAATGTTTGGTTTCGCTGAAACAATTTGCAATGCAGCTTCGAACAAAACCTCAACTCCGTGCCATCGTGTAAAGGTCCCGATAAAACCAATGACAATCTTATTTTTAAGATCAAATTCAGTTAATACCGATGAACCATCAATATTTGGTGAGAAAGCATTAATATCAGCTCCATTAGGATTAACTACAATCCTATCTTCCCTAGCACCAAGAGGAATTATTTGATCACGTGTAACTTCACTTACAACACCAATTATATCTGCATTTTCAAATGCAATTCGTTCTATCTTTTGAGCAAGTTTTTCAAATACAAGTCTGCTCCAATTCTTCTTAACCCAAACTTCTGAATGGTTAACTTCAAGAATTAGTGGGATATCAAAATATTTAGAAAGCCATACACCGCTTGCATTAAAAACCGAATGACGATGATAGATTAGGTTTGGTTTAAGCTTCTTAAATAGCCGCTTAGCTTTTCGATAAAATCGGAAATGATAATCGATCAACTGAATTTCATCAAACAAATCTAACAATGGATTTGGTTCAATTACAATAGTTTCAAAATCGGATGGAAATTTTGAATCAGCAAAATAATGAACATGGAATCCAAGTTCTTCAGCTCCGTGTATAAATCCTTTTATATGAGCTATCGATCCACCAGCAGCTGTCTTTCCTGAAAGATCTGTCCTTAGATAAGCGATAGACTTGCTGTACAAAGTCTTTTTAGCAGAGTTCTTCTTCCATACCTTATCAACAATCCAAAAGAATACTTCTCCCTTGATCAGGATGTAAAGACTCAGCAGTGAGCTAAAGAAGAGTTTTGGAATTAGATTTAAGGATAAATTTAATTTTGAATAAAATTCTGCCCGAACCTCATCAAACAGAATCAATTTATAAGAAGATAGACTCAACAAAGCTAGAAGTTTGAGTGAATTGTCAGTTCTGTTTAATAAGCTAAAACGATTTGAGATAACAACTAAATCATAACGTTTGTGGTAAGTAATTTTTAAAATACTTTTTAACGACTTCCCAACTAGATCTTGTTTTGTAATAACATCTATCTTATCAACTGAGAAAAATGAACTCAGCTCTTGAAAGATTTTTGCATCCTCAAATGAAATTAATAATATTGTATTTGTACTTGTAATTATAGAGAAAGGAATTTGATCGATTAGAGATTTCATAGAATTGGTTATTAGACCTTTTCTAAGTCTATCATTATAAACCAACCAATTTTTTCATAACCAAGTACAAATGCTAAAACACGAGAAACAGCTCTTAACAAAATAGGAAGACCCCATTTTAAGTCGTAATTAGTCGCCGGCGCATATATATTAATAATTCTAACGGGATAATTTTCAAGAATTTTTTTTATCTCTTTTATTGAATAAGCTTTTGTGGCGATACTCTCTTGATGATAAAACATGATATCCTTCAGACTTCGAAACGGCCGGCCTCGAAAAAAACCGTATTTCAGATACTTGTAGAAAGCATAGATTGAGTGACGATTGTAAATCATCAATTTAATTCGACCTTGCGGAACAGTCACACGAATTATTTCTGCCAGAGCTCTCTCAGTGTTTGGTGAATGGTGAATAACTCCCCACGAATAGACCAAATCAAAAGTGTTATCTTCATAAGGAATATTTTCAGCATCGCTTACTTTGACTTCCTCAGCCTTAAGGTTGAATAAACTTAATCTCTGTTTAGCATGTTCAACAGCTTCTTCGGTTATATCAATCCCATAAGCTTTCGCTCCGGCTCTAACCCATTGAATAAAATCGCTGCCTGCTCCAATGCCGACTTCTAAAATTTTTTGTCCATAAAATCGAGTGAATTGAGCGAAAGAAAATATCTCCGGTTCCAGCCGATATCTGTGTTCTTCAATTTCCTTAAAATATTCTTCTGTGAATTTTTCAGAAACTGCTACATTAGTTCCACAAGCTTTTTTATTCCAATATTCTTTGACTTTTAATTTTAGTTTGTTTTCATCATTCATAATTAAGTCTCATTTGGGGCTGACCAAAAAGTAAAAATTCAATTAAAAAACCCGCCTGCCTCATAGCAGCTAACGTGGCGGGCAGGTCTTCGAAAATCAGTCAAAATCCGTGTCATCCGCGTTCCATTGTCTAATAAAACTTACTTTTTGGTCGCCCTCAGATTTTAACAGGGTTGAATAGTTGAATACCTATCAATATTGATACAGCTAACCAGTTTTTATATTTTTTCTTTTTTGTTTTACTATTCTAATAACAAAAACAAGAATTACTGAACCCAATACAATTGCATTTAACCAAAAGGAAATCATCTTCCCAGCGTAGTAACTGTTTGGTTCATATCGGAATGTAACTTTATGCTTACCTGGTGGAACAACTATTGCTCTAAAGCCATGATTTGCACGGTAGATTTTTGTTTCTTCCCCATCGATAAATGCTTTCCAGCCGATTGGATAATATGTATCACCAAGAAATAATAGATTATTTCCAGTAGCGTTTACTTGCATGTCAATCGTTTCGAAGATATACTTTGTGATATTGACATAAGCATCCGAAGCAGGTGGATCGATTTTCGGCAGGTCAATCACTTGATCGGTTTCAAAAAAGAGAACGTCGAGCGGGTCGAATTCGTTTCTTTTAATCATATTCAATACGTCCAGCGTCGGTTTAACTTCATATCGATTTACAAAATAAGCTCTTGGCAATGCACCACCATTCAATTGCACAGAAGATTTTTCATCCGAAAAAATCGGCAGGATCAAGCTGTCGCCGAATGGCTTGTCGGTTATAATATACTTCACGTTCAGCATCCGCCAGAGAGTTGGATTAGAAACACCAATTACATCGACTAAGTCTTGGTACGTTCTCGGTTTTGCACCACTGTATCCATAAAAATCTTGAAGCAGAAATGACACATGGTAATTCGAATGTTGATTAAATGAACCAAGGGATCCATCTTGTTTCAAATTTAATATTCTATAAAGACTTGAATCTTTTTTTATTTCACTAATATATGATGGTGCTTCAAAATTATGATCCATCTCTTTCTCATCGAATTTCTTCATTCCGCGTGAACTGATACTGAACAAATCGAATACCGTTAAAATTATAACTATTGCAACGAAAAATTCTTTGCTGACTTTGTTTTTCAAAAATCCATAGAGTAGTCCAATCCCGATTACAGCAATTGCAGAACTGATCATCGTATCGCTCATGAACATGTCAAAAGTATATTGGAATAATTCTCTTTGTACCTTTTTGCTTGCGGATAACAGATCAAAGTACCAGCTTTCTAGTCCGCCCCTCAAAATTATTGAAAGGACAAAAAGTCCTGCAAATCCGAAAAGAAAATATTTCACAAGATTATCTTTGATTGACCGCCCTGCATTTTTCTCTCTTACAAAATATGAGACTCCAAGCGCAGCAAGAATTGGGAATGAAATCTGCAGCAAGTTCAAAATCATGCTCGGCACTCGAAACTTATCAAACAGAGGAAAATAGTAGAACATTAAGTCGTACAGAACAGGAAAAGTTCTTCCAAAAGAAACAAGCAGGGAAATGAATGAAAGTATCGCTAGAAATTGAACAAATGGCTCCTTTCTTCTATAGTACAGCCCGAACAGTGCAAAAACGAAAACAAGAATTCCCATATACTGAGGTACATCAACAAAAGGCATTTGTCCCCAATAAGTATTGACTTCAACAGGTTGATTCTGTGATAGCTCCCCTTGATAAATCGAATTTCCGTAACCGTAGAAAGAAGGCATTACAAATGTGAGCATCTCACCTGGACTGAAAGACCAGTTGGTTGCGTACTCGTAATCTAGACCTTCGCCTGCCTTTTTTCCTGCCTCTTGATATTTTTCAGCGATGCTTTGCGTTCCGCGGATCGATGTTGGATTATATTCATAAATTGCCCAATATTGATCGATTGACATAAATACTGCGATAAGAGCGGCAGCAACGAAGAACAAACCTGAACGAACAAGCTTTAACGCCTCATCTTTTTTCTTCTGAATTATATCTCTCAAAATAAAATAGATGTAAAAGATCAGCACGGCAAAAAATGCATAAAAGATTTCCTGCAAGTGTGCTGAAAGAAGTTGTGCATGGATTGCAAGTATCAGTAATAAAAAATAAATAAGATTGAACCTGTCCCGAAATTTTTCAAGGATTAAAAAAACAAGCGGGATCATACACAAAGTCAACATCTTTGTATTATGACCGATAGCGATGAAGATTATCATTCCGGTTGAAAATGTAACCGCAATTGCACCAAATAAAGAAACAAGTCTTTCTACCTCTTTGCTTCTTAATAAAAAGTAAGTTGAAATAGCAAGAACATAAAAATAAAGAGTTGGGCCTGCAGAAAACTCGGACGTCAAAGACTGAAATATTTTTTGAACATAAACAATTAAAGCAAGCAAAAGATCGAATGAACGGGCATTAATCTCTGTGATGTAAGCAGGCATTCCGAGAAAAATGTACGGATTCCAAAGCGGTTGAGTATTGTTCTCACGCGCAAAAGCGAGATAATTTTCCATAGATTTTGAAGAAGTAATATCGCCCGATACAAAAGTTTTCGCTCCCAAAAAAACATCTCCAAAAAATACATAGAGCAGTATGAACGGAATTAAAAGGAAAACAAAATCCTGATACTTATCAGGAATGAATTGACTAATTGAAAATTGAGTTAAGATACTTTGCTGCTGTTTTTTCTGAGCCTGCTTTCGCACTTGCTTTGCCATTTAATTAAAACTCCATGAATCAATAAAAATTTTGTTTAGCGGTTGCAAAATAAACAATGGAAGTAAGATTTGCTATTGATGGTTATTGGCGAAAGTGGATTCGCCTTAAATCTAAATGTAAAAATTAATGATAATAAGTGTTCTCAACTTCATTATTGGGATTGTTAAACGAATAGTGACGGATGAATTATCAGATGCTTAATAAATGGACCCTCTAAATCCAATTGCATCGACAAAGACTATTTTTTCTGGTTAAAAGGATAGAATACGACTCTCAGCTTTCCGACTCTTAATCTGTAATAACCTTCATATTTTCCTTTCATTCTTTTAATTCCTTCGGTGCTAGCTGAAAAGCTTTCTAAGTTTTTAAGCTTTGTTTTCAATTGAGATTTTAATGGTTCTTGAATAGAGTGAAAAAATTTTTGCGCTTGCTTCGCCATTCTAACTTCAAACATCAGATTTTGTCTAAACTGATGTACTCATCATCTACTAATTCAGGTTTATTTGTTCGGAGCCATTTTGCGTGTTCAATTGCTTCCTTTTCTTCCTTTGATAAGTCCAATCCCAAAGACTCGATCAGATCTTGATATTCTTTGTATGGAATAACAACAGAGACCGGATTGCCCTCACTATCAATAATAAACTTTGTATTTAAATTCATTTGGACATCACTCCTTTAATAAAAATTACTAAATAAAATCTATAAAAGCATTAACCCCAGAATTATTAAAAATAGCCAGCTTTTCTTTGGTAAAAATGTTAAACCTAATACAGTAAAATTTCGGATAACTTCTCCGTAATCTTCTCTCGTGTAAACTTGAGACTGTTATTAGAGAAGCGTTTTTCAATATTTCCGTCTCTATAATCTTTAAATCTTTTAATTAGATAATTTTTCATCTCATCTTTTTTGTGGTAATTAAACGCTTCACCCTGTTCGACTTGCTTAATCAACTTGCCCGCTTCTCCTTCTTCGGGTCCGATCACCATAACCTGATTCCCGGTTGCTATGTATTCAAATATTTTTCCAGGTAAAATCTCATTACTGGTTTTGACTTTATTCACAATCATTACGAGCAGATGAGAACTGAAAACCAATTCAATCGCTTTGCTATGACTGACGTAGCCGAAGTCTTTGAAATTATTGAAGAATGTTCTCTTCTGAATCTCAGAGCGAATTTCTTCATCCATAACACCTGCAAACCAAAATTCGAATTTCTGCTTGAACTCATCGTTTTCTTCAATAAGTTCATCAAATGCACGCCACAGCATTTCCGGATTGCGAGTGACAGGCATGTTACCGGTATATGTGATTACAAATTTTTGAGTCTGAATTTTTTGAATACCAATAAAATCATCGGGATCGAAACCGTTTGTAATCACTTCGTAATGATTTTCGACTCCTTTCGATTTCAAAATGTGTAAGTAACCATCACTTGCCGAGATAATACAATCAGCTTCTTTGAGAACACTCTTTTCCATTCTCGAATCGCACCACTCGGCAAGCTTCGTTCGCTTCATTCCTGAGTAATAATCGATGTCCGTCCATGGATCGCGAAAGTCAGCAATCCATTTCACCTTAGTTTTTCTTTTGATATTTCTTGCAATCAAGTGGCAAGTGTGAGGAGGACCTGAACTAATGATGGCATCAAATTTTTGTTCGCGAATTAATTCCACCCCTTCTTTTACCGCATATGGTATCCATCCAACTTTTGCATCGGGCAAAAACAAATTCAGTCTCAAGAAAACAGAAATCCTCTCTGATAATGATTTGTGATCATCTTTAATAAAAG
>CAZNDS010000143.1:0-7252 GCA_964571865.1 uncultured Ignavibacteriaceae bacterium | reverse complement strand
AATTATAATTCACAAATCACTAAAACAACCTTTTTTGAGTAGGCTCATTAGTTAATACTACACGTCTTCCATTTTCTTGAAAGCTGTTTTCATAAATTTCACAGCCTGCGGTGAAAATGCATCATTCAATTTTGTTTTCAACATTTCTCGAGATAAGCCTCTATTAAGCTTTCCGTTTTCTGCAATCGAAATGATCCCTGTCTCTTCAGATACAATGATTGCAATAACGTCCGCCTGTTCGGTAATACCGATTGCAGCTTTATGTCTCATTCCGAGCTGAAATCCATCAATAATATTTTGCGCGGTCAATGGAAGAGTACATCTAGCAGCTTCAATCAAATTGTTTCGGATTACTACAGCTCCATCGTGTAGTGCCGACCTTGGATAAAAAATTGACATTAAAAGCGACTTGGAGACTTTTGCTCCAATCTGAATTCCAGTTTCAATAACACCTCGCAAGCCTGTGGTTCTTGTAATAACAATTAAAGCTCCATGTTGTTTTTGCGATAATTCTTCTACTGAGTTGACAATCTCATCCGCAACTTCTTGAATTTCGGTTCTAATAAAATATCTTAAGAACCTATTCCTGCTGAGGCCAATAAGTAATCGCCTCAATTCGGGTTGAAATAGTATCACGAATGCAATGACCCAAATGTCCGTGATCAATTTTAACAGGAATCCCATCGCTTTCATATTGAAAGCTTGAGCGAGGAATGATAATAGAAGCAATAGGACTAAGCCTGCAAAAATCTGCGATGCAATCGTTCCCCGCATATTGTTGAAGATCAAATAAAATAAATAAGCTACGAGAATAATATCGATTATATCGAGCAATGTAATTGTGACGAAGTCTATTTTAAAAAGATCAACCATCGAGCTTTTCTGGATTTTTTATAAAGTTAATGATTTTTTTAACTTCATTCATTTCTTTTACGTCATGAACGCGAATTATATTTGCACCGCTTAACTGAGCTGACGCGTTAGCAGCGGCGGTTCCAAGCAATCTCTCAGAAGGAGTTTGATCTAAAACAGTTCCAATTAATGATTTGCGGCTCAAACCAATTGCAATTGGATAACCTAGAAATTTGAACTCATCCAGTCGGTTTAGAATTTCATAATTATCGATTAATCGTTTTCCGAATCCAATGCCAGGGTCTACAAAGATTTTCGAAATCCCTTCATTTTTTGCCAACTCTAATGACGTATTCAATTCGAAAAATATTTCTTCAATAACATTTACATAATTAGGATTAAACTGCATTGTTTTTGGAGTCCCTTGGATATGCATCAAAATTGCTCCAGCGTTGTACTTTGCAACAACACTTGCAAGTTCAGGATCAAATTTTAATCCACTGATATCGTTAATTATGTGCGCTCCGTTATCCAGACAGACTTCTGCGACTTCAGATTTGTATGTGTCAATGGAGATTGTAACTTTTTCTTTTTGAATTTTTTTCAGAATTGGTAATATCCTACTCACTTCATCTTTAGCCGAGATAGGATCAGAACCAGGACGAGTAGATTCAGCCCCAATATCAATGATGCCCACTCCCTCAGCTATCATTTCATGAACTCTTTTCAATGCGTTTCGGGTTGGTTGTATTTACCCCCATCATAAAATGAATCGGTAGTTAGGTTTAATACTCCCATCAAATAGCATTCATTCCCTGAAAAAGTCTTATCTCCAATTTGATATGAATATTTGACTGAAGCGTGATAACTTTCAAGCAGCGCATTAATTTTCTTCGAAAGTTCAAATTCTCCCTTTGAAGCCAACTCATTTGCAAGAAAATAAAACGAGTTAAGATCTCCGAGTATCAAAATTTTAGATCCAAATTCTTCCTGCTCAGAAAAGATCGGAAGGGATGAATTTAGTGATACAAATCTCTCAATAAATTTAGAATCGTTCTCAATTGTTATCGATAATCCAAAGGTTGGGAAGAAAAATTTTTTATCTCTTAATTTTGTTACATCAACAAGTTTTTGTAAAACTTCGGGATTCTTTATTGAACAGATGTGAACATTCATGAATGCAGTTCAGTTTTTATCGACTGATCGAGAGGTATTAGATTTTGAGCATAGCGAAGCATGTAGCATAATATTTTTTTCAATCAACATCTAGCCCGGAAAGTTTCGAAAATTTAACTATTCCTTCTCTAAGTGTAACAAGAACTTCATACTGTGAATTCATTAATACTAAATCCGCATCCATGCCTGCAGCGAGAATGCCTTTGCTTCTTTGTAAACCGAGAACTTTTGCTCCATTCAATGAAGCCATTCTAACAGCGTCAGTTGGAGGAATTCCGACCATTTCGATCATGTTTTTCACGGCTTCTTCCATTGTGAGCGTGCTTCCTGCAAGCGTCCCATCCTCGAGATAAGCTTTTTTATTTTTGACAATAACTTTTTGATCAGCAAAATCATATTCGCCATCTGGCATGCCACTGGCACGTATCGCATCTGTAATTAAATTGATCCCTCGTGTTCCTTTTAATTTGTATATCAATTTCATAACTACCGGATGAACATGAATTCCATCTGCGATCAGTTCAATTTTTAACTCATCTCTCAAGAAGGATGCAGTAACTATGCCGGGTTCACGGTGATGCATTGGACGCATCGCATTGAAAATATGTGTGACATGAGAAGCACCGTTGTCAATAGCAGCTTCAATCTCATCGTAATTAGCTTCAGAGTGACCGATCGATAAAACAATTCTATCTTGTGCAGCATGACGCATAATTGGAAGAGACCCAGGCAGTTCGGGCGCTATTGTCATAATCTTTATATAACCGCGGGATGAATCTCTCAGGTTCAACCAACTTTCAAGTTCAGGCTTCCAGATATATTCTTCATTCATTGCACCTTTTAATTTTGGATTTATGTATGGACCTTCCATATGAATTCCATAAAGATTCGTCGAATCGTTATTTTCGATATAATGAGCGATTCGGCGCATGTCTTTTATTAACAATGAATATGGTTTGCTGTATAAACCTGCAAGCAGAGTTGTTGTACCGTGTTCAAAATGAAATTTAGATACATGAGAAAGTGCATTTGGATCATCATCGTCAGCAAATCCTTTTCCTCCACCTCCATGGCAGAGCAAATCGACAAATCCAGGTGTGATGAACATTCCTGATGCATCGTAGACAACACAATCAGCGCTGACATCTACATCTTCAATTTTTCCAAGTTCGAATATTTTTTTTCCGTCAATTATTATCGTTCCGGGATTTATGCATCTAAACGGTGTTATAATTTTTGCACCGATGAAAGCTAATTTCATTTTAAACTATTCTTTCTCATTTTAAAATCATTGAGAACATTTTTTAATTCCAATGTTCGAGCTGTAGGATTTTCACTTTTAAATATTGATGCACCCGCAACAATCACTTCTGCACCAGCATTCAAACAGGATTCAATATTATCAATTCCAATACCGCCATCAACTTCAATTAAAAAATTGAAACTATTTTTTTCTTTGATCTCTCGTACTTTTTCAATCTTACTTAAAACGTGATCAATAAATTTCTGCCCACCAAATCCTGGATTAACTGACATAATAAGTAAAAGATCAATCTCACTAAAAACGTGTTCCACTGAACTAACAGGGGTGGCAGGATTTATAGTTACACCAGCTTTCATATTTAGAGCTTTGATTTTCTTTAATGTTTGATCCAGATATAAACAAACTTCCTGATGCACTGTAAGATAATCAGCACCAGCTTCTGCAAATTTTTCAACATATTCATCAGGTTTTACTATCATCAGGTGAACATCGAGAGGTAAGTCTGTCATACGATTTACAGCTTCAACAACCAACGGGCCAAATGTGATGTTCGGCACAAATCTTCCATCCATCACATCACAATGGATCCAATCTGCTTTGCCCATTTCAATTGAGCGAATTTGATTTTTTAAATCTGTAAAATCAGCGGAGAGGATAGAAGGGGCAAGAAAATACATTAAAAATCTCTAATTGTCTGTTCACTAACTTTTTCCCTCACGACAAAAATATCCACTAAACTTTGTTCTTTTATTTTTTCACCTGCGCGCGGAAACTGAAGAACAACCGTATTCGGCAGCAAATCAATGCTGACCTGGTAACTTATCTTACCAACTTTTAGCCCTGATGATTCAATAATTCTTCGCGCCTCAGAAAGACTTTTTCCAACAACATCAGGCACATCGATATCACCCAAAGGTTTTCCGCTGCTAATTGTTAAATCTACAACAGTTCCCCGCCCCAACTTTGTTCCATATTGGATAGACTGTGCCATTATAGCACCTTTTGGAACATAATCGGAAGTATCTTCGGCTACAACTCCAAGTATCAATCCAAGTCTTGATAAAGTAATATTTGCATCTCTCAAAGACTTCAATCTAAGATTCGGCATTTCAAGCATTGGTTCACCGCCACTGACTATTAGATATACTCGCCTGCCCTGTTTCACAATTGTATTTGGTTCCGGTTTTTGCAGAATAACAGTCCCCGATGGATATTTTTGATCGTATCGCATCCCGCCATTAACAGGTTCAAACTTTGCATTTTTTAATACTTGCACTGCCTGCTCATAAGGCATTCCAACTACTTCATTAACTTTTACTTCCGGTTCACCAACGTACCAGGGCATAACAATTTTATCGAATAGCACTGCGAGAATAATTAAAACAACAATTGTGATAAGTAATTTTTTAATATTTCCCTCTTAACTAATTGAAATTTGATTCAAATATAAAGAACTGTAAATAAATTTAAAAGTTATCGACTATAAAAGATTCATTCCAATAAAGCGTTATCTATAATTTAGAAAAAAATAAATCTCGAAAGACATTTCTGTTGAGAAAACTTAAACTCTCAAGTATTACAGATTAATCAATGGTATGAACCTCGGGGCAATTCGCCGAAGCCGAACAGAATCCATTTCCGCCGCAACCTGCCGGCTACTTTGCTTTGTACAAGATGGTCAGCCGAAGCTTTCCTTCATATAAAGTTTCGGATAGAGACTTTAGCGAAGGCGGATTAAAGAAATTATTCTTAATCAATTGACTGCAATATCATGTAATCACCAGCAGCAATCTCAGGATCTTCTGGACTCGGTTCATCACTTCGCTGCTGACCGTACCCATATATTCAGTAAGTCGTTCTTTTGAGATTGAGCAAATGTCCTCACATTTAATGTAGCTGATTATGTTCAGTCCGCCTTCTGGCGGCGTTACTTCAACATGCAAAGGAATATTTTTCTTTCTTGAAGTGATTAGAAGAACAACAATTAATTCAGCCTGGCTTTTATTGAAACCATCAGCGGATACTATTAATGCAGGTCTCTTCCCTGCTTGCTCGCGTCCTATAGTTGGATTAAGATCAACAGACCAAACGTCGCCGCGTAAAGCTATTCGCATACTAATCTTTATCCATTCCATCAGAGAGAGTGTCATTCCATAACTTCCTCTCACTCAATTCTTCATCCCACTCCGGCGTTTGTTTCAATTGCTTAAAAGCAACATCAACTTCATTCCAGAACTCTTTTTCTTTATAGTTATTTAATGATTCCTCAATTAATGTTTGAAATGAAATGCCAGTCCTTTTCTTGATGTCATTTAGGATTTTATATGCTCGATTTGAAATTCTCACTGTTGAAGTCGACATTGTATACTCCAAAGTTTACAAATCAAAATACAAATAAGTAGGTTGAAAAAGTCAATATTTTTAAAATTTAAGTATCTGTATAAAGTTTTGAAAACCAGAAATAGAGAGTTTGAGATGTGTAGTTAAAACTCACGTTTAATAACCTCCAAGGCAAAATGTAATTCTAAGCATGAGAACTTTTCAATTCAGAATCAATTTCACATAGTAAGTATTCGTTTCACCTCGAATAAAAAACAAGTGTCTCTTTCTGAATGGGACATTTAAGCTTCCATCTCTTCACATTGCTTTTAAGGAGTTTAAGAGATGGAAACTTTTAGCATGTACTTCAGTTTTTCGAAGTGATAGAATCTTTTTTATAACAACATTCGTTTCCCATTGTGGCATTCAAGTTCTCGTTCACATGATTTTATTTTCTGAATTTTATTTTGATTGCTAAATGATTCTGACTAAATTTGAAAAATTTTTATTGAAAGATGTATTCACTATCGGAATTACAAAATATTGCTAATGGACTTAGGATTGATATTATCAAAGCGCTGCATGCCGCAAAATCAGGGCATCCAGGCGGCTCGCTGAGCGCAATTGATATTTTGACTTATCTTTTCTTCAACGAAATCAAAAGAACAAAAGAAAATGCACTCGATCCAAACCGGGATCGATTTGTTCTTTCAAAAGGTCATGGCATCCCGGCTCTATATGCGGTTTTAGCTAAAATCGGATTAATAACCAATGAAGAGTTTATGAGCCTGCGTCAGCTTGGTTCACGAATTCAAGGACATCCAAGCTATCAAGATTTACCATACGTGGAAGCATCTTCTGGATCACTTGGACAAGGATTATCAATCGCCGTCGGAATGGCTATGGCTGGAAAGCTCGATAAAAAAAATTATCGCGTCTACTGTATGATTGGTGACGGTGAAACTCAGGAAGGGCAAATTTGGGAAGCATTTCTTTCAGCACCAAAATTTAAGCTCGATAACCTGTGCGTGATCCTCGATTACAATAAGAGTCAGATAGACGGCTATGTAAAAGATGTTTTAGATATCGAACCGTATGTCGATAAATTAAAAGCATTTAACTGGCACACTTTAGAAATAGATGGACATGATTTCGCGCAAATCAAAAATGCCTTTGATACGGCAAAAACTTTATTAGGCAAGCCGACGATAATCGTAGCACATACAATTAAAGGTAAATCAGTTTCCTTCATGGAAGATAAAATCGAATGGCATGGCAAAGCTCCGAACGATAAAGAAACAGAATTGGCGATAAACGAACTCGAAAAATTAATTAGGTAATATGTCAAAATCATCTCGACTTGCATTCGGCGAAGAAATTACAGCATTAGGTGAAAAACACAAGGAGATTGTTGTCCTTGATGCTGATTTATCGAAATCAACTATGTCTCAGGTCTTTGCAGCCAAATTCCCGGAACGGTTTTTTGAAATGGGCATTGAAGAGGCTCACATGCTCGGAGCATCTTCCGGATTGGCACTTTCTGGAAAAATCCCATACTGCTGCAGCTTTGCTTGTTTTATTACAGGAAGATACGATACAATTCGTATTTCAATTGCATATACGAATTCGAATGTAAGAATT
>CAZNDS010000142.1:0-7252 GCA_964571865.1 uncultured Ignavibacteriaceae bacterium | reverse complement strand
TATCGATAAGAAAGGTAAAAACAAAATCAGGCGCTATTGCCGTACAAGTAGTTGTCCTGACTTCTGCCACTTTTAAGCGAGTAAGAAAAAAGTTGTGAAAATAAGGTAAAAAGCAAATAATTCTGTTAATTTGTTTTGTAGCTTTAATAATGCAGAAATATTTAGAACTCAAAACCAATCTATCGCTGCAGAAAATACGTGATTTAATCTGGGGTATTACGGAGACTCATATTCAAGATAAACTTACGAAAAAAGAATTTATCTTCGCCTCGCCTACTAGAGATATTGCGAATAGTAATTTAGCTGAATTATTAAATCGTTGGAAACTGATACCGCACTAATTGTCAGAACTCAGGAAAATAAATGTCTGTAAATACAAAAAAGTGTTTGTGATTAGATAATATTAATGTATAGACGGATTGTTATCCGTCTCTACAAATATCTCAATTCCCTTTCATTCAATCTCTTCTTATATTTAACTATGAAACAGATCAAAAAAGTATTGGAGCCTAAAATGAAATGGGGAATTGCCGGTTGCGGTTACTTTGCGGAAAATTCCGTAATTCCAGCAATTAAACTTTTAAGAAGAAATCGCATCGCAGCTGTATTCAGCAATTCATTGGACAGAGCAAGAAATCTCTCCCAAAAATTCTCAATAAAGGATTATACAAACGATTATGATAAATTTTTAGCTGGAGACTTCAACGCACTTTATGTAACAAGTGCAAACAAAGATCATTACCGACAAGTAATTCAAGCAGCACAAGCTGGCAAACACATCATCTGTGAAAAACCTCTAGCAATGAATTCTGTACAGGCAAGAGAAATGGTCCAAGTTTGTAAAGAAAATAAAGTTAAGCTATCGATTGGTTATGTGCAGAGGTTTCATCCATTAACCATAAAAGCAAAAGAAATCCTCGACCATGGAATGATTGGCAAGCTTGTTCTTGTGAATGTATCCCAATCGATGAATTATCCACCAGGCGATAATTTTCGATTTAAAAAAGAAAATTCCGGCGGAGGAGCTTTGAGAGATGTCGGGACGCACTGTATAGATTTGCTCCGTTACTTCGGCGGTGAGATTAATCAGATAAAGGGTTTCATCGATAACGTGATTTATCAAAGTGAGGTCGAAGATTTCTCTTCTGCAAATGTGAAGTTCAAAAATGGCTCTTATGGAAATTTTTACGCTTCTTATTGTATTTCAAAACCAATAAACCGAATTGAGATAATCGGTTATAAAGGAACTTTGATCATTGAAAATCTTATCGGTAAAAGATTTGATTATGCAAAACTGATAATTTCAATAGATGGGCAAACAAAAAAAGCGTTTAGAAGACGCGGCAATAAGCTTGTGAATTTACTCAAAAACTTTCAGTCATCTGTTTTGAAAGGAACTCCTCTTTTAGTAAACGGTGAAGACGGACTTATTAATCTGCAACTTATGGAGGAGCTTGAAAAAAGTTGTGGTTAAAAGCTGAACTGATCGATATCTGTAAATTAATTTATGACAAGGGATTAGTTGCCTCAACTGACGGAAATATTTCTGTACGGCTTGATGGTCAAAAAATTCTTTGCACGCCAAGTGCTGTTTCAAAAGGGAAAGTAAAACAAGATGAACTTGTAACTGTTGATTTGGAGGGAAAAATTCTTTTTGGAAATAAAAAACCTTCTACAGAAATCGCTCTTCATCTTGAAATTTACAAAACAAGAGAAGATATAAATGCAGTGATTCATGCTCATCCGATTTATGCGACTGGATTTGCAAGTTCGAAATTAGCATTGAGCAGCTGTGTTTTTCCGGAGGTCATCCTGGGTCTTGGAGTTGTTCCAGTATGTACATATGGAACGCCGGCTACAAACGAGGTTGTTGATTCGATCAAACTATTTTTGAATCAAACAAATATTTTACTTCTTCAAAATCATGGAGCGGTAAGTTTCGGGACAAACCTCAGGGATGCATATTATAAGATGGAAAAACTTGAACATGCAGCTCACACTTTATTTGTTGCAAAAATGCTTGGCGGTGAAAATGTTCTAACCCAAGATCAAATGAATAAATTATATGAAGTCAATGAAAATGTTTATAAGATTTCGCAAAAGATGAAGATCCCATGTGAGCCGTTGAAATAGAATCTAATCTTATTAACAAACTCAATGAATTTAAAAAATTAAATACATTTCTGAATACACGGAGCTAATTTGAAAATAATTGTACTAGCAGGCGGAACATCACCCGAGAGAGAAATTTCGTTAAGGAGCGGAAAAGCGATCACAAATGGTCTGAGAGCCAAAGGGCATTCGGTAATTGCAGTTGATCCAGCATTTGGAACAAATCAACCGGAGTCTGAAAAGGATATTTTTCATTTCGATCCCCTTGAAAAAAGAATTTCAAACAATAATTATATCAAATGTTTAAACTCAAACTTATTTAATGATTGTGATTTAGTGTTCATTGCACTGCATGGAAAATGGGGTGAGGATGGGACTGTTCAATCTTTACTTGAATTGAAAGGATTAAAATATACCGGTTCAGGAGTTCTATCGAGTGCAATGGCAATTGATAAAACTCTAACAAAAATTCTTTTTCAGCATTACAATGTGAATACTCCAAAGTGGCTGACAATTAATGGAAGCGGATATGAAATTACATCGCTCCAGGAACGTGTAATCAAACTTATCGGTCTTCCATGTATCGTTAAACCCAATGATCAGGGTTCGACTGTTGGATTTTCGTTGGTAAAAAAAATTGATGATCTTGAATCGGCAATCAGATTAGCTTTAAGGTTTTCACCCCGCGTTCTTATTGAAGAATACATACAGGGACGTGAATTAACTGCATCAATTTTAGGAAAAGAAGTTCTACCTATTGTCGAGGTTAAGCCAAAACATGAACTTTATGATTACGAGTGTAAATACACAAAAGGTATGACTGAATATTTTTGTCCTGCCTCACTCGATGAAAACATCTTGAAACAAATCGAACATGAATCTCTATTGGCTTATGAATCTTGCGAGTGTAAAGCATTTGCCCGTGTTGATTTTATTTTGAATGATAAGAATGAATTATTCTGTCTTGAAATTAATACTATCCCTGGGATGACAGATTTAAGTTTAGTCCCGATGGCGGCGAAAGCTGTTGACATAGATTTTCCGAATCTCGTACAAAAGATAGTCGAGCTTTCATTGTGACTTTAACACAAAAAAAAATTTTGATTTCATTTGGAGTTGTATCTCTATTGCTTCTCATAGCGTTTACGCTGATCTTCACTGAAAAAGGATTTTACACTTATTACAAAATGAAAAATGAGAAAGAGAGGCTTCTATTCGAAGTCGATAGTTTGAAGCGGGTGAACGATAGTCTCAGAACAGAAATTGATTTACTTCAGACGAGTGATGAAAAAATTGAACAGGTTGCTCGTGAGAAATTTGGATTAGTTAAACCCGGTGAAAAAATATATAAGTTTGATAAATGACTAAATTGATTCCGCTTGCTGAGCGTGCACGCCCAAAAAAACTTTCTGAATTTGTGGGACAGGAACATTTACTTGGTGAAGGCAAATCTCTTCTTATATTAATTGAAAACCAAAAAATTGGTTCCATGATTTTCTGGGGACCACCAGGCTCCGGAAAAACTACACTCGCTAGAATAATTGCTCAATCATTAAGTGCAGAATTTTTTCAGATCAGTGCGGTTACTTCAGGTGTCCGCGATATTCGAACAATAATACATCAGGCAGAGATAAATTTTCAAGAGAATCGAAAAACAATTCTATTTATTGATGAAATTCATCGGTTCAATAAAGCGCAGCAGGATTCGCTGCTTCACTCTGTTGAATCTGGTGTGTTGATTTTAATTGGAGCAACAACCGAAAATCCATCATTCGAAGTAATATCTCCGCTGCTATCTCGCTGCAGAGTTTATGTTCTGAAACCACTGTCAGATGAAAATTTAAAATTTATATTGTCAAACGTCTTGCAGACAGATGAATTCCTAAAGGACCTGCCGATAGAAATCGTTGATCTCGATTATTTAATTCTAATGTCGAATGGTGATGCAAGAATTCTGTTGAACGGTCTGGAGACATCAGTTGAACTTGCTCAACCTGCTGGAAGTAAAAAAATAGTTATACGAAAAGAAATAATTAACGAAGCTTTTCAGAAGAAGAAAATAGATTACGATAAAGCCGGAGAAGAACATTACAATTTAATTTCTGCTTTCATAAAAAGTATTCGAGGCAGCGATCCAGATGCAGCCGTTTATTGGCTTGCTCGAATGCTCGAGGGTGGAGAAGACCCATTGTTCATCGCCCGAAGAATGATCGTTTTAGCTTCGGAAGATATTGGGAATGCGTCACCGACTGCACTTGTGCTGGCAACAAATGTGTTCACATCTTGTCACTACATCGGTATGCCCGAAGCAAGAATAATTTTAAGTCAATGTGCAACTTATCTCTCATCTGTTCCAAAAAGTAATGCCGCATATCAGGCAATAAATAATGCAATGCAAGACGTTGGAGAACTTCCAAATTACCCGGTTCCGCTTCATTTGAGAAATGCACCAACTCGTTTAATGAAAGAACTTGACTATGGCAAAGATTATAAATACGCACATAGTTTCGATGGACATTTTGTTGAAGATGATTACCTGCCTGAAGAAATCAAAGATAAGCTGTACTATAAACCAACTGATCTGGGGCAGGAAAAAAATCTCAAAGAAAGATTGAAATCTCTTTGGGGGAAGAAGAAAAAGTACTGAACAAATTAATCTCGGATAAAGTATTTTCCGGGCAGTTGTTTTATCAAACCTTTAAATTCAAGTGTGAGTAAGTGGACAAGACATTCAGATGTTTGACTGCCAGTTTTTTCGGCCAATGCATCAATGTGAATTGGTTCGCTATTGATAATCTCGAATAACTTACTTTCGAAAATGTTCAATTGAGATGTATCAACTTTCTTTACTTCTTTTGATTGAATCTTAAATTTATTTCCAAATTCGGAAATTATATCATCCGCTGAAGTAATTAACTTCGCTTGACCTCGTTGAATTAATAAATTGGTTCCATGGCTTTGCTTCACTTCAATATTTCCGGGGAGTGCGAATACTTCTCGATTCTGATCTAATGCAAATTGAGCTGTTAATCTCGCGCCTCCATTAATATCTGTTTCAATAACGATTGTTCCGAGGGATAATCCACTAATAATTCTGTTCCGTCTAGGGAAGTTGACGGCATCAGGTTTTACCCCGAATGTAAACTCAGAAACAACACAACCGCACTCAGAAATTTCATGAAAAAGATTTTTATTCTCTGGTGGATAAATTACATCGAGTCCAGAACCAAGTACTGAAATTGTTCTTCCACCATATTTCAATGCCGATGTGTGAGCGATAGTGTCTATACCTCTTGCCAGTCCGCTAATAATTGTTATTCTATAGCCAATCAATTCCGAAACAATTTTTTCCGTTTGTTTCTTCCCATAATTTGTGGGTAGTCTTGTTCCAACTACGGCTAACGCATTTTCATCTGATTTTTCGAAATTTCCTTTCGTAAAAAGAATGACTGGTGGATCATAAATTTTTCTAAGCAAAAAAGGAAATTCTTCATCCCAATAAGAAATTACTCTACACTTATTTTTCTCTGCAAGTGTAATCTGTTGTTCTGCAAATGATAAAAAATTATTTTCTTCCGCTTCTTTTTTTATTCTTTTGCTTATTGTTGAATTTATGCCCTCAATTGAATTTAATTCTGTAGTATCAGCATGAAAAACTTCTAGTGGAGATGTGAAATTTGATATTAATGTGCGTAGTTTATTGACTCCAATTCCTTCAATTTTTGACAATTGAAGAATGCCTATATAATCATTTGGAGTAAGAGGGGCCATAACCTCTTTGTGAAAATTTATTTTTTTACTTCTAATTGATCAACAACTGCAACTATCACACTATGGACTGGTGCATTCTTATGCCCTAATATTTGTTGTGCTGCCTCTCCTTCTTGAGTTACGAGAACGATATCGTTTACTCCAGCATCAACAAAGTCTAATGCAATTAAATCCTTGTCTCCCTTAAGATTCAAATTAAGATCAACTGGATGAATAATGAGATGTTTATGCGGAGTGAGATGTTTATTCTTCTGAGTCGAGACTAAAGTTCCAGTTACTTTGCTTAGAATCATTTATTTTCTGAAGCCGATTCGGATTTTAAGGATTTCTTCTTAGCGAAAATCCCGTATGGAAAAATTAGAAAATATGCAATGCCTAATAGAAGAGGTGAAAAATATAACGCAGCAGTGCTATCCCATGGAGGGGTGGTCATTATAAAGAATCCAATAAAAATCAGAACAAATCCAATTGCAAAAATTATGAAATTCTTTTTGCTAAGTGGAATATTAAATAGATCATTTTTTTTCTTTTGTTGTGCCGATCTTTTTACTTTTTTTGCCATAATTAATCCTACATCTCATAAATAAATACAGAGCCCAGTGTTGGGGGAATCACTGGGCCGACCATCTTACTGCATAATGAACAGTAACTACAAAGGTCTACTGTAAATTTATAAATTGAAATTATCTAATTCAAGAGTAATTATTCTTCGAGATCTGATAAACAATTTTTCTAATTGTATCGAATTGTAAGTAGGGATATTCTTCTCTAATATTGTCTATCGCATCTCCGGCGCTTATTCTGTTTGCTCTCAACTCTTTAAATTTTTTTCTGATCTGATAATCTCTTACTGCCTTTTCGTCGATCAAATTATGCTCTTTTAACAAAGCATAAATTTCATCAGAGATTAGGTCGGATAGCGGATTAAAAAATTTATCTTTCATAATTAACCTCTTAATCTAATTTATCGTCATACAAACAAACAATTTTGAACAATAAATAATTCCTTAGCCAAGTCAATCTACAGTTTTCTGAATATTGGGATTACTTACCTGTTTTTACGTAGTAAAATGTACAAAGTTCGAATTCAAAAAGCGATTAATTTTTTTTATAAAAAATATTTAAAATCACTTGACAAATCATATTTCATCCGTTATATTTGCAACCCATTTGAACATAAAAGTTCGTTTGAAAAAGTGAAAGAAGAATGCGTCTTGCGAGACGCATTTTTTGTTCTTTGAAAGAATGAGTGTGTTGAACCAGTCAGTTCAACAGTTTCAAACCTCAAAATTTTTAACAGAATCAAACTTTACTACGGAGAGTTTGATCCTGGCTCAGGACGAACGCTGGCGGCGTGCTTAACACATGC
>CAZNDS010000141.1:0-7269 GCA_964571865.1 uncultured Ignavibacteriaceae bacterium | reverse complement strand
GCCTCGGCGGGTCGCGGTAGGATAGCAAAAGCTCGAGTTGTGCAACAGACTCGTCAGCTAACGGATAGAATCTTTTTTAAATTAAACAAAGTTATTTCAATAGTATCATCTTCCTTAACTCGGAAAACTTTCCAGCTTCTATTCTGTAGAAATAAACACCAGACGAAACCTGTTTGCCAGAATTATCTTTTCCATTCCATTCGATAGTGTAAGTTCCTGGAGCCTGATGATTATCAACTAGTGTGGCAACTTCGCTTCCGTTCAAATCATAAATTACAACAGAAACCAGTTCCTCATTCGGCAAGCTGTACTTAATCCTTGTAACTGGATTGAATGGATTAGGATAATTTTGAGAAAGATTAAAATGTTTCGGGACTTTTGTCTCGATATCAACGACAGAAGTAAGCGTCTGAATTTTCGCTCGCATAAAATAAGTTTCATTCCATGACGACCAAGAGATGCCATCATAATCCCATGCTCTGCTATTATTAACCGGATCGAATCCGTACATAGGTTTATTGATGCCATCGTAAAAAAGTCCGACAAAGAAATCATCGCTTACGTTTATATTGAAAGTTGAGAGGTTGATCTCATCCCAGCCTGGCGGAACTGCGATGCGAGTTGAGAGAGAAGCGAGATTTGATCCGGGCTGTGAACCTGATTTTCCTTTTATGAATGGCTGATACGATCCGGTCCCTGCATAGATCCCCGTAAAGTAAATACTCATTTGAGTAACTTTTGCAGGTGTAATTGTTGGAGTCATTCTATTAGCCGAACCTGCACCGGTTGTATTCCAATAATAACCGCTTGAAGGAATTCCATCGTCGTAATTTAAAGTTACTTCGGTTGGAGTTGTTCCGCCAGAAAGTACAGCTTTGAACATACTTCGTCCATGAGTTGCAGCGAATAAAGTCTTATCGCTCGAACGATAATCGAGATCCCCAATGCTGACATTTGCCAATCCATTATTATCAGCTACCCAGTTTTCTCCATCGTTGCTCGACGTAAAAATTCCTAAATCGGTTCCGACAATCACTTGACTTGCATTATCCGGATTCAATGCGACACAATTTACCGGCAAATTCGGCAATCCAGAAGAGATATTTGTCCAGGATGATCCATAATTCGTAGTTCTATAAATTTTGTTTGTTGAATTATATCCAGAGAAAGTTACATAAGCTGTTCCAGGATTTGTTGAAGAAATTTCAATATCGGTTACATATAAAGTTGGCAAGCTGCTTGAAACGATCGACCAGGAACTTCCATTGTTCGTTGTTACTTGAACTCTTCCGTTGCTGCATCCAGCGTAAATTACATTTGAATTTCCTTTAGCGATTGCAATAGCAGAAATCGTTGCACCGGAGGAACCTGAACCATCTCCAGTTAAATCACTGCTGATGGCAGACCAATTATTTGCGCCATCTGTTGTTTTATAAAGCTTATAAGTTCCGGCAATTAAAGTTTGTGAGCTGTTAGGATCCATTATAAAGGGAGCGATAAATTGGCAGCGATCAGTTGTGCCATCCCAATAATTAGTTCCGGTTGGGATCCCATTCATTTTTTTTGTCCAGGAACTGCCATTGTTTGTAGATTTGAAAAATGCGAGATAAACATATTCAGCATAAAGCGTTGAAGGAGTATTAAAATCAACTTCTGTTGCACCACCATCACCGCTAAGAATTTCTGTCCATGTTAATCCTGAACTTGTTTTTAATGTTCCATTATCCTGAGTCCCACCATAAAAAACATCTGAGGTAGGATGAACGGCACCATAGTAAAATTGAGTTACTTCAAGTCCGTTGTTGAGTGCAGACCAAGACGTTCCGCTGTTTACAGATTTGTAAATTCCTCCGTCAGTTCCTACGAACATTGCGTTCGCATTAGATGGATGAAAAACAATTGCATGATGATCTGCATGTACATAAGCATAAGAGGGATGTGTATACCAATTTGTAATTTGCGACCACGATGTTCCGCCATTTGTAGTCTTGAACATATCAACTCCACCGGCGAAAACAATATTTGGATCGGTTGGATGAACAGCTACAATATTATTGTACCAAGCTTGTGAACCGGCATAATTATTTGAGCTCAATGAAGGACCTGGCACCGTTACTGGAAAAAAAGTATTTCCTCCATTAGTTGATTTTTGGAAATGAGAAACACCGCGTGTGCTTAAGTTTAAGAAAGAAGCATAAACAATTTGATTGTTGGATGGTGAAGTCGCGAGTTCTATTCTTCCCGTACCTGTTACCGAATGAATTGCACCAAATGAGCTTCCTCCATCGTTGCTTTTATAAATTGCCGATTGATTGAACTGCCCATAAGTTGCAAAGATTGTTGTTGGAGAAGTACTTGAAATTTCAATGTCCATACAGTGAGCAGATGAGCCGCTTAGACCTCCGCTGACAAGACTCCAGTTCGTTCCTCCATTGGTAGTATAATAAAGTCCCGTGCGGGTTGCGGCGTAAAGTCTGCCGGTTGTTGCATCAAACTGTAAATCGTTTACGTAATAAAAACTGCTGATTTTTGTGGATGAGAGTTGAGTCCACGTAGTTCCTCCATCTGTTGTTTTGAAGATGCCTTCGCCTCGGATTGCATCGGCATTAAAATATCCTTCTCCAGTTCCGGCATAGATTATATTTGAATTCGTTGGATCCATTGCGAGAGCACAGACTGCAAGATTTTCCATGTCGTCTTTTAATGCGAACCAGCTCGTACCGCCGTTTGTAGTTTTCCAAACTCCGCCGCTGACGGCGCCTACATACATAATATTTGTATTTGAAGGATTGATTAGTATCGAACGAAGTCTTCCGCCGATGTTGTTGGGCCCAACTTGAGTCCATGATAATGCTGTTGGCTTTGCAATGCGAGGAGGAGGATTAAATTTCTTTATATGTTCTAATGCATCACTTCTCCAATTATCCGGAATATAGCCGATTGGGAATGCACGCTGTTCGTAATAGAATTTCATTGCTTCCATTGGTTTATCGTAAGCGGCTTTGCTTTCTTTCTTCGATTTTATTTTGTGTGCAAGCATATCTCTTTTAGTAATTTCATCATTCGAATTCATATCTGCTGTAATAAATATTAGTGAAAAGCCTAAAAGAGAGATTGCTAGCGGTAAGAATAGATAAGATAGAATGTTTTTCATTTTTTGTCTCCTAAAAATATTATTGTACGTCCATAATTAACCAGCCCAACTTCAATGTTAGTTTCAGAACTAAATTAACAGCATCTCCTTCACGTTTGTTTGATAAGGATTCTAATTTTTGATTTCGTTGATCAGTCAGATTTATTTTTCCTCTTTCATCCAAGTAGAAATTCGGATAAACCATAATTTCATCACCGGCAGCAGCCATGCTCGGTAATGAACCATCCTCGTCGCATGTGATTAGACGAAGCTTTAACGAATAATCCTCTGCACTTTTTTTGTAAATGCTGAGAATTTTTGCCTGCACTATGGAACGATTATCTTGAATTGTAGTCGGGGATTTCAAATCGCTCTGATCGGTTTGAGACTGGTGCTCTTTTTTGGAGCAACTGTTTAGAGTTAGAACAATAAAAAAAAGCGCGACAGTTGTCGTGATTTTTACCATAAGGGCCCTCATTTTTAGTTTAAAGATAATAATATAATTTCCAGAAGCAAATGCTTATAATTAGTGCTATAGCATTTAACAATGTTCGGATTTCTTTAAAGAAGGAGAAAAAATAAATGGTTTTATTTCGTCAAAATCATTTTTCTTGATGAAGAAAATTTAATACCATTATCACCGGAAACTGTCATTCGATAAATGTACACACCGCTTGGCAATGTATAACCAGTCTGTCGCAAGTTAGAATTGAAAATGGAAAATTGAGCATCGTAGCTCCCTCGCTCTTTAATCTCATCAACAAGTACCGCAACTTCTCTTCCAAGAATATCATAAACTTTTAGAGTGACATAACTGGATTTTGGAATTTGGTATTTGATATTTGTCTCCGGATTGAACGGATTTGGATAATTCTGCGATAGAGAGAATCTTTCGGGAACGTTTGCGGGTTGATAATCCTTAACGTCGAGTATCACTCCGCCTTCACGATAAATTGATAGACCCGTGTTTGTTCCAATAATTTTGTGGCTTTGTTTGTCAATATCTATGGAAGTGATGAAGTTACCAGCAATGCTTGAGTTTGCCTTATTGAAAACGTTCCAATTAGTTCCATCGTACTTTACCAATCCGGCATTCTCTGTTCCAATCCATAAGTTTCCAATCGTATCGACTTTAATTACACGAATCCAATTGCTCGGCAGTCCGGAGTTGGATGTATTGTAATTTATCCAATTAACACCGTCGAATTTTACCAGCCCATGCTGCCATGTGCCAATCCACTTATTGTTGAGGCTGTCGATTGCCAATGAAATTATCCAGTTCTCAGGCAAACCGGAAGTCGAGGTATTATAAACACCCCAGCTTGCTTCATCTGTCACAACCAATCCATTCTCCGTTCCGATCCATTTATAGTTGAATTTATCTATAAGGATGGAGCTGATGTATCTGCCCGGAATAACAGTATTATATTGATTGTAAATAGTCCAATTGACACCGTCGAATTTTGCTATGCCGTTATCAGTTCCTATCCATGTGTTGCCAAATGAGTCTAAGTTAATGCATAGTATGTTATTGCTTGGAATGGGTGAATTAGCCGTATTGAAAGTATCCCATCTTACGCCGTTAAATCTGAATAATCCCTGCCACCAGGTACCAGCCCAGACGTTATTTGATTGATCGACTTTAAGGGAAAAGATATAAGTCCCTGGAAGTTCACCCCGCCAGCTTGTTGTGTTTTTATCGGATTTATGAAATACAATTCCGCTTCCGTAAGTTCCGATTAAGATGTTTCCAGATTTATCAAGTGCGATTGATTTAACATAATCGTTTTGGATGCCGGTATTTTTAGAGTCGTATAGAGTGAATTCATCATTTTTAAATAAAATTAATCCACGTCCGTTTGTCCCAAAATAAATATCTAAACCCTGGATTTCTATTACTTTAATTTCTATTATTGGAATACTGCTTATTGTGTCCCTAGAAAATGAACGCCACTGAGTCCCATCATAATAAATGAAAGAAAATCTATTATAAGTCGGACTCCGATCGAATCCAGCCCATACAAAGCCGTTTGAGTCTTCTGCTATAGTATTGAAAGATGTACTTTGTGCATAAAAATAATGCGACCAATTGTTATCGTTAAATTTAGATATACCGCTTTGATTTGCAATCCAAATAGTATTGTTACGATCTGAGTGAATATCATTAATAAAGTGTTCTAATCCTGAGTTGGTTCGGTTGTAAATAACCCAGCTTGTATCGTCGAATTTTGCTACCCCGCCTGACCACCATGTTCCAATCCATTTAATATTGTATTTATCAATTTCAATGGCTGTTATTTTATTTTCAGGTATATTTGAACTTCCGGTACGATACTGAATCCAGTTTGAACCATCGAATTTTATTAAGCCGTTTTCTTCTGTACCTATCCAGATATTATTCAGCGAGTCGAAAGCAATAGCATTAATTATGTTATCTTTTATGCCAGAATTTGATTTATTATAAATAGTCCAATTAACTCCATCAAATTTTGCCAGCCCATATCCGTTTGTCAAAAACCATTTATGATTGTATTTATCAATGATAATTTTTTTCAGAGAACTTTTTGGGACCCCAGGAATTTGCAAATCAACGTTTATCCAATGTTTTCCATCATATCTAACAATATTACCATTTTTCATCATTATCCAGACTGTCTTGCTGCTGTCTTTAGCCAGTGATATAATACTGGGATCAAATATTCCAGTATTGTTTATCTTTAGAGATTTCCACTCATCAGATTGGGCATTTATTTGTACTACTAATATAGTTATCAATAAGCCAATTAATTTTTTACTAATCATGTTGATACTCAAATTAATAATTCAATTTTAGGGAGATGTCATCCCTAAATAGATGACATCTCCGTCAATTTAAAGTTACTTGAGTAGCAGAAATTTTTTAACATCTCGGAAATTGTAATACTTCAATTCGTAGAAATAAATTCCTGATTTCAAATCAAAATTGTATGAACTAAATTCAATCTCATATTCACCGGCCTCTATAGTGTTATGTATAAGTATGGCTACAATTCTGCCGAGTTGATCGTAGACTATGAGTGATGTATATGAAGTGTAAGGAATGCTGAACTTAATTTTGGTACTAGGATTGAATGGATTAGGATAGTTTTGTGAAAGATGAAATTTATTTGGTATATCAGATCCATTTAATCCTCTTTTTTCAATTCCTTCCCCGTATCTAATTTGAGCAGAGGATGAATAATCTGAATTGTGTCCTTCTATATCCCTCGCTCTTATTCTATATTGAGCATAACTTGGACCAGTGCCAGCAGTTGTTATGCTGTTATCGGTATAGAATGAATCTGCTCCGCTTACAGATGCAATTTCCGACCAGCTTGTCCATTGTCCATTTCCATTTACATCAAGCCTTCGCTCAATTCTGATACCATTACTATAAACTCTTACATCGGGTTCATTATTTGGCGTCCAAGTTAATTTTGGTTTTCCTGCAATTGCTGTAACAGCTAAATTTTGCGGTACTAGTGGATTTGCATCGTATTGGCAATACCGCATGTAGGAAGAACCATTATCCTTCCAGATCAAGTAAATATCATTTGAAACAGAATAACTGCTAAGAGAATTAAAATTGCTTCCGCTTGCTACAGAAACCGCTGAACTCCATGCACCGTCATAAGTTCTATGTTTTAATCCAGAGGCAGAATAAACAATATTTAATTTATTATTTACAGTACGGCTGACAGTGCATAAGACATTGTCAACATTTTCAGCAACAGTGAGATAGTTTGTCCCATATGAAGTAGCGTCAGCTATTTTCTTTTTCTGTCTAATACGAACAAGTTCGCCATCATAGTAGATATAAAATACATATAGACTGTCGTCACTGGTAGAATAAATCATTGAACCTGTAGTGTAACTTGAAATAGTTTCACAAACCGACCAAATACCACCACCGCCAGGGTAATAAAATTTATCCCGTGTGCGAGTTACGTTAGTGCTTAACTGCCAGGTAATATGCGCTCTTCTTGCATCATTGTAGTAAGTTGCCCGAATTGAAGGAAATTTTGCATCTGTATTATTACATTCTGATGCATCTCCTGCATCAACAGGTGTAGGACCTTGAAATCGGGTATAATATACTCTGTATCTTCCATTAGCAT
>CAZNDS010000140.1:0-7372 GCA_964571865.1 uncultured Ignavibacteriaceae bacterium | reverse complement strand
AAAGGCAGGAAACAGAGAGCGAAACATCCGTTTCCTGAATGTCTGCCATCTGGCAGTCTGCTGTCTAATGGTCTGTCATCTGACCATCTGTGTTCTGCCTTCTGTTTTCTGTCTACCAACACTGACACATGCACTTGCACTTACACTGTTTTATCGGTTGAAGGGGAATGGGGGGAGGAAAATTTAAAAATCAGCCCTCGTTTTGCGAGAAAGAATAAAGAATCACGGTATTTAAGGGTGATATATTTTTATATACAAATCTGTATATAATCACTGGTAAAAATTAAAACTTACCTAATAATGGTAATTTTATGAAAGTTCATATTCAACAATATTACGATTGGTGGTTTGATAGTGCGATTGAGTTTTTGGGGCATCTTTTAGAAACCGTTGCAAGAGTGCCGATGGAATGGAATGAAGGAATAAGATTTGAAGAACTGAGTGACGATAAAATCAATGCATTAGTTGAGGAGATAGAGCGATTAATTCCTTTTAAACTTAAATATCAAAAGACTAACGATAATGGACAGACAGAAATTAAAAACAGGGCATATCTTCCAACAATGCATAGAGGGAATTATGTTAATTTTTTAGGAAAATCTAAAAAAGAAAAAATTGCTATATTAAAGTCGGTTTTGAGTAACCAAAATAATTCCGGCTCAGAAGTATGCGATATTTGCTCAAAAAATTACAATAACGACTTTGGGATTTCTCAGGTTGCACAGGTTGTCTATCCAGTTTCCCCCGGCAGTCTGTCTTCACAGTGTGGCGTAAGGAATATACAGGCAAATTATAATTGCTGTTCTTTATGTGCTGTCCTCGGATGTATTGAATGGCTTGATGATATACCGTTTCTATCTAACCATAGAAGTTTCACTCATTATTATTTATTTCCCAAAATTGAACAGTTATCGCAGCTTCATACTGTGAAGAATATTATTAGAGGAAACTTAACACTTAAACCATACTCTAATGTGTTTTCAGTAACTGGTGAATATCCACTTGACGAATTTTCATTACTTCTGCTGCTATTTGAAAATATGGCAAGAAATATTAGGCAGATAAAACGGCTTGAAGATATTTTAAGTAGAGATTGGTATGTTCTGAAGATAAAAGGGACGGAGGCAACCTATCAGACAAGCTATTCATATTTATATGAAATAACTATCCCTAATATTGAATCCCTTGAAACTATTTTTAAAGAGATAAAACAACCGTACTCAGATTTTATTGATAAATCTTTTTCTGCTCCTATAAAAGAGGGGGTATCATGGGATATTAGAAATATTTTGACTGAAGAAAATAAATACCTTATGTCAAAAGGAATTATTGATGATGACTTTCATGTCTTCGCAAGAGCTTTTCAAGTAAGGCAGAACTGTGGGATTGCTTTTCCAAAAGATGCAAAAGAATTTTTTGAAAGATTAATAATTTTATGGAGGTGTGGAAAATGATAACATTCGAACCGCAAGAATTAGAGATCATGAAAAAGAGCGGGCAGGTCATAGGTCATGTAGGTAACAATTATATCTCAGAAATATATCAGCTTGATAGGTCACGGACAGTGGAGGAATTTGAAAAGCAGCTAAAGAATATTGCATTGAGAGCAATAAGTGTCGGCAAGAAAGAGGAAGAATCAATTTATACAAAGCCACTTGCCGATTTAATGGAAATAATAAACCGATATAAAAGCAATCATAACGAGATAAAAGATATTGTTCTTGTTTACGCAACTTACTATTTAGGAGCAATTAAGTATTCTAAGAAACAATAAGGAGGATAAGCGATGAAAGCAATTAATGCTGTATGGATGGCAAGAACGGATTTAACAAACTTAAACTCAGGTATCGGTGGAAGCAACCTTGTTGATGTAAAGAAATATAAGCTTCACGGTGTTGACTATCCTTATGTCAGTGGTCAGGCGATGAGGTACTATTGGAAAGAGGCTATCAGAAGATTGATTGCACCTAATGATTATTGTATTGCAAATGACAAAGGCGAAACTTGCGGTGATATCACAAGCTGCGTTTTAGATGATTTATTTGGTTTTATGACGACTATAAAAAGAGGTGAAGAAACTGCTGGTGGAGCAAGGACTCGAGTATCGCCTATAAAAATGTCTCCTGCAATGGGCCTTTTATCCATGCAAGATAATTTGACGATTGACTTCTTAACAAGGCGAAAACCGCAAGAAACAGCAGGTGAATTAAGAGGCGATATTGTAAATGTTGAACTTGCTGTTAATCTTTATAAGGCTGGGTTCTCTATTGATGTTGTAAAAGTGGGAGGCGAAGAAAAAATAGACCCTACAAAAAGAAAAAGCAACGGCATAGAGTATGAGTTTGATGGCAATTGCAGGAAAGAGAGAATTCTGTTGGCATTAAAAGCATTTAAAAACATTTCCGACTTTTCAAAACAGGCAAGGGTTCTGACAGATTTTTCTCCTGATATTATCATCCTGTCTGTACAGGATAATTACAATCATCTATTACAGAAGGCTCTTGAAATAAAACCTAGTTCAACCATTGAGTTGCATACCGAAAGGCTTGCTGAGATTCTCAGTGATCTGAAGAAGACAGGAAACACTATTTTTGCAGGTCTGCTATCAGGAGCGTTCAAGAATGAAGATAAAATAAAAGAAGTTTTAGGGAAGAACAACATAACTGTTACTACCCCTATTCAGGCTATTGATAATGTTTATGGAGAAGTGGACAAAATAACTTTTGAAGGGAAAACAGCAAAATAAAGGAAGATATCATGAATGGCTTAAGTTTTGTGCTTGAGACGCCATATGTTGTCAATTTTAGAAAACCCTATTCCACTATTACATTGCTGTCCTTTCCATTTCCGCCATTTACGGCAATCAGAGGGTTGATTGCTAATGCGATGGGCATGGGAGACTTATTAAGCAATAGGGATGCTTATAATGAGGATTTAAATGACTTGCAAATTTCATTGAAACCTTTAAATTTACCTGACAGGTTTTTTGACATGGTTTTAATGAAAAAATTAAAGCCACCCGCAGATGCTAAAAAGAGAAGAGAAATTTTAGAAAAAATGAAGAAAAACAATTATGATCTGTCAGCACTGAATAAACAGGAGAAATCTCTTTATCAAAAGCTTTGTTTGCCTCAGAATACAAGTGGCCCATTTGTGAAAGAATATATTTACCCACTTAAGTGTAAAATTTATCTTAAATGGGAACAGGAAAAATTAGAGGACATTTCTAATGCTTTATTTAATCCTGCCCGTCCTTTATATATTGGTGCATCTGACGATTTCGTTATAGCATCTGAATGCTCACCTCTAGACTTTGAGCCAGCTAAGAGCAAATTTATTGATTCTATTGTCAAGGTTGATAATCAGATATATCCTCTTAACAAAAAACTCATATTGGGCAGGATTCCGTACAAATTCATCGAGCACGGCACAAAAAAGAAAAGGGACTATTACAGAGAGGATTGGATAATTGCTGCTCCCAAACTAAATGACAAAATTGAATTGAATAAAGAAATAGACTGCTTTAAAGCTGAAGATGAATACATCGCTTTCTAAATCTGTTGCAAAGAAACAAAAGGATAAAGATGTATTTCAGTCCTTAGTGGGTCATACAGAAGATAGCTTGATAGTATTAAAGGACTATCTCTCAAAAAATATGGCTACCTTAAGGCAATTTTCAGATAATTTCTCTCTGGATTATGAAGTTCTTCTAAATGTTCTTTATCTGGCTATATATTTACACGATGTTGGGAAATTAACAAAGGAATTTCAGAATAATATAAAACAAGGCAGACCATGTGGAGCAATTTCCCATCCTTTTTTCAGTTTCCCTTTAATTAATACCTCGCTTGGCAAAGAATATAAGCAATTGAGTCTGATACTCCATCTTTGCATATTGTCGCACCATAGCCAGCTTTATAACCGAATATATGAAGACGCAAGACTTAATAATAGAGCGACATATCTTTTAGAACAGATAGAGGCTTTTATACACAATGCAGAAAGAACATTTAATAAAATAGGATTTGAACAAATGTTCAAGCTCAAAGCCTTCCCAATTTTCAAGTTGCCTGAAGATTACAAAATAGATTCTTTTCAATTGGCTGCTGATATTAAAGACGCCCTTAGCATTTTGAAGCATAGCCACAAAAATTTAGTCAAAGATAAAGAGCCGCAACTGAAGGCAATCTATTGCCTCGTTTTATCAATTCTTAAATTTTGTGATGGAAAGGCAAGTGCAGCATTTGAAAAATCTGAACTGAAAGAAGGGAAGATTTATCAGGCATTGCTGAATAAAAAAAGCGTGTATTTCGTTCCATCCTTAAATGTTTTTAGAATGGCAAAGTCCAAACTTTTTAAGGGTATTCCTTATGATTATCAGAATATAATTCAGAGCAATCAGAACAATTTATCACTTTTAATATCTGCTCCATGCGGTAGAGGCAAGACAGAAGCTGCTCTATCAAAGGCAGTAAACATCATTGAAGATGAAGGCAGAAATAAAATAATATTTGCTTTGCCAACACAGATTACCTCAAATGCTATGTACTCTCGGCTTAAGGAAATATTCGGAGATGAAAACGTTGGGATTTATCACAGCCTTAGCAGATTTGTTCATTACCTTGAAGGAAAAACTATAACCGAAGATGACGAAGATGTCATTCAAGACGATGATATGTCAACAATTGTAAGAGAGGAAAAGGTTTTCCTAAAACCAGTTACAGTGACGACGGTTGACCATCTGGTTTATTCATTGGTTCATGGCTACAAACAGGCGGATTATGCTCTTGGCAATATTTTAACCTCTGTAGTTATATTCGATGAAATCCATTATTATGAGAATCACACTTTACGGTATATCATTGAAGCGATGGAACTTCTGAAAAAACTTAAAGTTCCCCATATTGCGATGAGTGGGACGCTTCCAGATTGCATTCTCAATAGATTAGGCAACGAGTACGATGTAATTGAAGACGAGGAGGGATTTAATTTCAAGCCCTTTATAATTGAAAGGGCATCTTGTCTTATAAACGAAGCAGTCGAAGAAATATCCAAACTCTACAAAAAAGGTGAAAAACAAATTATTATCTTAAATACAGTAGCGAGAGCACAGGATATATATCGCCAGTTAGAAAAGAAAATCAAAAATAAAGACGATATCATTTTATACCACTCGATGTTTACCCATTATGATAGGGCTTACTCCCCTGGAAGCAAGGAGTCTAAGATATTCTCATGGAAAAACAAAGAGAATAATCCTCAGAGATGGATAATTGTTTCTACACAGGCAATTGAGATATCTGTTGATATTTCTTGTACTGTAATGCACACGGAGATTTCTCCGATAGATGCCATTGGTCAAAGAGGTGGTCGTTTGAATAGGGGTGCGAAATATCACGATAATAAAGCGAAGATGATCATTTACAAAACAGAGAACTACAAACCTTATTATTTTGGAAAAGATGGAGAGGTCAATTTTGTTCAACGAACGGATGAAGTTATCAAAGAGGGTGAGATTACATATGAGATTATCAAAAATTGGTGCTCTCAAGTTTATAGCAACGTAACCTTGCCTCCTCAAAACCTGACAAGAATCTTCATCGAATGTACGCTCTTCGGGTATTCGCCTAAAGAAGTACGCTACTCCGAAGAAGATGGTAATCTGGTTAAGTTCAGAGAAACCCAATTTATAAAACAAGATGTTATTCCAGAAGTCTACTGGCAATCGGATTTAAAGAAAAACCCTGAACTTATAATGGTAAAAGTTCCTTACTGGTGGCTTAGAAAATACTCTGATTATTTTTATGTAGCAGATGAAAAATATACTATTTGCACTTTACCCTATGACGTGAGTACCGGTTTCTCATTAGAAAACATATCTAATGAGGACAGAAGTTGTTTGATTTGCTGATATGATAATGCGTATAAAGAATAATATTTTAGTTTTACAGACTGACAGACCTGTTACAGACTCCCCCTCAACGCTTCGTGGGTTTATTGCAAGTCTATTTCCTGATAATCCCTTATTACATCATCATTTGAACATTCCTAATAACAGAGGCGAATTTATTTATACCTATCCGAAAGTCCAATATAAAATTATTGATGGTAACCCAATAATTTTAGGGATTGGTGAAGCAGTGGAAATAGTTGAAAAAACATCTAACATTCACCATCTTGATTTAAAAGGGAAAAGATATGTTGTAATTAATAAAGAATTGATTAAAAAGGAGGTAAATTATGGTGTTACAGAAGATACGATCTCTTATAAATTCCTTACCCCCTGGCTTGCCCTTGATGAAGAAAGTTACAAGCGTTACAAACGGCGAAATCCAGAAGAAAGGAAAAAACAATTAGAAAGCATTCTCATAGGAAATGTTATCTCTATGGCTAAAGGACTTGAATATGTAATAACAGATAAAATTACTGCTACAGTTGACGTTAAAGAAGTTCAAACTTCATTGAAAGGCACCCCCATGCTCGGGTTTCTCGGCACTTTCTCGGTGAATTTTGAAATCCCTGACTACTGGGGCATCGGCAAGTCGGTGTCGAGGGGGTTTGGGACGATAGTAAGGCAGAATACAGACAACAGACTATCAGACAGGAAGACAATAAATGAATAAACACAATTTTAGAAAACTGAAAATATATCAACGGGCAATTGAATTTGCAGTAGAGATTTATAAATTAAGCAAAACGTTTCCTAATGAAGAATTATATGGCTTGACAAGTCAAATAAGGCGGGCGGTAATCTCTATTTCTCTTAATATTGCAGAGGGCAGCGGTAATGATTCTGAGAAGGAGTTCAAAAGGTTTCTTGAAATTGCATTAAGATCGGCTTATGAGGTAATGGCTTGCCTTGAAATAGCTTTAAGGTTAAACTATTGTGAGAGAAAGGATTTTGACAGATTGATTGCAGAAGCAGATGAAATAGCAGCTATGATTACTGGCTTTTCAAAGAGTCTGTAGTCTTTAGTCTGTTATCTGTCTTCTGGATGTCTGATGTCTGTTAAGGGAGGTGATTAAGATGACGGTAATTAGCAAAGAGAAGGTAAAGGATATGTATTATGCCAATTTGATGTATGAGTATCACAGGGTCACTGAAAAAATCAGGCTCTTTGAAAAAAAATATGGGATGCCATTTAATAGATTTGAAAAGGGCATAAAAAGCTCCAAAAAGGAAGATTTTGAAAAATGGGATGATTACATGGAATGGAAGGGATATGAAAAGGTTCTGCTGAGGCTGAACAAGGAGAAAAGGGAGCTGAAGCTTGGAAATTATAAAGTGTATTGAGAAGAGCAAGATAATTAAAAGATATGATATCCTTGCTTTTGAAATCTTTGAAGGCGGTTTTTACATAAAGATTAAAGC
>CAZNDS010000139.1:0-7406 GCA_964571865.1 uncultured Ignavibacteriaceae bacterium | reverse complement strand
AGCTGTATTTTATTCCCGCATTTCGGACAGGTTATGTATTGGTCTGGCATGATTTCATTTCCTCATTATACATAAAAAAACATTAATTCCGCTTTCAATTTTTTCTCATTTCAATTTCTCTATGACCACGTATCTGTTTAGATTATCATGATATGATTGATTATAATAACTTTTCAAACAATTATAACATGCTCGTTCACAAGTACAGTTTTCACATACCGAGAGAGTATTTCGTAAGATGGAACTCCAATTATCAAACGCTTCCTTCACCAACCCCGCACCGCCTGGAGTCCTATCGTATAAAATTAACTCCACTCCACCTACATCTTGTTTCTTTGATAACCAACGCCATGAGACTCCGATATCCCCATCATCGACTTCCAATGTTGTACAAATCCCCCTATGCAAAGCATAAGCCAATGTTTCAACAGATGGCAAGCGATTATCGGGTCGAATGATCAAGCAGTAACTTTTAAACTCATGGCCGTACGCTAGATCCTTCGTCCAAGGATGTTGATTGCTACAATATTTCTCGCTTGATAATTTACTTCTAAGAGACTTATGCGATTTTCCATCTTTATAACTAATAAGTGGTTCACTAAAACCACAGGATGGACAAAGCATAAAACCTTTTCCTTCGGGACCAAGATTGTATCTGAAAAGACTGCCACTCTCTTTTAATGCAAGTAAGAACTTTTCTTGTTTTTTAAATTCTGAATCTTCAACACTATCAATGAAGTACGTCAAACCTTGCCGTTGACGAATTAAAGTGTTACGTCGATACCTCGAACCCATTCTCGTGGATTCATCAATCATTACACTGAAATACTTAGGTTCTATAAATGGTTTTATAAATTGAAAAGTAATTGCTCTATCACACACAATACAATTTTTCTTTAGTTCATCTTGCGTCCTTGCAATGCGAACCTGTTCACAGCTTGGACATTTTGAATACCATTTCCGCTCTGGTTGATCAGACCTAGTCACGACATAAAGTCCAGCACTTGTGAACACTTTTTTATGTGCAATCACTTGTGACCCTGGAGCAAATTCAGAAATAGCAATGCTTCTATCTCGAGCTAATTCCACATCGGACTCTTGAGACCAACGCGACCAACTTGTTTCTAATGTGACAACATCTAGCGGGAACGCATATCGAGGCAAGAATCCTTGTTTAGCTAATAATGAGACGATATCGGTTTTCAATAAATTTTTAATTGCTTGGTCAATTTCAGAAATATTTTTACCATCATCAACCAATTTTTTCCTTTCCGATACAAGTGCAACCAATTCATCAGAAACAGTTTGGAGAATACTAGAATAATTTTCCCGACTTTTATTTTGGTATATTATAAAACTTGAATGAGGAAAGAACAGTGATTTACTGTGGTCAGTCTTAAATGTATTCTGTTCGCTTATCCGCTCAAGCCAATTAGTAAAATCAAGATACAAATCGGTGGGTCTAACCCTCCTCCATTGATCAGGAACTTTTTTTCTGACATCAACAGGTAAGAATGCTTCAAGAGAAATTGTTTGACCAATTTCACCTAATGCTTGTTCTACTAAAAGCTTATCTCTAAGATAATGAGCAAATAAAACTGCATTAAAATGACGTTGTGAAATTATTTGATTGCCAAGAAATACCGTTGGGGGACGCATAATGCCACCCATGATACGAGCCGGCTCATTCCATATATCAGCGTCATATTTTGTTCTTCTACACAAAGTTACGCAGACTGAGTTTTTTTCTTCTCCTCTGCCGGCCCGCCCGATTCTCTGCACATAACTTGAACTCGTTGGCGGCGCATTACGCAGTAGTACTTTTTGCAGATCGCCAATGTTTACCCCGAGTTCGAATGTAGTAGTGCTACTGAGTAAGTCTAAACCTTCCCCGCGAAAGTCATCTTCGATCCTCTTTGCTAACTCTTTATTTATTTGAGCGGTATGTTCTTCAGATTTAATGTTAGAAAATCTTACTGCTGGATCGTTAGAAACCCACCGAGCAATAATATTTTCAATAGATGCCTCAAAAGGAACTAATTCTAATTTCCCGTCACAATTTTTCCGTGGACAGACCCCGCGCACAGAAAAAGTTGTTATTCGGCGACACCTATTGCATAAGTAACGTTTTTGCGCTCCTGTAACATATAATCGCTCGTGATCAAGCTTCCACCTGTTATTCTTTTGTTTTACAAAAACATCATGCTGTGCGAAAAGATGCCAAAAACTCTCACCAATTTTTAGTGCCTCTTGAGGTGACAAAGCTAAAACTCTCTTTAAATAACTAGTGATTTGGTTATCGTTGTATGAATTATCTTTATTTAACCGAGGTAGCCAACCTATGGTATATCTATCACCTTCGCGACGTAGAGAATAAGCATAATCTTGGAATACTCGACCAAATGCAATAGCATTGGGTGATATACCAGATGGCAATGTAAAACATTTCCGATGTCGTAAAAAAGTAAAAAGAGTTTGTAAAAGATCGGACGCATCAACATCAACTAAATTAGACGACTGTATCAGACGATAAAAGGATTCTTCTTCATGCTTAAATGTTTTGTAGTACACCGAGATTATACCAATGTCTTCTGCGGATTCACGAGCTGAATCAGGAATACCAAAATAGCTAAATGTTTCTGCAAGCCATAAATTCTTTTTATGTTTTGATTCTTCATAATCATCAGGAAGACGTGACACAGGTAAGAATAGATCAGTATCGTTTTCAGCTTCCTTTAATAGGCGTTCTCCAAGTCCATACAAAGAAAAAGCATTTTGTTCTGATTTAACAATTTTTACAATCTTTCGGCCTAAATCATGCATGAATGCTTCTTCTTCAATTAATGAGGGAAATGCAGCCGCGCGTTGCCTATGGTCAGTAAAACACAGAAGTTTTTTTTGAGATTTACTATTATTCTGAATTACTTTAAAATGGGCAAGTGGTATTGCCATTGCTAAGCCAGTTTCATCATCAGATTCTTGAAAGCGTCGAAGCGGTTCTAATCCCGAAGCATTACGAGCACCACAATTGGGGCATGCAACTAAAAGGTGTTTCGATTGATTGAATAAATTTTGACGTCTATCTGCGGGACATTGTCGATGGAATATTTGTATTTTCCTAATATGAGGGTTCTCACAACCACAATTACAATTATCTCCTGAGCGTTCTTCTCTCTTTTTACCACAAATTACACACCAGTCAAGTTCAGCAGGTTTAAATAAAAGGTTATCTAATTCATCCTCTTCCTCTTCATCAATTCGGATTTGTTTTGGATAAGGAATCTCGTCGTCGACACTCATATATGACCAAAAAGAATCAGCCGCCCATCCCAATTCTGTACTAAATGTATCAAATTGGTAGTTACTCGTATCCGATCCTTCCGTATAATTTTGTGCTCTGCGAGGTCCAGTGTCTTGTAAAGCTCCGAATAAATACCCGCACTTTCGACAGGTAACTACCTCGACAAGTTTTGATATTTTGTTTTCTCTCCCACATTCAGGGCAATTTCCTTCTGGTATATTTCCTTCATTTTTCCGGCTAACAAAGTATGCAGGTAAACCATTTTTTCTTCCTGGGCAATTTTTATGTAAACAAACATGAAGCCCATCCTGAGCACGTACAAAATAATGCAAACGAGTTTGTATTAACGGTTCAGTAGATTCTTGCTTTGCTGTGTATGCAATCAGCTCAAGAAGAGCTTGCAATCCACTGAGGGTATCAAAACCTTGAGGCCATAAACGCTCCACCGCGTTCTTTAGCAGTGTCGGCTTATTGAGGATGTCTTTTCGGAGGCGAAAAATATTTTCATCATGTTGTAGTAATGATGAAAATGAATCTACCTTTATCGCTGCTCCAAAGATTTTATGAATTTCAATTATTCCATTTTTTCTTATAGTATCTATCGCATCAAGATATGTTTTGGGATCGGGTTTAATGGCTGGTTTCAACAACTCAGGGATTGATTCAGTACCATAGATAGGATTCGGTTCATTAAAAGGTTCACCAAAAAGCTCGCTTGCAAATTTCCTAACCTTTTCACGACTAGAATCATCATCTTTGTTACCTAATGTTGCAGAGGTAGCAACACATTGCAATTTAGTTATTCCAAGCCGATCTTTTAATCTTCTAACTAGGTAAGCAATTTCCGTTGCCTGTATTCCTCGATATGAATGCGCTTCATCAAGCACAAGAAATCTCAACCTTGCGTTGTGAAAAATCGGCGCATCAATTGGTCTCTCAAGAAGGTATTCAAGCATTGCGAAATTTGTTACCAAGATATGCGGAGGATTATTTCGAATAGCTTCACGATGGTTCAGCTTGTTTGGTATATCTCGAGAAATACGTTCTTCTAATTTTCTCTTAGTCTCTTTTTGTACTTCATACTGTGTTGCTGTTTCAACTTGTAATTGTTTCTTGATCGCATTTTCTAAATTCCTTTCATACTCATTTTTGTCATTGGGTGTTTGTCCGGTGAATCTCGCAAAAGTAATAGCAGGGTGCTCGTACAAAAGTTTTTCCCATTCTTCAAGCTGATCATTAACAAGAGCATTAAGGGGGTATATTATTATCGCCCTCAAGCCAGGTGTAGGATCTTTAATTAGATCATTTATAATAGGGGTTTGAAAACAAAGAGTTTTTCCACTGCTTGTCCCTGTTGCTATAATTGCGTTATCTCCTTTTAACATTAACTTCAAAGCTTCAGATTGATGACGATATAATGGTTTAGATAATCTCCTTTTGACAGCAATTATTGTTCTGGGATGGAGATCGAGACTTTCAAGAGAATCTCCGTTTTCATAACATTGAGCCTTTTCAAGATATGGTCCATTGACAAGTTCATTTTCTGTGAGCTTTTCTTCCCATATCTTTCTCGCGTGCTCAAAACGAGGATGGAAACGATATTGGGCTTTTAAAATTTCTAGATAAGGAATGAATACTTCATCCCTAAAACGCGTTGTCAGTGATTCCATAACATCTTCACCAATTTTACACCTTTCTTTTTTAAGAACTCTCTTATTTCATATTCATAAGTTTTTTCCCAGAGGATTTGCAGGTAAGGCACATCACCTCTTTTATCTACTACCTCGATTGTCGGCATTTTTTCTCCTCTGTGAACTTGAAGCATGTATCTATAAAGTACCCATAGTATTGACGGGTTACCAATAAATTTCATCTTTAGAAAAGAATTTTCATCTGTCATTTTCAAAATTGCACGGGATTCGACAATTTCCCAATATCTACCTCGTAACCTGAGAAAACCTAAGTCTTGGTATTTCTTAAGTAGATAATATGAAACATAACCTTTCGGAGCAATAACATCCTTTGCAAACATTATGTCTTCCCATTTCATTCCATTCTTCGATTGGCAGAGCAAGAACCAGATAAGATAAGCACCAGGAAGATTACTCCAGCATTCTTCCATTCCTCTCACCGAATGATCAAGATATATTTTCAATGATTGACGATATATCTTAGATTCAACAGATAATATTCTGTCTCCTTTTAAATCGGGAGAGCAAAAAAACTTAGATAAGTCTTTTGGGTCTTTAATCGTACCAGTTCTTGGTTTTTCTAGAAAGGAATATCGCGGCCAACAAAAGATATCCGTTTCACTATCAATGTCTGATTCAAGCTTACTCCAATTTCCTGATGAAACACGTTCACCAATCTTAACTTCAAACATATTATTGAGAGCATTCTCGATATCGGGAAAATATCCTTTGGGTATCCAAATATATGTAAGAGGAATTGATTCAACTTTTATTTTTTCGTCCTTTAATTGTTCATAGAATGCTGCTTTATACCCAAGGCCGAAAAGAAATCGTGATTCAATTCGAGAGTGTGTTCTAAATTGAATATTAGTACTATCTACTTTCAATGAAGCATGTTTTTGGAATGGTAAAAGATATGTAACATAGCAATTTGTACCATCAGGCAAGTGATAAAATTCATTAATTGGATGTTCTTCCTCAAATCCATTTCGTTTTATCTTTACTTGATTCAAGGAGACAAGTACATATCTCCCAATATGCAAAACCTCAGAACGAGTATTGACCATGTAACCGTTCTCCATATCGAATAGTCCCCATGAATCCAAACCTTTAATATATTTTACATCTTCTCTATCCTCGGATACCAGTTTTAATTCTATCCGTTTCTGAAACGCGAGATTATTCAAGGGAATTTCATCGGGAGTTGATGTGGCTTGACGAGTAATAGTTCCTGACGTCCAAGAAGAAGGAAGATATTTCTGTTCAACACTTGGTAAGTGCAAACTAATTTGATATAGGCGATCGTCCCAAAAAATTCTAATGCGATCCTTAAGTAATGACTCAGGCTTTTCTGGTCTGAGAAAATCAGCAGTTTCCGGTACTTCCTCGAAATACTCAGCACGCAAGATTGAGGCTTGAGCTATATCGTTGAATTGAATACTAAGGTCTTCCGAAAGTATTCTGCGGGCATCTAACATTTCTTTTATAAAATTACGCGCGTTCTCCCGGTTTTCTAACAAGAATCTTTTGAGCCGCTTTCTTCCTCCAGTTCTTTTATCGATTTGCTCTCTCCATTGATCATCCGACAATGAATCCCAATCTTCACGCAAGAGAGCCCAATCACATATATCTAAAAATCCTCCCCATAATGATAAAGGAATTCCAATTTGATAAACAGCAGTACCAACATACTCATGACGCTCAACGTTTATTAACCGGTATAGACTCGTGAATTTTCCGTTGGGCGGGAAATTTTCTTGTGGTTTCCTAGTTCTTGCTATTAATTTTAAACCGATGTTATTAACGGCTCTTATATATTGGGAAGTAATTTCTTGTTGGTGGTTTGGATCAATGGAATCAGTCCCAACACAATCAGCGAATTGGGGCCAAAATGTATTATCCTCGTACTCGTAAAATGCAATTCCTCCGAATAGAATAATCATTGAATAGGGAAATTTATTTAGTTCGTTTTTCCATGTTACCCATTCTGTACGAACAATTTGTAAGAATAATTCCCAGTCAGAATGTTGTGGTATCAATTCGAGCAAGATACCGGCTTGTTGCAGTTTACCTTTTTCTAACTTGCTAAACTCTTTTTGAAATCTTTCTTCCCAATCTGATAAGCTGCTAATCATTTTTTGTACCCTCTGATAATTCTTTCCCGATTTTCTCTTTCTTTATCTCGTTTGTAATACATCTCACCCATCTCATTCTTATTTTTACATCATGGTTATTCTCAATTCACTTCCTTCCACTTCCCGCCTCCCACATCCAATTCACCGGAACAGCAAGTAGATTTTTCCCAAACGGAACTGGTTCCGAGCCGGTGTAAAGTACCAGTCCTCGCACAAAGCGCTTTCCTGCTAATTCAGAAAGAACTTTTATCCCTCGGAAGTCATCGCTATGAACAGTTG
>CAZNDS010000138.1:0-7425 GCA_964571865.1 uncultured Ignavibacteriaceae bacterium | reverse complement strand
TCTTTTCATTCGCAACCCCGAAAAGGTATGAAATGAAAAAACTCATCCAACGCCTCTATTTCCGGCAAGTTGAATTTTCTCCGGAGGCTATTCAACGCCATGAATTCCTCCTCATGGAGAGAAAAAACCTGAACATATTCCGACAATAGTTTTTGCATCAAATCCCTTTCGGGATTGGTGAAGCCATAATAACAAACTATCATAAAGCCTCCTTGTTGTTTTTTTTTTGAACAAAAAAACACGCTTAAAGTAATTGCTTCAAGCGTGTAAAATTTGGTTAGGGACATAAAAGAACGGTCGGAATGGTTACGGTTTCGCCCGGGGAGAGAATGGGCGATTGCCCGACCGCTCTCTTGCAGCCCTAACCGATAGACTGCAAGAACATCGGAGGTTGTAAGGAGGTTTTCCGTAACCATGACAAAATCATACACAATATTTGTGAAAATGTCAATAGAATTATCACTATTTTAGAGTATAATTTTTATTTATACACATATTAGGAGATAAAAACGCTATGAATATCACCATATTAGACTATAGAAAAAATCACAATAATTGTATATACTTTAGTATGAAAAAAGGAGAGATTGATCAAATCATCGGCCATAATCTTAGGCGTTTACGACTGAGCTTTAAAATGACGCAAGAGGCTCTCGCAGAATCTCTTGAAATAGAAAGTTGCGGTCTAATTTCCGATTGGGAAAGAGGAATAAAAGGTATAGGTAAAGATGTCCTTGAGAGATTATGCAATATCTTTAAAGTGCGTCCTTACGAGTTCTACATTGAGGACGATACACCACTTCCATCTTCCGAACTCGAACAAAAGATATTATTCGCTTTAGTTTTTTTCGGTCGAAAAAGTGGGGGCATTTTGAGTCATTTTTTTTCATCGCTTGGCATCATGGCTCTACTTGAAAGAGCGATTTATCTATTTAAATTCTGATGAAATTCCATATAACTTTCATAAGGTGTTTCATCGTCTATAATTATTTCATCCCCATCTTCAAATTTTAAACATTCAGGAAAAGGGCAATTATAATCTGTTGCCCACACCCAAGAAAATTTAACAAATCCATTATTAATTATAAATCCTTTTTTCATACAATTTACCAATAAAAAAAAGTTATTGTAGTGTCAAGGAATCTTCCATCGCTATTATTGATTACATTAATATATAAGATTGTCTCTGTTATAGCCCATATGTTTGCAGAAAATTCAAAATTTGAACAAGCTACCATCCCAACAGGAATATAACTTAAATTATGTTGTATTTGAACTGTTCTCCTTTCATTAAGTGGTAAATTGTCAATGTAAACACTTGTTGAATTACAAGGTTGTCTTTTAGGTGTCGTTATTCCGCCATCATCAACATCAGGTGTATTTATTTTTGTAGTGATAGCAGAGGCAGTAGCAGACCATAACGTTGATTCATTGCCTGTATAATCTATTGCCCTTACTCTACAAAATAAAGTAGTAGGGTGTGGGAGGGCATCATTTGTATATGACAATTTAGCACTATCCACTTTTGCGTTGTAATACATAGTGCCGTTAAATGCTGAGTTGCTGTTTATTTGAACACGATAACCGCTTAAATCAGTATCTGTATTAGCTGTCCATTGAAATTCCCATGTTTTGAGTTTACATCGTGCTGTCAATCCTACTACTTGTCCTGGTGCGGTTGTATCGCCTGGTGCGATTACGGCAGTTATAGATGCTATGTTTGACAATATTCCAAATTTATTTACACATCTGGCTGCAAATACATAGCTTTGACCAGCTATTAATCCCCTGATTACTCCCCGCCACTCAACACCAGAAACATGTTGTCCAGCAGTCCAAGTATAATATAAGCTATCTTCTGCTAAACGTTCACCGAAGGACATGCTGGCAAAATTCACAGTAGGAGCATTAGCTTTCAATCTAACAGAAGCTGATACTTTTCCATCTGTTGCTGTTCTTATTCTCCAACCATTAGTGCCAAAAGTTGTATCTATTGCTAATCCTGTAGGAGTATCTGGAGTTGTAAAACTGTAATCGGGGACATCATCCGCAATGTCATTATAGGGGTCAACAGGCATAGTGCCCGCTGTATATGCATAAATAGATGGGTTATAATCTGCAAGTGTCATCACAAACTCAGATAAACTTCTTTCGATGCCTCTTATATGATATTGATTATCTATAGACCATCTTTGATTTATTAATCTTACAACATCGCTATATTGTAGATGTCTGGCTTCCATACCTGCCTTTAATACAATTCTTGTATCATGTAATTCTATATTTTTCAAATAAGAAGAAATTCTATCAACTGTTATATGGTCTCTTACAAGTCCAAAGGAAAAGGTCTTATCTTCACCAAAGGTTCTACAATTTCTTGTATTAGTATGGGCAAATTTCCCGCTCCAATTGTCATAGCCATATTCAATTTTAATATTTTTTATAGCTTCAGTAGTTGGAATTTTAGAGATAGAGAGAAAATCGCAGTTATTATAATAACCGTCATTTTGCCCAAATGTAGCCGATGCTGTTGGTGTATATTTATCAATAATAAGCACTTGCTCATTATTTGAGTTAGTTTCGAGTCTTCCTCTACAAGCTATTAATATCTCATTAACAAGGTCGTATGCTTTTACATGAGTTGATATATTTCCCGAACAACCTCCATCGAGATTTGATATGTAATCTAAACACTCAGGGAAATCTATAGCTGACTGTGTAGCGGCAGATGTAAAAGATGCATCATTAACAGCCATGCCACAGCCCCACGCTTGATTATTTAAAATCTCTTTGCAAACACTTGCAAAGTTCTTTTGCATATTCCCAGTCCCCAGTCTCATCCCCCTGACATCTGCTGTAAGTTCATACATATTATTAGAAAAATCTCGTTGTTCTAATGGAAATCTGATATAAGCAAAATATACAGTTTGCCCATTTAGTGTAAGAAAATAAGGGCTTGAGCTATCCCCAGTATGAACAGTGACGCCTTCAGCTGCCATATTAATTACTTTTTTATTCCTATAAACAGTAACTACACTAACAATTTGCCCATAGCTGACAATATAATCAAATGCTTTTTGCCCTGATGTATGATTAGCTTTAACATAGATAAGCGGAACTTTTCTGCAATAACCAAAGCAAAGAGGATACGAGCTTCCTAAATCCTGAGAAGGTAGATATATTAAAGCTGTCGGGTTAGTCCCCCAGCTCCAGTCATTAGTTTCAAGCAATTTTCTGCCTATTTCTGTCTGTAATGGGTCTGGGTTGTTAATTGAAACAGTAACAGAAAATACATCATTATTGTTGATGCTAAAATCAGTAATAATCCCTGATATTTCAAAAGAAACGCCTTCTAAAGGCTCGTGCCTTCTTATCTGCACATTCCTATTTCTAATTTCTTCAGTAGCTATCAGATTAGTAAAATACCCATCAGTATTAGAAAATTCCAGACTTACGGATTGAGGTTCTGAATACCCATAATAAATATCGGCAAGTTTCTTTGTAATTGCAGGGTCATTTAATAATTTTCTTTCGTATAAATAAGTAGGCATTTTTTCAATCCGTGATCATGGTATCTTCTGTTGTAAATCTTTTAGTTCCACTTGAAAACGAAAAATCAACAAGCATTTTTGTTTGATAAAATTTTAAGTAACTGTTATGTCTAAAAGCATAAATATTTAACATATCAATAAGCGAAACACTTTCATCGCTGAAAAATTGAGACATTTTTGTTATAGTATCATTTAAAGAAATATCTTCTGATAAATCTCTTAAAAAAATACGCCCAATTTCTACAATGTCAGATAAAGTCATATTCTCAATATGCGTTTTGACTACAAGTGTTTCAATAGCATCGGCAATACTAATACTTTCATTTTGTGTAGTCCCTAAATGTTTAGTAAGAAAATCAGCTAATAGAGCAGCCTCATCAATTAATCTTGGTATGCGTGTTCCCACCCAAGCAGCATCATCCCATGCAGCTAAATCATGATATATGTTAGTATTTGATGCACCGGTCATGATGCCAATACGAAATTGGTTTGGTGTCCTTATTGTAACACCCAATGAGCCAGAATGTTGAGAAGTTCCATTAATTCTCCATGACCATAACATATTTGTAATGTCATATCTAAATTCAATCCTATACCACGTGTTTAAAGCAATATTAACCCAAGCGGTAGCATTGAGAGCATCTTCACTATAATACTGAAATCTTAATTGATAGTTAGGGGAGGAAAACTGCATTTGAATCCCTGCGACAACAGCTCCAAAAGATGTAATTAATCTTATTACACTTGCAACCGATCCGCTATCCATGGAGGTTAAATAAATAAAAGTTCTCACATAACTTATGTTTTGGTTGTTAATTATTTGGTTCGCATTTGCATTGTCATTAGCATTAACAGTCGTTGCTCTTAAGCATTGGCTTCCAGCACCATTCGGAACAGGTGTTGGGATACTGGAATCTGGATTTAATGTGCATCCAGGTGAAACAGTTTCAATCCAACTGCCTTCATAACCAGTCCATTCAAAACTTTCTGCTAAAATAATTGCCATTTATTGAACCTGAACCCGCCAAGTAATCTGTATCGAATCACCATTTACCACATTAATAGCAGCAAATACTTTTCTTGCAAGCATAGTTCCTGAAGATGCGGCGTTAAATATTCCTGATTCTGTGACCGCAAAAGAAGATGTAAATGAATAAGTAATTATCCATCTCGCTGTGTCGTTAGTAGTAGTCGTAGTTATCCTTGAAACTGATGCTACTGCCCTTTGTCCACCACCTGTACTTATCTCGGTAACAAGAGCTGTTTGACTTGCTGCTTCGCCTGTCGTTCCAGTTCCAATTGCAATATGGGTAAAAACAGCTTCAGCGCCATCACCGTTAATTCTCGATGCCGTTCCAGCCTTACCTACATTAACAACAATATTCTGATGCTCTTGTAAACTAATCAGTTTTCCATTTTTATCGAGATGTCGTATTTCAAGATTACCGACTAACTTCATTTTTTTCTTCCTCCTTTTTTATTACTTTTATCTCTATCTCGTCTGCCAGTTTCACTTCATTGTTTCTCATTTTTTTCAATATTTCTTCAATCATCATATCGCCTCCTCAAAATCCATTCTACTAATACCTAAAACCCCAAGATTTTTCCAAGATACCTCCATGTCTGTATTTCTATATAAGAGATAACATTTAGACGTATCTCCAAAATTTTCAAAGAAAGTAAAAAGCTCTGCCCTGTCAATTCTTGAAATAATGTATAGTTCATTTTCATATTCTTTTATAAAAGGGTCAAAGCTCATAGATATACCTAATCTTGCTAAATTGCCCATACTATTTCTTTCTGATACTCCAGACGGAAAAGTTAAAATTCTTGCATCAGGAGTATTTATAGTCCATGCATAACCCCAATTCGGGTTCTGAGTTAAAGTCAATTGAGCTATAATCGGAATAATGCTGCTAATTCTAAACACACCAAAATCGTCAGGTGTTTGAGCAGGAATAAGTATCCTAAAAAAAGTATAATTAAAACCTGCAAGAGCGCAATATATTTTTCTTCTGTTTACTCTTGTATCAACACTTGTTGTAAATGCTTGTGAAAAAGCAGGAGAAGTCCATACATCCGTGTTATTACCTTGAATCGTAACAGAAGAAAAATTAATATCATTCAGCATTATAGCTGTCAACGCCCTTTGACTGCTCCAAGTTCCTACAATAGAAACATTAGATGCTGAAGTGGTTGAGCGCCAATGCCTCAGTAAATTACGATAATTTAAAGTGTTAGCAATAGGATAATTTGAATCGTTGCTTGATGGTGTTAATGATAATCCTGTAGTGTTAGAAATTAGATTATAACCTATTATCATGATGATGTAACCTCTTTCATGATCGCTCTTGCTTTACCATATTTCAAACTATAAATAATCTGTTTTTCAACTTCCTGTGCTATCTCTTTAGCGTCTACATGCCCAGATGAATTAATGGTTATATTAGGAGCTATAGTAACATTAGAGGCATACCCCATTGACTTATAAGAACCAAAAACACCTGCATTTTCAGTCTTTTTAAGTGCCGCTTGAGCGCCTTGTCCTAAAATACACCAAAAAGCGTGTTGTCCTCCACTAAAACCACAGATAGGGCACACTACAACAGGGTCTGGATTTGGGTCTGGGTCAGGGTCTGGATTTGGGTTACCGCCTTTTAAAACTTTTTGCATATTTACCCAAAACTCATCTGCCCATTTTTTCAATGCCTGCAAAGCTTCAGTAGCTTCTTTTTGTTTCAATGCAATGTATTCTTGTAATGTAAGTTCACCAAGTATATCTCCAAGCTTTGCTTTAAGCTCATCAAGTTTTTCTTGATAGAGTCTCATGCCTTCTTCCATTGCCCATTGATAATATTTTGCTGCTTCTTTCTTAAACGCTTCTATCTCATCTTTCATCTGCTTTTGCAGTTCTGTAGCTTTTTCTTGTAATGCTTTAATCTGCTCATCAATAGCTTTTGACTCTTCTTCAAGTTTCCTTATATCCTCAAGTAAATCTTTCTCAGTTTTTGCAAATTTATCAGCATCAATTTTGATGTCTTCAAGCCATTTTAACATCTCTTTCCAGATAGCCTGATATTCAGGAGAAGTTCTCTGGTAAGCATCCCCAGCTAAATCCATATATTGCCTGATCAAATCTGCCAATTGTTGAGCATATTTAGCTTTATCTTCACCTGTAGCACCTAAATACAACTTCTTTACTCTATCCATTTCATCCTTTAAAATAGCCATTCGACCAAAAACATCTTCTGGGTTTGCTCTTGTTGTTGTCATATCTATAATTTGTTTCTTAATCTGTTCGAGGACGTTCTTCCACATTTGGGCAATTCTTAATTGCTCTCTTAATCCTTCAAGCTGTTTATTAATCGCTTCTTTTTGTTTATTCAAGGCATCTATTTGTTCATTAATAGCATCTAATTCAGCTTGATATTTTGCTTGTATAGCAGCAATGTTTGCGGCTACCCATTGGTCAAGAGCTGATATATACTGTTGTAACCACGCTAATTTTTCACCTGCTGATTGAGCATTTTCAAAATTCTGAAGCATGGATTGTGCATGTGCCCATATTGCGCCAACTTGCATACCTATGCTTCCAGTAAGGTCTCCTATCTTTTGAAGCATCGAGACTTGGAAATTAGCCATTTCGATTTCAAGCTGCTTAATCGTTGCGTCAAGCTGCTGAACAAACTGAATTTGCGACATATAATATTCATATGTAACTTGTTTAAGCTGATTAATCATATTTAAAACATCAGTGGGGTCTTCGAGCTTTTCAAGGGTTTTCCACATATCCTCTATCTTTTCACTTGCCTCCCTCAGAGAGTCTTTCCATTTAGCAATATCGTCATACTGATTATTGATTGCAGATATATAA
>CAZNDS010000137.1:0-7442 GCA_964571865.1 uncultured Ignavibacteriaceae bacterium | reverse complement strand
ATAGTAATAAACTGCTAAAACTCACTCATTTTCTAATGACAAATCTGGGTTAAATTTAAGTCAATAAATTTCAAGTAAGGATTGAGTATGATCCAAAGGTCAATTTTACTAACATATTTCGCCTCCTTTTTATGTGGAATATTGGTATTCATGGGCCAGCAAAACTCACGAATGAATATTTCCAATTTAAAATTTTATCCAAGCGATTGGTTTTATTTGCAGCGGGCATATCCTGGTAATGAATTGAAGTATGAAAAATACTTTGAAGCGGTTGAACATGTTAAAAAGCAGAAGTCAAAATTTAATCCATTATCAGAAAAAGAATGGATTCAAGTTGGTCCTACAAATATTGGCGGAAGAATTACTACTCTTGATGTGGTACCTTCTAATCCTAATGTTATCTTGATTGGTGCAGCAGCAGGGGGTGTATTTAAGTCAACCGATGGAGGAGACAGTTGGCAGCCAAAAACAGATTATTATCCAAGTCTATCATCTGGCGCATTGAAAATCGATCCAAATAATTCTGATATAGTTTATTTCGGTAGCGGGGAAGCGAATATCAGCGCTGATTCTTATCCAGGTTTTGGACTGATAAAGTCGACAGATAATGGAGAGACATGGTTTTACTCTGGACTTGACAGCGTTCGTCATATTTCGAAGATGGAAATTCATCCTGTGAATTCAAATTTAATTTTTGTTGCAGCATCTGGCGGATTGTACTCAAAAAGCCAGCATAGGGGAGTGTACAAATCTGAAAATGGAGGTGTAACTTGGGAAAAGGTTTTATTCTTGAACGATTCAACAAGTGCTATAGATGTTGCAATTGATCCCATCCATACAAACATAGTTTATGCTTCTATGTGGGAAAGATTAAGAGGTCCAACTTTTCGAAAAGCCGCCGGAGTCTCAAGTGGAATTTATAAATCTACAAATAAAGGAGCCACTTGGTATCGACTAAAAAATGGATTACCGGCACCATTGAATACTATTGGGAGAATCACAATCGCTGTTGCGAAATCAAATCCAAACTTTATTTATGCTCTCTATAGAAGATCAACTTCACCCAATGGTGATAATAATATTTTGGAAGGATTTTATAAGTCAATTGATAAAGGTGAAAACTGGACAAAGATGACTGCGAGTAATCTTTCTGGTTTTGCAAGTTTTGGCTGGTACTTTGGAATGATGGAAGTCGACCCGACGGATCATAATAAAGTATATCTTGGCGATATAGATATCTTCAAGACAACAAATGGCGGAAGCTCTTTTACAAATATTACTAACTCATATTCAGGAAGTTTTCTTTCTCAGCATCCAGATCAACATGCTCTATGGATCAATCCATCGAATCCGAACTTAATTTATAACGGAAATGACGGAGGATTTTTTATTTCAGTAAACCAAGGAAGCTCTTGGGTCAAAAAATTTGATCTTCCGATTTCACAATTTTATGCATCGACTATTGATTTTCTATTGCCATTCAGAAAATATGGTGGAACGCAGGATAATGGTACACTTGGAACTCAATCTGGAGGAGTTGATAATTGGAGTGAATTTTATGGCGGCGATGGATTTCACTGTCTGGTCGATTATACAAACTCAAATGTTATTTATGCGGAATATCAGTTTGGCGGATTAGGAAAATCGACTGATGGCGGTATTAATTTCTTTTCAGCCGTAAATGGAATCAGCACGTCCGATAGGTTTAATTGGTCGACTCCTTATGTCATGGACGAGAAGAATCCAAACAGATTATTTTATGGAAGTAATAAAATTTATCAAACTACTGACGGTGCTCAAAGCTGGACTCCAATAAGTGGGGATTTAACACGCGGTAGAAATGGCAGACTTGGCACCATAAGTTCTATTTCATCTGCAGCATTGATGGATGGGAAAAGAGTTATTTACGCCGGAACAGACGATGCCAAAGTTTGGGTAAGCACTAACACAGGAATAAATTGGATAGATATAACAGGTACACTTCCGATGCGATATGTAACCCGAGTTGAAGCAGATAAAAGACTTCCATCAGTTGCTTATATAACATTAAGCGGATATAATTTAGATGAATTAGGTTCGCATATTTTCCGTACAAATGATTTTGGAAATTCATGGGCAAATATTAGTTCGAATCTTCCAAATGTTCCTGTGAATGATATAGTAATTGATTACAATCACGATTCGGTTTTATACGTCGGCTGTGATGTGGGAGTGTTTTATTCAACGAATTTGGGAGGAAGCTGGAATATACTTGGTAAAGGACTTCCAAACTCTCCTGTTTTTGATTTGAGCTATCATCAACCAACCAAAAAGTTAATCGCAGCCACACATGGCCGCTCGATGTTTGAATTTGATCTCTCCTCAATACTCAGCAATATGGACAAAGATATCAAACTGCTTTCCATTGAATCTTCACTTTTTCAGAACTATCCGAATCCATTTAATTCTGTTACAAAAATTAAATATTCATTATCGAGAACGGAACATGTTTCGCTAAAAGTTTACGATAATCTGGGACGAGCAGTAGCCGAACTAGTTAATGGGATTAAAGAAGCTGGAATTCATTATTCTAATTTTTCAATTCTTAACTATCAAATCCCTAGTGGGATATATTTTTACAAGTTAAAAGTTGGGAGCGAGGAAAAAGTTAAGAAATTTGTTTATTTGAAGTGAGAAGTTTTTGATTTTTCTTTTATCGATGTGAAAAATAAATAAGCAGCTAATAAAATCAATACAAGATTTTCAATAATTTTAAGAAATCCAACCTTTGTTGAGTCATCAGATCCGAAACATCCGCATTCAATATCTAAACCTCTAATTATACTCAGAGCAATTAATAATGTAAAGATGACCAGCATAGACAAATAGACAAGAGCATTTTCTTTGAGATAGAATCCGAATATCAATCCAAAACCGCACACTAATTCTAACCAAGGAATAAAAACAGCAATGAAATTAACTAAGAAATCAGGAAACAACTGATAATTGGAAATTGATAATGCAAAATCTGAAGGGGACGATATTTTATTGATGGATGCATAGATGAAGACGAATCCTAAAAAAAATCTTATTAAAAGCTGCAGCGTCTTTATGCTCAAAATCTTCTGGATCATATCATTCGGTGATTGGTAAATCTCTATTGATCCATTCTTGAATTCCGTCTTTCATTATAAAAATTTTTTTGAAACCAAACTGCGATAAAAGTTTTGCTAATTCGTGACTTTGATTGCAGTGAAAACTCTCGCAATAGATTATCAAGGTTGTATCGATAGGATAATTAAAAATCTTTTCTGAATGTTGATCAAAGTTTTTGAAAGGAACGTTAATTGCATTAATCAGATGAGATTTGAAAAACTCTTTTTCTGAACGGGCATCTATTAAAACAATATTTCTAGTCTCAATCAATTTAATGGTTTGCTCAATAGTAATATCCTTGATAAAGCTGTCGATCGCTTCACCTGAAAATAAGACGCTGTCGGAAACAACCTTTATTTCAGATGTGAATCCAAAAAGAGGAATCCCATTTACAGAAAAGTAATTATAAGTTACGGAGAGAATGAATGCTGCCGTAAAAATTTTGAAAAGGTTTTTTACCCAATCATTTATTTTCATACAAAAAAATAAAAAGATTTGTGAGTATTTCAAAGAGGTTTAAAAACAAAAACCCGATTTGTTCAATCGGGCTTATAATTTATATGATATTTATTTTATCTCGAAGTTCTATCAGGTTCCTTCGGAATAATCTGACATGTAACTGATCTGTTCTTTAGTCAGTTTATCGATTTTATAACCTAAAGTTATAAGTTTAATCCCAGCAATGTATTGGTCCTGCTCGACCGGAATATCGTGAACAGAATTATCTAAGCGAATTCCGTTTCTGTCCAGTTCGGCTATTCGAATTTGTGACATGAACTGGTTAGCAAAAGACATATCCATTACTTCGGAAGGATGACCTTCGGCAGCAGCGAGATTAACTAAGCGACCTTGGGCTAGAACGAAAATCTTCCTACCATTTTTTAGTGTGTATTCTTCGTTGTTTTCTCTCACTAATCTCTTTGACTTTGAGATCTTTGCAAGCTCGGTTAGATTGATTTCACAATCATAATGTCCGGTGTTACAGACGATGGCACCTTCTCTCATTTTCTCGAAATGTTTTTTAATGATCACGTCCTTAACACCAGTTGCGGTAATAAATATATCACCGATCTTGGCGGCTTGATCCATCGGCATAACTTGAAAACCTTCGAGAGCGGCTTTCAAGGCAGCAGTCGGTTTAACTTCTGTAATAATAACGTTCGCACCCATACCAGCTGCACGTTTTGCAACTCCGCTGCCACAATGTCCAAAACCGGCAACGACAAAATTTTTACCTGCGAGCAAAACGCTTGTCGCACGAAGTATTCCATCAATCGAGGATTGACCGGTTCCATAGACATTATCGAAGTCCCATTTAGTTTCCGCGTCATTCACTGCTATGACGGGATATTTTAAAGCTCCATCATTAGCCATTGCTCTCAAGCGATGAACTCCTGTAGTTGTTTCTTCAGTTCCACCGATAACAGTCGTTTCTGCCATCTTTGGGAATTTACTGTGAATTGTGAATATCAGATCAGCACCATCATCAAGCGTGAGATTTGGTTTAAAATCCAACGTTCTCTCAATGCACCAGTAAAATTCTTTCACATTCATTCCATGCCATGCATAGATTGAAATCCCATTTTTTGCTAGTGCCGCTGCAACATCATCCTGCGTTGAAAGGGGATTGCATCCACTCCAGCTTACACTGGCACCGGCAGCAACGAGAGTTTCGACTAAGAGAGCAGTTTCTTTAGTTACATGCAGACATCCTGCAATCCGATATCCTTTTAACGGTTTAGTTTTACTAAACTTTTTTCGAAGCTCCATCATCACCGGCATTCTTGATTCTGCCCATTCGATCTTCTTTCTTCCTTCATCGGCTAATTTAATATTTCGAACTTTATACTTACCTTTTTTATAATCCATTATAATTTCTCCGGTTTAATTTTTAAATAGCACTTTAAATTCATAACTATACAAACGATTTAATCCCCGAAAGGTTTTTTACTAATAACCTAAATGACAGCGTGTTATGCGTATTTTTTAAAAAACGGAACTAAATCAAGTCTTTCCCAAGTGAATTCTTTTTCACTTCGACCGAAGTGACCATAAGAAGCAGTTTTCTTGTAAATCGGTTTTAGCAGGTCGAGTCTTTTAATTATTCCACGAGGTGAAAGATCAATTTCCTTTTTAATAATTGCTGCTAATTCTTTATCTGGCATAATACCAGTGCCATAAGTATTAACGTAAATAGAAACAGGTTGAACTACTCCGATTGCATAAGCAACTTGAACTAAACACTCTCTGGCTAATTTCGCAGCAACAATGTTTTTAGCGAGGTGTCTCATAGCGTAGGTAGCACTACGATCAACTTTTGACGGATCTTTTCCACTGAATGCGCCTCCTCCATGTGGGGCATAACCACCATAAGTATCGACAATTATCTTTCTGCCTGTTAATCCACTGTCACCGTGTGGTCCGCCAATTTCGAATCTACCAGTCGGATTCACATGATATTTAGTTTTTTTATCCAGAAGATGTTGAGGGATAATTTTTTTAATTACTTGTTCAATTGCATCTTCTTTAATCTTTGATTGCTTAACATCTTTGTCATGTTGAGTTGAAATTACTATTGTATCTACACGAACAAGATTTTTATCATCATCATATTGAATTGTCACTTGGGATTTGGAATCAGGTCTCAAGTAAGGCATTAATCCATTTTCCCACTTACGAATATGAGCAAGACGTTTGACTAATTTGTGTGCATACACGATCGGTGCTGGCATATACTCCGGGGTTTGATCATTTGCATAACCGAACATCAATCCTTGGTCTCCAGCTCCTCCTTTATCAACACCCATTGCTATGTCTGGTGATTGTGAATGAATTGCATTCAAAACCGAACAAGAATCGCCGTCAAATTTATAATCAGCACTTGTATAACCGATATCATTGACAGTCTTCCTAACAACTTCTTGCACATCAACATAAGCATTTGTTGTTATTTCTCCACCGACCAAAACAAGTCCAGTGGTTACAAATGTTTCGCAAGCAACACGTGATTTTGGATCTTTTTCAATCAGCGAATCGAGAATGGCATCTGATATTTGATCACATACTTTATCGGGATGACCTTCTGAAACTGATTCAGAAGTGAATAAGAACGACATATTTTATCTCCATTAATTAATAAAACTCTATTTCGCTTGAATCACCGGTATTTAGCTTTTTGTACTGCCCTTTAATTACAGAATTATTACCAATGATTGAATCGTGAAGCATTGAATTCTCCACAGTTGCTTTATAGCCAATTATGCTGTTTTTTATAATCGAATTTGAAATTTCAGCTCCATCATTAACTGTTGTGTAGGGTCCGATGATGCTATTCGAAATTTTGCTGTTAGGTGAAATGAATACTGGAGGGATAACTTGCACACCTGGAACTTCTTTAAAATTATTTTGCACCTTTAATAAATGATGGTTTGTTGCAAGTAATGTTTCAGGCTTCCCGCAATCGTACCAGCCTTCGACACTAAATGGTTCGAATTTTTCACCAGATTGAATCATTTGTTCAAGTGCATCAGTAAGCTGATATTCACCTTTAGTTAATGTGTTCGATGAAATCAAATTATCAAGAGACTTTTCAAGAAGTTTTGAGTTCTTCACATAGTACAATCCGACTATGGCAAGATTACTGATTTGAGTTTCGGGTTTTTCAACTAACTGTGCGATAAAATTATTTTTGACAACTGCGACACCAAATCTCCTTGGGTCGTCAACTTTTTTAACTCCAAGTGCTGAATGTTTCGAGCTGAGCATTGATTTTAAGTCAACATCAAAAACAGTATCGCCAAGGATTATCAGCAATTCATCGTTGCCAAAAGTTTCTTTAGCCATGTAGACTGCGTGACCAAGTCCTTTACGTTCCTCTTGATAAATAAAATCACACTGAATTTGATAATTATCTCGGATGAACTTTTCTACCATCTCACCGAGATAGCCGACGATAAAAGTTGCTTTCTCAATTCCCTCTGATGTTACTTTATCCATAATATGGGCAATAATTGGTTTGCCGGCTACGTTAAGTAAAACTTTCGGAAGTGTGTAAGTGTGCGGTCTAAGTCTTGTTCCGACACCTGCTACTGGGATAATTGCTCTAATATTCAACATATGAGTGTACAAACTTAGAAAAAAGGGTTTCGAATTGCAATTTCATAAGACGAAAACGTATTCAGCGGCTATAATAATTCATATAAACGAGATGTTTCGCATGTTGGATGGATCAGAATTTACAGATAGAACAAACGTTAAACCCAGATTTGTCATTAGAAAATGAGTGAGTTTTAGCAGTTTATTACTAT
>CAZNDS010000136.1:222-7551 GCA_964571865.1 uncultured Ignavibacteriaceae bacterium | reverse complement strand
ACTGCAAGCTTATCAAGATATCGCCAGCCTGGAATGGTTTTACGTGTATCGAGAATTCGTGCGTTTGTTCCCTTAACCATTTCGACAAACTTGTTAGCTAGAGTAGCGACTCCGCTCATCCTCTGCAGAAAATTTAACATTGTCCTTTCGCAAGTTAAAAGCTTTTGAAGATGCCCTTCGATGGTTGCAAAATATTCTCCTTTAAAAATTTTTTCTCCATCTCGCCGTTGAGATTGAAATCTTGCATTTGGCTGTTGCGTATTAACAAAATATTCTATCACTTCTATTCCCGCCAGTACACCATCTTCTTTGCAGAGAAATTTTCCTTCACCAATCAAATTTGAATCGATACAAGCTTTGGAAGTAATATCTCCCTCACGAATATCTTCACTAATTGCAAGCTTGATCAAAGGGGCAATGAATGAAGGGTCGATCATTTTTTATTAAAATAATTTGTCAACGTATCAAGATATATTCTCGGCGGACGGATTGGCTTCATCGTTTCTTTTCTAACGAATCCATGTTTTGTATAACCCTCCGAAAGAAGCTGACTGTCGGAGTCTCGAAAAATATTATATTTCAAATGAACGATAGCTGTATGGATTTTTTCAAGAGTTGTTTCAATCCTAATTAGTTCATCATACTTGATTGGGACGATGAAACTCGCATAGCAATCTGTCAACGGAAGTAAAAAACCATTATCTTCCAATTCTGCATAGGATACTCCAGCAGTACGAAGAAGATCTGTTCGTGCAATTTCGAAGTACTCAAAATATTTAGCATGGTGAACGATCCCCATTTGATCCGTATCGGCATAACGAGGGCGAAGGAGTGTTTTAGTAGATAGCATCGAGTTTTTGTTTATATCGTTTTACAACATCGTCGTAGGCAATACTGATATCATAAAAACTCATTCGAGAGTATTTCTCGCGAAGTATTTCTGATGGTGAGAATTCAAAATTTGCTTTAGGCACAAAAACAATTGGCATCGATCCCTTAGGCGGCTGCTCGTACCAAATTCCTCCATAATTATTTATGAATGTTTGACCCAGATAAGCACCAAAGGTGGCAACAACTCTATCCCGAGAAGCCATGCTTATGTTTTTCCCTTTCCAACCGTCTGCAATAACTTGATCAAGAATTCGAACGCTTCCATCCGAGTAATCAAGCTCTTTGTCGAATGCAGTTAAAACGGACTCAACACATGTTTGAGCTTGTTTCAACATTTTTCGATTTAAAGTGTCATCGCGATGGACCGGAACAACGGCTCTTGGTTCTACCTCGTTTTGTTTTGCATCAACGACATAATAAATAAGTACACCAGCGATTAAAATAATCGCAAATACTAAAATGAAAAACATTATTCTGAAAAAACTCCCATGTTTGCGAATTTTTCAATCCGATCAGAAATTAATTTGTCTATTTTTATTTTCTTTAATTTTTTCAACTCAGTAATTAAAATTCTTTTTAAGATCATTGCAGCTTCATCGGGACTTCGGTGAGCTCCGCCTTTTGGTTCTGGAATAATCTTATCAATGATTTTTACCTCGAGCAGATCACGTGCTGTTAATTTTAAGGATTCCGCAGCTTGTTCTTTATATTCCCAGCTTCTCCACAAGATGCTGGAACACGACTCTGGGGAAATCACAGAATACCAGCAATACTCGAGCATCAACACTTTGTCACCGATTCCAATTCCAAGTGCACCACCCGAAGCTCCTTCTCCAATTATCACAACAATTATTGGAACTCGAAGTCGTGACATTTCAAGTAGATTCCTTGCAATTGCTTCTGCCTGTCCTCTTTCTTCGGCTTCAATCCCAGGATAAGCTCCAGGTGTATCAAGAAATGTAATTACAGGTTTATCAAATTTTTCTGCGAGTTTCATCAATCTCAAGGCTTTACGATATCCTTCAGGATTCATCATTCCAAAATTTCTGTAGAGATTGCTTTTCGTATCCCGTCCTTTCTGCTGCCCGATGAACATTACAGTTTCTCCATCAAGCATTCCAAATCCACCAACGACAGCTTTGTCATCTCTGAACGTTCTGTCTCCGTGCAGTTCGATAAAATTCGTAGACATCTTTTCAATATAATCCAAAGTATATGGTCTCTCTGGATGACGCGCTAATTGAACAATCTGCCAGCGGGAAAGATTTGCATAAATTTGATCCTGAAGTAAATTTATTTTTTCTTCAAGCCCGCCGATTTCATCGTTGATATCCAATGTCTCGGAAAGTTTTCTCATTTCGGAGATCTTTGATTCTAATTCAATGATTGGTTTCTCAAATTCTAAAATTGTCTTTGCCATAACTCACCTAATAAAATTTTGTATCTGTTTGATGATGATCTCAATATCTAACCAAATATTTTGATTCCTTGCATAGTAAATATTCATATGTTCAATTTCTTCATCAGATAGATTTTTATTTTCATTTATTTGAACAATACCGGTTAATCCAGATTTCCCAAGATAAATATTACTTTCAAGTCCATTCAGCGGAGTTCCGACAAGACTGTACTTACCTATGAACACCTGAGGTAAATATAGTAATTTATTTTTCTTATTCGAAATGAGCCTGATTAAGAATGCAATCGGATATGTAAATATTAATAATGGAACAGAAACAAAAAGATCAAAAGCACGCTTCATAAATCGATGAATCGGTTGGGCAATATTATACTCAATCTCAATTAAGGGCAAATCATCCAACTCCATTACATCTTTTTTCCCGATGATGAAATCATAGTTCTTATCCACAAGATGAAACTGAGTGTTCAATCCTTGATTTGAAGCTACAATTTTTAATAAATCTTGGTAAGAAAGAAAGTCCGTTGCAAAAATAACCTCATTGATTTTTTTTGCCCGAATTATTTTTCCTATGGCATCGATACTACCGATAATTTCCACATCATAAATCTTATCACCGATTCTTTTTCTATCAAGATCAATTAAACCAATGATATCATAATAAAAATTATGCGAGCGTTTCAATTTACGGATAAGCTCGACAGCAGATTCGTTCGTACCGACGATCAGAGTCCCTGCTTCGAAGAGTGAGCGCCGATTTGCTCTTGGATATTTGAAACTAATTTTGACAATTATTCTCCACATCGGAAGCAGTACCGAAAGCATTAAATAAAGAATAAGAATGATAGCTCGACTGAATGCATAATCTTTGAAGAAGTATGTAAGCGTACTTGTAAAAAGAAAACTTATAAAAATTGCAATCAATAATTTTGAAACAGGAAGATTCTTTATTTCATAACATTGAAGTGAAAATGCTGTCAGCAAAAAAATCAGTGCAGGTACAATAAAAACAATTGGATATGCATAATCAGGAAATCCGCCAAAGTCGGAAAAAACTACGTACAATTCCTCACTCAACAATAACGCTAAATTAAAAATAATCACATCAACAAAAACGGCAGTGAATATCAATTTCCGTTTTCCAACAAAAGCGGCAAAACTTCTGATATTTATTGCTGCTTGCAGAAGAATTCCCAAAAGCAATGATGTCGAAAAATGTTTGTTGACAAAAAGACGCATAGCATCGTAAAAAACTTTTATTTCATCCAGATTACTGCGGCGGGTACTCTCTCCTTTGTAGTGAATAATTTGCGTCAGGTGAAGGTAAAAAACTTTGTATCCGCTTGCTTTTACACGGTAACACCAATCAAGGTCTTCCCCATACATGAAAAATTTTTCATCCAACCCTCCTATTTTTTCATACACAGCTCTTCGTAAAAACATAAATGAACCGCTGACCGAATCAACTTCATAAGTTTCGTTTTCATTTAAGTAAGTCAGATTGTATTTGGAAAATAATTTGGACTTGGGAAAGAGTTTACTCAATCCTATAACCTTTGTGAACGCCACCCATGGTGTCGGAAAACTTCTTCGGCATGCAAGCTGAAATGTACCGTCGGGATTTAGGATTTTACAGCCGGCTAAACCTGCTTCCGGATTCGACTCAAAGAATTTGACCATCTCAACAAATGTGTTTTCTTGCACCAGAGTATCTGGATTGATCAAGCAGATATATTTTCCAGCGGCTTTAAGCAAGCCGAGATTGTTTGCTTTACTAAAACCAAGATTAGTTTTTGCTTCAATGAGAGTAACTTTTGGAAAATTCTTTTTAATAAACTCAACACTACCGTCATCTGATGCATTATCAACGACAATAATTTCGTGTGATATGTTATTAACTCCTTTTTGAATTGATATCAAACAATTCTGCAAAAAAGCTTTAACGTTGTAGTTGACTATTATAATAGATAGGTCGATCAAATTAAACCTGTTAAAGAAGGTTGAACAAACTTTTTATCCTAAGTTTCCAGACCATCCAGGCGGCTTCCCAGACAATCTTTCTGCTCATTTTGGAGTGGCCTTTAATTCTATCAACAAAAACGATCGGCATTTCTGTAATTTTAAAACCTTTTTTAAATGCCTTAAAATTCATCTCAATCTGAAAAGCGTACCCATTCGATTTTACTTTTTTCAGATTGATAGATTCAAGCACTTTTCGTCGGAAGCATTTGAATCCACCGGTTGCATCATAAATGGGCATTCCAGTAATGATTTTAGTGTATAGATTAGCAAACACACTGAGGAATAATCTTCGTAATGGCCAATTTAAAACTCTGACTCCTTGAACATATCTTGAACCAATTACTAAGTCATAGTCTCTTATTTTCTTTAGGAAATTTTTAATCTCTTTTGGATCGTGTGAATAATCCGCATCCATTTCGAAAATAAATTCATAACCATTCTTCAATGCGAATTCAAAACCAGCGACATAAGCTTTGCCAAGTCCTTCTTTTTTTAATCGGTTGATTAAAATAATATTTTCATTTTCCTTTTGAAAACTTCGAACAACATCAGCTGTTCCATCAGGAGAATTATCATCCACAACCGCAATATCAACTTCACCTTTTGTAAATTTCAAAATATCCGGAATTATCTTAGCGATATTTTCGGATTCATTGTAAGTAGGGATAATTACAAGTGCTTCAGCCATTAAGAATAAAATTCCTTTATTGAGTTAGTGATATAATTAATTTCTTCTTCCAATAAATCTGGATGCATGGGAAGTGAAATGACTTCTTTGGATAATTTACTAGTTACCGGCAAATTTACTCCTTCCGCAAAAATTCGAAATGCCGGCTGCAGATGCAAAGGGATAGGATAATAAATCATTGATGGGATGTTTTTTTCTTTGAGATAATTTTGAAGCTCGTCTCTTCTTGGAACGCGAAGCGTGTACTGATGGAATATATGCTTGGAATAACTTTCGAATGCAGGAACAATAAGCCCGTTAATATTTTTCAAACGCTCTGAATATTTTTTTGCATTATCGATTCTGTTCTGGTTCCATTGGTCAATGTATTTCAATTTAATTCTTAAAATTGCTGCTTGAAATGCATCGAGACGACTATTTACTCCTAAAATTTCATGCACATATCTCTCTTTAGAACCATGATTAGCAATCATTTTCACTTTCTTATAAATCTCTTCGGAGTTAACCGCAACCATTCCTCCATCGCCATAACATCCCAAGTTTTTACTTGGAAAAAAACTGATACATGCAATATCACCGAAGCTGCAGATTTTTTTCCCTTTATACTCTGAACCAAACGCTTGAGCAGAATCTTCTATGACAAATAGATTATGTTCTTTGGCAATTGCACAAATTTCATCCATCTCCGCGGGGTTCCCATAAAGATGGACCGGAAGAATTGCTTTGGTACGAGCTGTGATCTTCTCCTTAATTTTATTAGGATTTATGTTAAAACTTTTTTCATCAATATCAACGTATACCGGTTGCGCTCCTGTTAATGCAATCATTTCGGTTGTCGCCACAAAAGTAAATGGAGTTGTGATCACTTCATCACCGTTTCCAATTCCAAGTGCCATGATTGCAATTTGCAGGGCATCTGTTCCATTGGCACACGACGCAGCATATTTAACGTCGAGATATTCTGCACATTCACGCTCAAATTCTAAAACATGTTTCCCACCGATGAATTGCGTTGAATTGAGTACATCGGTTATTGCATCATCAATCTCTGATTTTATTTTTTGATACTGTCGTTTCAGATCAACCATCTGAATATTCATTCTGACTTTCCTCTATTGTAATGTTATGTGATCTCTTTTATAATTCATTATCAATTATCATAATGTCCTTTCCCGAATAGAACAACAAAAATTGTTCTGAATAAAATTTTAAAATCCATTCTTAAAGAAATATTTTCTATGTAATAAAGGTCATAATGCAATTTCTTCTTTACATCTTCAATGTTTTCGTCATATTTATGCTTGACTTGCGCCCATCCGGTAATTCCAGGTCTGACTTTTAATCTTCTTTTATACAGTGGAATTTCATGAGAAAGTTTTTCAACGAAAAATGGTCTCTCAGGTCTTGGACCAACCAAACTCATATGCCCTTGAAAAACATTAATGAATTGAGGCACTTCATCAAGTCGAACTGTGCGAATAAATCGTCCAACTTTTGTAATTCTTGGATCATTTTTTTGAGACCAAACCGGACCGGAATGCTTTTCCGCATCCTCATACATGGAACGAAATTTATACACTTTAAATTCCTTTCCATCTTTTCCGACACGAATTTGTTTATAGAAAACCGGACCTTTAGATTCAAGCTTGATTGCAATTGAAACAAAAATTAAAACCGGAGACGTTATTATGAGAATCAATGTCGAAACAATAAGATCTATAGCTCTTTTAATTTTTTGTTCCCAAACCGGCATAAGCTCAGGCATTATTTCGATCAGTGGGAATCCATACAGCTGATTTGTTCTAGCTTGTCCGCTTATGATTTCGTACAGGTCGGGAACGATCTTGATACTAACACCTTTAATATCACACTTTGCAACAACTTCGAGCATTTGTTCGTGCTCATGATGATCGAGTGCAATAATTATTTCTTCAATTTGATTTTTTACAATAATACTTTCAATCTCACCAACTTTCGCAATTACTTGTTTGGTTTTGTAAGATTCCCCCGATTGATTATCGAGCGAGATAAAACCTTCGACATCCAAACCTAATGCACGATAGTGTTCGATTTGGTCATAAATATTTCTCGCTCTCTCATTGAATCCGACGATCAAGGTTTTTCGCCTTCCAATTCCTTTAACTAATAATTGCCGCTGAAGACTTCTAATAAACAATCTTCCGCCGCCGACGAGCAGTAAAAATATTCCCCAGTAAAGAAGAATAACAAACCGCTGAGTCGAACTTACTTGATGCATCGCATCGTCGACAAAAATCAAAAAGAACAAAATCCCGTTTTTCTAATTCAT
>CAZNDS010000136.1:0-212 GCA_964571865.1 uncultured Ignavibacteriaceae bacterium | reverse complement strand
ACCGAAGAAGGAAGATTTAAAGAGAGTCGTTAATTCGTCAAATCGAGATGCAGCAAACCATGTACGGTACATACCGACAAAAATAAAAATCAAAAACCAGTATACGTAAACAACAAACATCGGAAGTAAAAACTCCGGACGGAAAACTAACTCAAACCAATCAGCTTCAACTCTAAAGTAAAAGAATAAAATCCAAGAGAGATTTATTGTAA
>CAZNDS010000135.1:3317-7575 GCA_964571865.1 uncultured Ignavibacteriaceae bacterium | reverse complement strand
TGTTCTTTCGAGCACAATCATCAACATTGTGCCGATAATGTTGAATACAGCAACAAATATTATTAATCCGAGTATTATCGGAATCGGCTTTTTCTGAAGTTCCAGCCAAGTAAAAATATTTTGATGAATCTGGTAGATTGTTCTTACATAAAACGGATAGCTTAATTCGTCCTGAAGTTTTTCTGAAATAGAATTAATGATGGCAAGATTATTGACCTTTATATTGTATCCGGAAACCGATTTATCCATACCAAAAATTTCCTGTGACAATGAAATATTTATGAAGGCATTTAAGTCGTCATATTCAGACATTCCGCTTTCATAAATCCCTTTTACTATAAACTGCTGTATTGCCGGAGGATTATCAAAAGTCGGCATTTCATCCTTCTTCAAAGCAAAAATTGTTATCACATCATCAACTTTAATAAATAGTTTTTCCGCTAAAATTTTTCCCACTAAAATAGAAGGCAAGGACGTTGAGTCAAATTGAAGATCTAAATTGCCACTTATTATAAAATTTTTTAACTCGATATCTGAAGAATTATTAAGTATTCCGTTTACAGTAATTCCTTCAGTTCTTTTTTTAGATTTTATAATTGCCAATTTAGAAACGAAAGGTTCAATGTTTTGGAATTCACTTCCCATTTTTTTATTAAGAAACGGGATAACTTCATTTGGCGGGGGAAGGTTGCGGTTACCGAAACTGGTTATTTTAATATGTGAATTCATGTCAACAATTTTCTCGGAAACAACCTTTTCAAATCCATCTAGCACAGTCAAAGCGATAACTACAACAGTCACTCCAAGCGCGATTCCAATAATTGTAATAAGAGAGATAACCGAAATAAATCGGGAGTCTTTCTTAGAGCGCAAATATTTATTAGTAAGAAAAAGTGAAAGTGACATTTTGGGAAAATATTTTTGTAAAAATATGAATAAATAATGATTTGCGAAATTATGGATCACTAATTGACATTACAGGTACAAAAGTTTATTTTTGAAATCCGATTTTATGTTGTAAAGTACGGGGAGTAGCTCAGCCCGGCTAGAGCGCTTGGTTTGGGACCAAGAAGTCGCAGGTTCGAATCCTGTCTCCCCGACGAAAATAAGAAGTCGCAGGTTCTCCGTCGGTTGACGGACTGTCTCCCCGACTAATAATAGAATCATTTACGATTCATAATGCACAATGAAAAAGAGGACAAAATATATATCGGTCATTAATAGTCACCTTGTTTTTTCTCTGCTTCTAATCCTCCTTTCCTGCAGAGAGAATGAAAATATAACCAATAACACTATTCTCATTCCACCAAAAATTGAACAAACATTTCTCCAGATCACCTCGCCTAAATATTCAGAGGTTTGGAATTATAATTCCTTAAAAGAAATTCGATGGGTAAAATCATCGGAAGCAAATTCACTCTCTATTGATTTGTATCGCAAACACACCCACAAACTTACAATTGCTTCTGAAACATTTGATGACGGCTCTTATCTTTGGGAAGTGCCGGAGCATTTAGCAAGTTCTAATTTGTATAGAATTAAGTTAACGAATTTGCAAAATCCGTTGGACACAACTTACAGTCCATTTTTCTCAATTCGCTGATCATCCGATTATTGTTGCACTAAACTTATACTCCTTTTATATTGCCTACGGAATGAAGTTTGAATGAATGTTAAGATTAAGTATACATACGTCAGCTCTGTTCTTAGCCGCATTGTGTTTGGGAATAACATCTAATATCTCATTTCAAAAAGACGATCCTTATAAATCAAAAAGAGAAAGGATGGTGCGTCTCCAAATCGAAGCACGAGGTGTTTTCGAGAAATCTGTTTTGAACGCGATGAGGATTGTACCGCGTCACAAATTCGTTCCCAAGAATCGCATTGATGACGCTTACGATGATGGACCCGTTCCAATCGGTTACGGACAGACAATCTCTCAACCATTTATTGTTGGATATATGACCGAAGTAATCCAACCGAAGAAAAATCATAAAGTGCTTGAGATTGGAACTGGTTCGGGTTATCAAGCAGCCATACTCGCAGAGATAGTTGACAGTGTTTTCACGATTGAAATAATTTCTGAGCTTCATAATTCCTCAAATGAAACTCTGCAAAAATTAGGTTATAAGAATATATTGACTAAAAATGCTGACGGTTATTTTGGATGGGAAAAATATTCTCCTTTTGATGCGATAGTAGTAACAGCTGCTTCGGAATTCGTTCCTCCTCCATTAATCAAGCAGTTAAAAGATGGCGGAAAAATGATCATCCCGGTTGGTTCGCCTTTTCTCGTTCAATCGCTAGTGCTCGTAGAGAAAAAAGGGGAAAAGATTTTTACAAAAAATCTAATGCATGTCAGGTTTGTTCCGTTTCTGAGAGGGAAGTGAAAATATAGAATCTCTTGGCTATCGCCTTTACATTTCGCTTTTTTTAATTTCGGTATCCCTTATTGCACTTCAATTGTCTCTGATTCAAATTCTTGCAATTGTTCAGTGGTACCATTACGCTTACATGATTATTTCAATTGCTTTGCTTGGTTTTGGAGCGAGTGGTACTGTTATTTCAATATTTCGTGAGAAAATAATATCAAATTCAGACTTAGTGATTCCAGTTGCGCTCTTCAGTAGTGGATTGACAAGCTCGACAGCTATTTTTCTTTCCAATAATTTGGTGGGAACATTCGATTCATTTTTACTTTTTGTGGATGGTGAGCAATTGCTGTTATTAATAGCAACATTCTTAATATATTTCCTTCCATTTTTTTGCGGTGCGTTGGGAATTGGTGTGGTTTTCGTAAAACATGTTGAGAGAATTGGTAAACTATATTTTTTTAATTTAGTCGGTTCGGCTTGCGGAGGTATTGCTGCGATGATATTGATGTGGAATTTTCTTCCAATCGATATACCTGTTGTTGTTTCATGGATTTCAATTGCTGGAGGTTTTTTAGTTATCCCGGTGCGACGAAGAAAAATTTTAATTTCTTTTGGACTGATTACATTAACTATTTCCCTGGGATTGTATTTAAATCCGATTGAGCTTGAGATTTCAGAATATAAAAGTCTAAATAAGACACTTAATTTACCTAATGGTAAAATCGAATTAACTGAAGCAAGTCCTTATGGTCTAATCAATGTAGTTTCAGCAGAAGGGATAAGAAGCGCACCGGGATTAAGCTTGCACTTCCAAAATGAAATCGAGACTACGAATGCAATTTTTAATAATGGTGATTTTATCGGAACGTTTAGCGATGGGAAGGATTCTGTAGACAAGCGATATTTTAAATATACAACTCAAGAAATAGCTTATAGATTAATTCAGCCAAAAACGATTTTGATAGTTAAACCTGGAGCAGGTTCAAACATTTCTCATGCCTTGACTTCTCACGCCGAAAAGATTATTGCGGTCGAACCAAATGAGTCTCTTGTTCGATTGATGATATCATCTTTAGCAGTGCAGACTGACTCAATCTATTTACGTTCAAATGTTGAAGTCATCTCACAAGATCCAAGAGCTTATTTGGCAAATACTTCTGAAAAATTTGATTTAATAGTTCTACCTGTTATCGAAAAATTTGGAGGTTCTTCTGGACTGTACGCGATGCAGGATGAGTATCTTCTAACAGTCGAATCATTTCAAGAAATGTTTGAAAGACTTACTAACAATGGAATTATCTCGATTAGTACCTGGCTCGATTATCCAGTTCGAGCTCCACTGAAAATCCTTTCGACTATTATTCAAATGCTCAAAGCAGATTCAATTTTGGAAATGGAAGGGCACATAATTGCAATCCGGAACTGGGGCATGATTACGTTTTTAATCTCAAAAAAGAATTTTGTTCGGAATCAAATTGAACAGACTAAAAAATTCTGTTGGGAAATGTCATTTGATCCTCTAATATTAGCCGATGAAAAATATTATGAAAAAAATAAGTACAATTTCCTTCAGGACACTTCAGTTTTCACTTTATCAGAAATGATCGTAAATAACAACACGAATGAGTTAGATGATATTTATCTATTCAAAGTTAGCGCACCAACTGATGATAAACCGTACTTTTCAAATTTCATAAGATGGAAATCCATTCCAATTCTTTCAAAACTTTTTGGTGATAGGGCTTTACCTTTCATAGAACTGGGTTATGTGATTGTTGTTCTGACTTTTATTGTTATACTGTTACTTTCGGTGATTTTAATTTTATTTCCACTTCTCCGACTAAAAGGAGAAAGATCAATAAAATTGAAAACAATATTATTTT
>CAZNDS010000135.1:0-3307 GCA_964571865.1 uncultured Ignavibacteriaceae bacterium | reverse complement strand
GCTAGTTGAAATTGTCTTTATACATAAATTTATTTTCTATTTCGGGAATCACATTTATTCAACGTCGATAATCGTCGGCACAATGCTCTGTTTCTCTGGAGTGGGGAGTCTCTTTGCGGAACACAAGAAGTTTACATCCAAATCTTTGGTTTGGCTGGTTCTAATAATTGTAGCGCTAATGCTGATCTATATAATAATAATTGATGAGGTAATTTCTATAACTTTAAAATTTAATTTATTTACTAAGATTTTTACAACCTTTTTAATTATTTCCCCAATAGCGTTCTTAATGGGCATCCCTTTTCCTACTGGATTGAAATTAACATCCCAATCGAGCGAATTAATTATTCCATGGGCGTGGGGGATAAATGGATGTGCGAGTGTTATCGCAACAGTTCTGGCAGTTATTCTTTCAGTTGAATTTGGTTTCTTGCTTGTATTGATAACGGCAGCTTGTTGTTATTCTATTGCTGTTTTTGGAACTCCAAAATAAATTCATCTAATTAATTAAAATCAATAAAATTGATTTTAATTGACAATCACCTTTTGCTTACTTATTTTTGTGCCGTCTAACTTGTTATAATTAAATAAGTTATAGATTCTCGATAATATCTAATCATACGAAATTATCAAAAATGGTCTGCCTATAGGTAGATTTCGGTTAAATTTTTAGGAGTAAATAAAATGACAAAAGCTGATATTGTCGATCGAGTTGCGGAAGGCACCGGCTTAACGAAACTTGAGACAGAAGCAGTAGTCGAAGGATTTTTCAGCACTGTAATTATTGCATTAAAGGAAGGGCACGGAATCGAGATTCGCGGTTTCGGAACTTTCAAAGTGAAAAAGAAAAATTCAAGAATGGCTCGTAATCCAAAATCTGGACAGCAAGTGTTTGTACCCGAACACTTTGTACCTACTTTTAAATTCTCGAAAGAATTTAAAGCCATTGTGGATAAAGGAATGAAATTAAATAAAGTATCGGAGAAGTAATTAAGTGAGTTTGTGCCCGGAATGTGGTGTTAAAATATCAACAATTGATAAATTTTGTCGAGAATGTGGAACGAAAATTTTTAAGGAATCCAGTCAACCAACAACGATTCAAAAATCTTTTAAAAAATGTCGTGAGTGTGGAGAGGAAAATTTTTATTCCGAAAGATCCTGTTCTTATTGTGGTTTTCCCTTTATAGGAGATGAAGAAGTTTTTGTGAGTGACGTAACAATCAGTGATACGCGAAGCCTCGAAACAAAGCCCAAAAAAGAAAATGTAAAAAAAAGTGTGAACCTAGGAAGTCTCCAAGCTGCCGAGAAAAGTATAGAATCATGGAAAATAATTTCAATTATTGTTGCAGCAATAGTTATTGGAATTTTCATTCTGTTAGTTTATAGTGAGAAGAATAATGTCCCAACTACAGTGCAGAATATTCCTCAAGCACCACAGCAGCAAATTGATCTTTCAAATTTTAATGAGATTAATCAGTTAGAAAAAGAAGTTGAGCAAGACAACAAGAATGCGCAGAAATTGCTTCGGCTGGCAAATCTCACTCATGATGCAGGCTTATTTGACAAATCGATTAAAAATTATGAGCTGTATTTAGAGCTGGAACCGAATGATACTGATGCGAGAGTTGACATGGGAGTTTGTTACTTCGAACTAAAAAACTATGAAAAAGCTGAAGAGATTTTTTTAGCATCGATTAAAAAATCACCAAAGCATCAAATTGCTCATTTGAATCTTGGAGTCGTAAATCTATCAAAAGGAAATGTTCAAAAGGCTAAGGAATGGTTAGAAAAATGTATCGCACTGGGCGAGCATACTGATATTGGACACAGAGCAAGCGAATTATTAAAAACACATTGAAAAATAATTAAGGAGATAACATGCCGTCAGGCAAAAAACGAAAAAGACATAAAATGTCGACTCATAAGAGGAAGAAACGCCTCCGAAAGAATCGGCATAAGAAAAAGAATCGATAGGGAATATTTTTGATGGTTGATGTTTTATGTGTGATGGTTATTATCAATTAATTTCCATCATCCATCAACCATTATCCATCTTTCATTGATAAGCCACCTTAGCTCAGCTGGTAGAGCAGCTCATTCGTAATGAGCAGGTCGTTGGTTCGAATCCGACAGGTGGCTCGAATGATGTTATTCATTGATTAAGATTATTGGCTTTTCTATATTCATTTAGTGTGAGAAAGTATTAAATAAAAACTTATTGTTATGAAAATTAAATTCTTCTTGGTTCCTTTCATAATTTTTTCACTTGGTTTCATCCCTAATGATGATTCTCAAAAGTTATCAAAAGTATTAAAAGATGATAACTCGAAGTTCACCAATGTTGGGAACATTGGACTCACTATAACAAACTTCGGGATGTACGGACATGGATTTACACTTTGGCCTTCACAGCCAAGCTGCGAATATCCTAAGGGGAGCGGAATAGAACATTTGTTCGATGGAGGTTTGTGGGTCGGTGGAATTGTCGATGGACAAGTAAAAGTCACCACTGCTGCGGTTGATGCTTCTACTGTCGCTGCACGTGGAGGTGGATTTGAATTCACAAATCACCCTGATAATTATGTAATTCCAAAATCTTCCCTGCTTAATTCAAAGTATTATAGACCCGAAGCGATCAGCCATCAAGATTTTGTCGCTGAGTTCGCAGATACAAGTACTAGATTATCGAGCGGTGAACCAATCCCCGATCATTTGCCTTTAGGAATTGCTGTAAGACAGGAATCTTATGCTTGGAATTTTCCGTTTGCGGATTTCTTTGTGATAATGAACTATTGGGTCAAAAATGTGTCGTCAAAAAGGATTGACAGTGTTTATGTCAGTTTATGGACGGATGCTGTTGTCCGTAACACGAATGTTACTTCACCAAGAACAGGCGGACCGTTTTATGCTCACGGTGGCAACGGATATATTGACAGTATGAGGATGGCGTATGAATTTGATTTTGACGGCGATCCCGGTTTTAGTGACAGTTACTTGGGTATTAAGTTATTAGGATCAAACCCAAGAAATGATTCAGCCTATTTTCAATCCTGGCAGTTTAGAAATACTTCTGATCCAATTTATTTCGCTCCGCAGGATGATAATCAGAGATATAATAAAATGTCTCAATCGTTGACAAAAAACCGAATTGATCCATTACGAACAACACCGAGTAATCGTTCTGTCATGATTAGCACGGGACCGTTTTCGAGAATTAATCCAGGCGATTCGATAAATGTTACCTTTGCAATTATTTGCGCGAAAAAATATGGACCGGATTTGCCTCGTTTTGACACAGAAGTTCAGC
>CAZNDS010000134.1:2824-7704 GCA_964571865.1 uncultured Ignavibacteriaceae bacterium | reverse complement strand
TTAGTTCTTCCATTGTGATCTCCTATGATTCATTGACGGGCAAATGGCATATAACATCTGTAATAACGCAATATTGTCCGTTGGCTAACGGATTATTTATAATGTTAGTCATTTGACGCAAATAATTTAACTTCATTTTCTTCAAGATTCAACATTTTTTCAGTTTCAGTGAGAGCCAAGTAAGATTCAGGGTTTATTAAAATGTTTGTTGAAGAAATTATATATCTTAACAATGCTAACAAATTTTCGAGATATGTCATTTCTTGAAAAACATTAGTATCAATTAATACTTTCATAACGCTGAATTTTTTCTTTAACAACGTCTTGTATTAATTCATTATAAGATTTATTAGAATGAACAATACCTATTATTTTTAAGACTTCCGGATGAATTTCATCTAAATCAAGACTTTGAATTTTTGAATGAACGGCATCTATAATAAACTTATCGGTCGATGTACCAAGAATTTTTGCTTTCTTTTTCAAATCACGACTCAATTTCTTATCAAGTTTAAGCTTTATTTGAACATGACTCTCCATATTAAATTCCTTTTAATGTAAAACTTATTATAATTACACTCATAAAATAATTAAAAGAATATTAAAGAAAAAACTAAATATCTTTTCAATAATTAACGAATTAAATGAAAATTAATGATCAACCCGGAGGCCATGCCATCACTCTCCCCCCGATCAAATGCAAGTGAATATGAAAAACAGCCTGCCCGGCATCTTTCCCATTGTTAAAAATCAATCTATAACCAGACTCAGTTATATTTAGTTTTTTAGCGTACTCTTTTGCGCGAAAAACGAGTTCGCCGATGGTTGAATGATCATTCGGGGTAAGATCATCCATTTTTTCGATGTGTTTCTTAGGTACGAAAAGAACATGATGAGGTGCAATCGGATTGATATCATTAAATCCGACAATCGAATCGTTTTCAAAAACAACTGTTGATGGGATTTCTTTTTGAATGATCTTGCAAAAAATACACTCTTTCATTTTTCCTCCTTTTCGATTCCGTATTTTTTAATTTTATTATATAAATGGCTTCGTTGTATCCCCAGAATTTCTGCCGTACGGCTTATATTCCAGTTATTCTCATTTAATTTCTTAACAATGAACACTCTCTCAGATGCATCTTTGAAATCCTGAAAAGAGTCCATCGAATATTCTAAACCTGAAGATTCTTTTGTATAAATTATTATCTGAGACTTAACATCGTCCAATTTATAAACTGAACTTGAGTTCATGATTAGAATTCGTTCTATCAAATTTCTTAATTCACGGACATTACCCTTCCATTCCTGATTTACCAGAAATTGAATAGCATCATCGGAAAATTTACGTTCAGGGAATTTATTCTCTATGCTAATCAATTTAGCAAAGTGTTCAATGAGAATGGGGATATCTTCTTTCCGGTCGCGCAACGGTGGAACATGAATTGGGATCACATTTAATCTATGATACAAATCTTCACGGAATTTGTTTTCAGATATTTCTTTCTGCAAGTCTTTATTTGTTGCGGAAACAATTCGGACATCTACCGGAATTTTGTTTTTACCACCAACCCGTTCAATAGACCCATCTTCAATACTCCGCAAAACTTTCGCCTGGGCACTCAGCGACATATCTCCAATTTCATCCAGAAAAAGAGTGCCGTTGTTAGCTTGCTCAAATTTCCCGATCCGTTGAGAAGTGGCACCGGTGAAAGAACCTTTTTCGTGTCCGAATAATTCTGATTCAATTAATTCATTAGGGATTGCAGCACAATTCACTTCAACAAACTGCTTATCTCTTCTTGTACTTTGCTGATGAATTGCTTTTGCAACTAATTCCTTCCCCGTTCCATTATCGCCAATAATAAATACTCGCGAATTTGTTGCCGCAACTTTTTTAATAACTTCTAAAATATCAGAGATTGCTTTGCTGTTTCCAATGATTTCAACTTTGCCTTCGACTTTTTCTTTGAGCATTTTATTGCTGAAAAGTAGTTCGGTTTGATTAACGGCATTTCGAGCTGTTATAATAAGTTTTTCGCGGTCAATCGGTTTTTCAATGAAGTCGAACGCCCCTTTTTTTGTAGCTTCGATTGCATTACCAAGACTTGCATGCGCGGAGATCATAATTATCTGAGTAGTGTCGTTGATCTCACGGAGTTTGCCAATTGCTTCAAGTCCATCCATCCCGGGCATTTTTATATCGAGAAAGATTGCGCTATAATTTTCAGTTTTAATTTTCTGCATGCCTTCGAAAGCATCATGGGCAATGTCAACTGAATATTTCTCATATTCGAGAATCATTTTTACTGATTCGCAAATATTTTTGTCGTCGTCAATTATTAAAATCTTTTCCATAAACTAAACTCTTATCTTTTGAAATAATCTCACTCGGCATTATTAATCGTTCCGTTAAAATTGAACCGAATTTTATTCCAATTTGATTTGCGGCGAGATCTCTTTTATCTACAATCGATTGAATTTTAAATCCTTCTTCAAAATGTTCTATAAGTGTACTGAGGGCATAAGCTGCATTTTCATTTATTACATAAGACCAGAAAGCTGATGAGAAAATATGTGTGATTTTGTCTTTGTCACCAAAATCATCCTGAGGAGAATCTACAAATATCTTTCTCGGCAAATTTCTTATCATTTTTTCAAAATCAAGCTCGCTTATTTGATTAAATATAAAAACTTTTATTGGAAAATTTAAGAGTGGTATTTTTATTGAAAAGTCAGAATAGGGAACTGTACCCACGCTGCAGAAAAGCAAAGCGTCCGATATATTTCCATTGGAGAGTTCTAATGAGTAATTAAAAATAGAATCGAGGAATTTTTCAGGATGTGATTGGCAGAACTCATAATCGAGGGAAGCTGCATATTCGATAACTTTTCCACCGAAAAAAAACATGTCTTTATTTTGACTTAATATAGATGTAGAACTTAGGAATACAAAGATGAGTGTTAAATATCTCAAGTTTGGATTACACCAGTTATGAATGGTTTAGTAATGGGAGAGTGATTCGCAATATCTATCCCGAGGGAAACTATTTCACGCACTTCACTTGGATTAACAATTCCATCAACCCACAACCTTGATGCTGCATAAATCGGTTGACTGTGCTCATCATACTGAGTTTGGATTTCGTTTAGTAGTTTTTGTTTTTCTTCTTCGGAAATTTTTTTCCCTTCTTTTGCAAGTTGATTCACTTTGATGTTCAACAATGTGTTGCTCGCTTGCGCACCACCCATAACAGCTATCAAAGAATTAGGGAAAGAGAAGATTAATCGAGGATCATATGCTTTGCCGCACATTCCGTAATTGCCTGCACCATAACTATTACCAACGATAAAAGTAAATTTTGGTACGACACAGTTTGCAACCGCATTAACTAATTTAGCGCCATCTTTAATTATCCCGCCATGTTCAGCACGTGAGCCGACCATAAATCCAGTTACATCCTGAAGAAAGATCAACGGGACTTTCTTCTGATTGCAGTTCATAATAAATCTTGTCGCCTTATCCGCACTGTCGGAATAAATAACGCCGCCAATTTGGATTTCTCCCGATTTTGATTTAACCGGCAGCCGTTGATTCGCAACAATTCCAACTCCCCAGCCGTCAATTCGTGCATAACACGTAATTAGTGTTTTACCATAATTTTCTTTGTATTCATCAATGTCGCTATCGTCAACAATGCAGCTTAACACATCGTACATGTCATAAGGACTTGTTGTATCTGTAGGAAGAATTCCAAGTACATCAGCTGGCGCATTAATCGGAAGTTTAGGTTCAACTCGCTCGAAACCTTCAAGTTTTTGACCTGAAATTTTGTCGACTAGTCCTCTTATTTGTTTGATACACTCTTCATCATTCTTTACTTTATAGTCAGTCACTCCACTAATACTGCAATGAACCTCGGCACCGCCAAGCAGTTCATTATCAATATTTTCGCCGATTGCTGCTTTAACTAAATGACTACCGGCTAAGAAAACACTTCCTGTTCCTTCTACTATCAAAGCTTCATCGCTCATGATTGGCAAATACGCTCCGCCGGCAACACATGGACCCATAATTGCCGAGATCTGAGGAATTCCCATTGCAGACATAATGGCATTGTTTCTAAAAATCCTTCCAAAATGTTCCTTGTCAGGAAATATTTCTTCCTGCATCGGAAGAAATACTCCAGCGCTATCAACAAGGTAAATAATCGGAAGTCTGTTCTCGATTGATATTTCTTGAGCACGGAGATTCTTCTTACATGTAATCGGAAACCATGCGCCTGCTTTTACCGTAGCGTCGTTTGCAACAATCACGCAAAGCTTTCTTGAAACTCTTCCAATTCCGATGACTGTTCCGGCTGCTGGAATATAATCGTCATACATTTCATGACCGGTAAATATTCCAATTTCAAAAAATTTTGAATTCGGATCGATCAGCTTCTTGATACGGTCTCTTACAAACATCTTACCTTTTTTAAGATGCGAGTCAAGTGCCGATTTACCTCCGCCTAATTTTATTTTTTCTTCTTTTGAATGTATAATTCTTAGTAGATTCTTATGATGATCCTCCCTTTGGAAAAAAGCTTCATCTTTCAGAATTTTTTTTAATTTTTTCATAAAGATTCCAAGATGCTTCTGGAGATTATTATTCTTTGAATTTCAGATGTTCCTTCACCGATTGTTGTTAATTTAACATCTCGATAAAATTTTTCCACAGGAAAGTCTTTAGTAAATCCGTATCCTCCATGAATTTGAATCGCTTGCTCGGTTATCTTCACTGCTGCTTCACTTGCGAATAACTTTGCTTGGGATGCTCTTAAATTGATTGGCTGACCAGTATCTTTCATCCAAGCAGCGCGGTAAACTAATAATCTTGA
>CAZNDS010000134.1:0-2814 GCA_964571865.1 uncultured Ignavibacteriaceae bacterium | reverse complement strand
GCAGTCTTCATGTCGGCTAATTTAAATTGGATCGCCTGAAATTCTGAAAGTGTTCTCTTAAATTGAACTCTTTCTTTTGCATATTTTACAGAGGATTCATAAGCTCCTTCAGCGAGCCCAAGCGCCATCGCAGCGATAGAAATTCTTCCGCCCTCCAGAACGGTTAGAGCGTTATGAAAACCTTCACCCTCTTCACCGAGTAAATTTTCAAATGGAATTTCTAAATTCTCAAATGTGAGCTGCGTCGTATCGCTCGCTCTGCATCCGAGTTTGTTTTCTTTTTTGCCAACAATGTAACCTGGATAGTTTTTTTCAGCAATAAAAGCAGAGATATTTTTTTTCTGCTTCTCCTTATCCGTTTTTGCAATGATAACAGCAATCTCACCGACCGTGCCATGCGTTGCAAAAGTCTTGCTGCCATTGATGACGAATTTATCTTTCTTTTTATCCGCAAATGTTATTAAACTTGCTGCGTCGCTACCTGAAACTGCTTCAGTTAGGCACCAAGTACCAATTTTCTTTCCGGATGCGAGTTCAGGTAAATATTTCTTCTTTTGTGATTCATTTCCGAATAATAAAATATGATTTGTGCAAAGCCCATTGTGGGCTGCAAGTGAAAGAGCGACTGAAGGATCAACTTTCGCTAATTCTTCAACGATCAGTGCGTATTCTATGTATCCCAATCCGCTTCCGCCGTATTCTTCAGGAACAAGAATTCCCATAAAACCCATTTCACCCAACTTTTGAAAAATATCAATCGGGAATTCCTGAGACTCATCGTACTTCAATACTACAGGACGAATTTCGTATTCTGCAAATTCACGAATGGTTTGCTGGATCAATAACTGCTGCTCGTTTAACTTAAGTTCAAACATATTATCCTCTAATAAATTACAGATGATTTGAAGTCGTCGATTAACTCTTTAACGACTTTTGCAGGAGACGCTTTCCCCTCTAATACATTTTGCACTTTAGATTCTAAAATTGATTTACGGTCGGAGTTCCAAAATTCCTTTCTCAAATTACTAACAACTAGATCTTTAATTTTATTTCTTAATCTCTCAAGTCTTCTCAGTTCAAATAATTTTTGTTCTGTAAGAAATTTGCGATGGTTTAATATCTGTTCGAATAATAAATCGATCCCCTTGTTTTCAGAAGCAATTGTTTTCACTATTGGGGGAATCCAAGTATTTTTATCATGATCTCGCATAGAAAGAATGACTTGCAGAGCAGTAACAGCTTGATCTGCACCAATCCGATCGGATTTATTTATTACAAATACATCACTGATTTCCATTAAGCCGGCTTTCATTGCTTGAATCGAGTCGCCTGATTCAGGAACAAGAACTACTATGGTTGTATCGACAGATTTAGCGACATCAAGTTCTGATTGACCGACGCCAACTGTTTCAAAAATCGTATAGTCAAATTGAGCTGCATCGAAAATATCACCTGCATCTGATGCTTTTTGACTCAAACCCCCAAGACTTCCTCGCGAAGCCATACTTCGAATAAAAACGTTCTGGTTAGTACTGATTTCACTCATTCGGACTCTATCACCAAGTAATGCACCACCAGTAAATGGAGATGTTGGATCGACAGCAACAATACCAACTTTAAATTCCTTCTCAACGAGAAGTTTTGTTAATTGATTAGTGAGAGAACTTTTACCTGCTCCAGGAGGTCCAGTAATTCCAATGCGGTAGGAATATCCAATCCGGGATGCGATTCCCTCAAGAAGTTTTTCACCCGATGTTGTAGAATTTTCCACTTCAGATAGTGCGCGTGAAACGGATCTTCTTTCTCCATTAAATATTTTCTCTAACAATCCGTTATTCTGCATTTGCTTTTAATATTTTAAAATATTCAACAGTCGCTTTGATCCCATCTGATAACTTTGTAGCTGGTTTCCATTGGAATTTATTAAACATTTTCTCTGAAGTAATTACACTGCGGAGCTGTTCGCCGGCTTTAGCTTCTCCGTGCACTTCTTTAATTTTATTTTCAAAGTTGTCGTTTATCAAGTTAATTAATTGATTCACATTCGTTTCGATTGCTGTTCCCACATTGTAGGTCTCTGAAACTTTGTCTTCCAAAGTTAAAAGATTTGCATCGACAACATCTTTAACAAATACATAGTCACGAGTTTGGTTTCCATCACCATTAATTATTGGCTGTTGATTTGCTAAAATTTTATCAAGAAAGATTGAAATAACACCGGCTTCACCAAGCGGATTTTGACGCGGTCCGTAAATATTTGCATATCGGAGAATTGTATAATTCAAATCATAGGTTTGATTATAGAAGAATAAATATTTCTCAATGGAAAGTTTTGAAATGCCGTAGGGAGAACAAGGTTGTGCCTTGTGAAGTTCATCTGCTGGGAAATATTCTTGCTCACCGTAAACAGCTCCACCAGTCGATGCAAACATAAATTTTTTCACTTTAAAGTTAACGCAATTTTGGAGAAGATTAAGACTCCCAAGAATATTAATATTTGCATCAAAGATTGGATCGGAAACTGACTTGCGTACATCAATTTGAGCTGCATGATGATTAACGATGTCAAATTTTTCTTTATCAAATAAATCGCTTAAATCATCAGTAATACTTTTTTGGATAAATTTTGCTTTTGGATTTATGTTTGAAAGCTGTCCGGTCGAGAGATTATCTACAATTATTACATCATGTCCCGCATCTATGAAAGCGTCTGCAACATTAGAGCCGATAAATCCAGCTCCGCCAGTAACCAATATTTTCAATTTTTTCTCCTCTTAGTATAAAGTCTGTTATTAATTATAAAATTTTCAATTT
>CAZNDS010000133.1:0-7714 GCA_964571865.1 uncultured Ignavibacteriaceae bacterium | reverse complement strand
TCCTGACTTATCACCATCTGTTTCTCTTACAATGAGTTTATTAGCAAAGATTTCCATGTTAATAGCCATCGTGTTTAATCCATACTTAATCATTGCTTTATTCATTCTAGTAATTGGAGAACTAATTATTAAAGCAGCAAAGCTTAAACAAGAATCTGATTTAACTGTATGAGGTAGTAAAATGATTAGAGTAAACCTTGACGTTATGATGGCTAAGAGAAAAATATCGTTAACTGAGCTAGCCGAAAGAGTGCAAATCACTATGTCAAACCTATCCATCCTTAAAACAGAAAAGGCAAAAGCAATTCGATTTTCGACATTGGACGCGATTTGTAGAGAACTTGAGTGCCAGCCAGGAGAAATTTTGGAATACATTCCGGATAAAAGTCATTAACAATTTGTTATAATTCCATTTGAATTCAATTTAAATTGTAAGCTTTTTCCTGCTCTGATCAAACTTGTACGGACTCTCTTTTACAAAAGTGCAGAAATGATATATGCTAAATTGTTTCCCAGATTGCTACTAAAAAATTTCTTTTCTCAAAAGGATTTTGGTGTGAGTATTATCATGCTCATTATAAGCTGTCACCGATCAGCCGGAGACAGCATTCGACCGCCTTTGTGGTCGGCCTCTCTAAATCTCTTCCGGTTTTTTCTTTTTCTCTTTCGGCTTTAGTTCGTAACGATATTCGTACTTCAGCTTTTCTATCTGCTCTTTGAATTTTTCCATCTGTTCTTTGAATTCCTCTTTATCGAAATCTTTTCCATCGAATTTAAATTCAAAGTATTTACCTAAGGAATCCATTTGCCTTCCGAATTTTTCCCAATCTCGACTATTAAATCCATCTAAGTTTTTCTTAATTAAAGTATCAAGTCCATTGATTTCCATTTTAAACTTTTTAAGAGAATCTTTAGCCAATTCCCATTCTAACCAGATAGGTATTTGCATTTCCAATTTCTTCAAAGAATCACCAAGTACTTCAAAATCGAACTTGAATTCCTTCGAAGGATGTTTTAATTCTCCAGGCGTTTTAAATTTGAACGAATGGATTTTATTTCTCGCTATATCAATGTTCATTAAAATTGAATCGATATTCGGAATGTCGATTTTATCTATTTCAGGAATTTCAATGTGAAATTTATCTGCATCAATCTCAATTCTAAAGGGACGAGTTTTGTGCTTATATTTTTTGTAAACCTTCGCCGACGTGTCCAAGCGGATTGTAATTTTTAGATTTTCCAATTCTTTAGATAATTTTTTCAATTCATCTTCATGAAGCTTCCGGCTTTTTGTCTCATCCTTCATCGTGATTACAAGCTTTTCTTTTTGATTTTCAAGTTCTTTGCGCTCTTTTTCAAATTTTTCAATATTTATCTCAATTGGAGTTGAAACTATCGTGTCGGGAGTTAGCAGCACATACTTATTACTTTTTTTACTAACGGCAAAGCGTATTAGATCATCAACTTTCGGATTGTTTACGAAATTGATAGCAGGCGTTACTATCTGATGTAGATTTTTGCTGCTCGCACTCTCTGCAAACTGTAATACATTCGCAATGATCGCACGATTTAATGTCCACAGATTTTCATTTACGCCGATTGCATTATCTTCGCTTAAGACAACTTGACTTTCGAGGTTCTCGGCATAGCCGTTCAATATTTTATCGAACTCTGTCTTCTGATTTTCATTTAGTTCCATCTTGCTGACAAATTCATCTTTCGAATGAAGATTTTTAATATCAAGATTGTTTCTTATTTCAAAATATTCTTTACCGCTCTCATTCACGCCGATGGAAAGATATTGATTTTTTTCTCTATCAAGCGGTACGACTCGATTAAAAGCAAAATTAAATACATCGTCAGCATCGAGCCGCGTATTGACAAAAAGCGGCTTCAGATTTTTTGTATAGTAAGATAAAAGATTGTTCTCACTCTCTTTAACTATTTTATCTACATCTGAAAGATTGTATTTGTAAAACAGCATCAATGCGGCAGTTAAGATAACAATCGCAAACACAGGCGCATATTTTTTGAACTTAAAACCCCGTTTCGATTTAATCTTATGTTCCAACAATCTTTGCGCAAAATAGAGCGAAGGTTCCAGCGGTTGAATATATTTAGGAATACGTACAACATTTTTCAGCTCGCCAACTCGCTTTCGGAGTTCTGCTGAAGTCTGGAGCGATTCTTCAACTTTCAATCTCTCAATTTCTGATAATTCATTATCGATGTATTGAAATAATATTTCGTCTGACAGCTTTTTCAAAATCCTAACTCCTTTCTAAATGGAGTCAATCTGTTTTTCAATTCCATTCTTCCTCTGAACAATCTCGATTTAACCGTACCTTCATTACAATTTAGTACCGTACTTATTTCACGATAGCTTAAATCGTTAATGTCCTTAAGGATTACAACTTCACGTAGTTTTTGGGGGAGTTGTAAAATCTTCTCTCTTACAATTTCCGAGAGATTGTTAGATTCAACAGTATTTTGCGTGTGATTAACAAAATGGTTCTCATTTAATTCTTTAATTACAAAGAACGACCTAAATGTTTTTTTTCGCAGTTCATCGCGGCATTTATTGAGTGTGATTCGATAAAGCCAAGTCGAGAATTTCGATTCAAATCTAAAACCCTTCGATTTTAAATAGACTTTAGTAAAAACTTCCTGCGCAACATCATCAACCAAGGATTTTTCTCTCAACACAGAATAAGTCAAATTTCTGACCTTCTCCTGGTATTTTTCGACTATGTTTTTGAATGCTTGCATGTCTCCATTCTGAATTTTTTGAATTTCGGAGTAATCGGGATCAGGAATAGAGCTCTCTCTGTAGTTAATATTCTTCTCGATTTCTTTTGGAGATTTAGACGAATTCATTTTGTGTATGTTCCGTTATATTCACAAAATTATTTTACGACGTAAGGATAATTTTGTTATTGAGCGGACAATCTGCTTCTAATTAGAGCAATATCACCGCGAATTTTATTCTTTGCAGATTCATCGGTTGACGTCTCGAGAAATTTTTCAAAGTAATATAGAGCTTCGGATAAATCGTTATTTAAATAAGCAATAGCACCAAGACTGCGATGCGCATCCGAATAATTAGGATCGATTTGAAGAACTCTTTCATACAACTGTTTTGCTCTTTCAAGATTTCCTGTTGATGAATAGATCAATGCCATATTAAAAATTGCATGAGGATAATCGGGCCTTAATTCGAGTGCTGCTTTATATTCTTGCAGTGCTTCGGCATTTAACTTCCGAAGTGCATAAACGTCGCCTAATTTAAGATGTGTTAAATAGTGTTCTCGGTACAGCAGCGATTTTTCATAACTATCTGCTGCAACATCATAATTTTTAACTTGAGTGAAATAATCACCAAGATCGAAGTATGCCATGTATCTTTGAAAATTGTATTTGGGGATTAGAAAGCTTTGAAATAACACAAATCCTAAAACGAACAAAACTGGAGATTTCAATTCACTAAAATTTTTATATTTGACATTCTTAAAAATTGAGTAAATACCATAACCTGAAAAGACTATCAATATCGGTGAAAGGAGCATTCTCGCTCTTCCAGAAACATAAAACACAGCAAGCATCATAAAGATTGAAAGTGAAAACCAATAGAGCAATGAAAACCTTTTTCTTTCCCTCCACGAGTATATCAGGCCTGCTAAACCGAAAACGGCAACCAAGTAAAAACTAATTAATGGAAGCTTTAGCACACTTGAATAGGTTTCTCGATAGAATTCGTAGTCGGTGGATGAAGTTTCGGGATTTTCAGTATCTCCAAGAATTAGAAATGCTTTTTTTGCAGTCAGAAAAAATGCATCAATAGGATTTTCGAAAATGAAATCCAATCCTTTCCTAAACCATTTCATCGAAGCTTCCGCAGGTAAAAAGTTTTTCTTTTCTGTGGCTCTTAGATAATTTATTCCCGCCATATCTTCGTAGTAATTAAATCCTTCAGGATTTACAAATACATCAGAGTCCGCTGAATTATTTCCCATGTAGAAGTTCAGCCCCTCGGTCGGTGTAATCATTACTAAACTTTTGCTTGCAGATATATTTCTAATTATAAAGGGGACTATCAAAATTAATAAACCAATAATATAAACAGCTATTACTTTTGCGAAATGAGATTTAATTTTCTCGAATGATCGTCCTTTAATAATCAACCATAAAAGAGCAATAGGTGCGAAAATCAATACAGCTTCGCGAGTAAATGCGGTTAATGCAAGTAATAGACCTATTAAGAACCATTTCTTTTCAACTTTGCATTCAAAATCTTGTGTGAGAAAAAACAGGAGAGAAGAAACTAAAAATACCTGCAGCGTGGTTTCAAGTATTGCAGTAGAATAAAAAATGAAATTTCCAAAGAATGCGGCGAGAAATGCCGCAGTATACCCGACTTTATCCGAATGTATATTTTTTCCAACCAGGTATAAAACCGGAATTGTGAGAGTGCTGATTGTAATTTGAAAAAGCTGAATTAAAAAAATTTGCTTTGAAAAAATTAAATAGAAGATTGCTAAAAAATATGCGTAGAGCGGTGAAACGGAAAAGTATTCATGTCCTAAAAATATTTTATCGAAAGCAATAAGTTTTGCTGACTTATCATATACGAGTTGAAGATCGTAGAATCGATCGAAGAAAGGTATGGATTGAGATTCAATCAGATATACAAACCGCATCAAGAAACCGATAAACGTTAAGACATAAAGGAACTTAGTCTCGGAATAGTTAAATATTTTTGAATAGATTTTATTTAGAATGCCGGCTGGAATATTTTTCTTGGATTTCAATTTTCAAATTCCATTAATGATTGAGTTAGTGCTTTGATGAGCGATGATAATCGCAATTAACCTGAAAGCGAAAATTTATATTCCAAACTTAAATTCTCCGTTCCGAAGCTTAATGTTCATCTCTTTTGAAGAATAATTACCTGAAAATTTGCCAATAACGACCACACCTTTGCCCGCGAAAACATTCGTGACTTTCAACTCTCCCCATCCTTTTAAATCGTGTTCAATTCTTTTCTCGGTTGAGCTTTTTCGATATTGTGCTCGATCATTACTAATGTTCAAATTTACAGACTCGCTGGAGATTGAAGTTTTCAAAATTTCGTTCAGATTTAATCCAAAGTTAGAGGATTTATCGGGAGTGAGATTTCCATCAAGTTCAAAGAATAAATGGACGTAATTTTTTCGCTGTGAAGTTTCTCCTTCTGCAGAAATAGAGATCCTTATTTTTTGGGATTTGCTAAGAGAGATATCCTTCACTCTCAGATTGTAGGAATTTCCGTCGAGTTCAAAGCTCAATTCGTTTTCGTCCTGCAGCAAAGGAGAGAATGAAGAAACACAAAAAGCTATAATTATTAAGCCAACAAATTTAATTTTCATATCCGCCTCTAAAAATTTTTAATCCGCCTCCGCGTTCCAGTTCGGTGAACTAGAGGGCGTTGGTACAATTCGCCACCGTTTGAGCGAATTACTATGTTATAATAATCAATATTTGTAAATTAGTAAAACAAAATTTTGTTCCACCTATGATTGAATTTCTACAGAAGCACATCAATCCAAAACTCACTTTATTTTTAATAAAAAACACCAAACACAAAATGAAAAAGAAAAAGGAAATTAAAATGAGTGGGAACATTAAAAAATACAATTTGGAGGAGCGGCTGATTCAATTTACCCTACTGATAATGGAGATCGTTGAAATGTTGCCAAACACGCGAGTTGGAAATCACATTGCTGGGCAATTACTCCGTTGCGGGTCGTCTCCCGCTTTTAATTATGGGGAGGCACAAGTGGCAGAATCTCGTGACGATTTTATTCATAAGATGAAAATTTGCCTTAAGGAATTAAAAGATACTAATATTGCTTTGCAAATAATTAAGAGGAAACCGGTTGTCAAAGATTTAACAAAAATCGAAAAAGCCATCATTGAGTGTAAAGAATTAATTTCAATTTTTATAAAAAGTGTAGAGACAGCTAGAAAAAATAAACCAACAAAAAAACTTAAACATTTTTCATTTTTTGCCCGCCTGCCTCTTGGTTATTTACTTGGCGGGCAGGTTTTATGTTATTCAATAAATTATCTAGTATAAAGCGAAATACTGTCAGAAATTATTACTTAGCAAAACAAATATTTATATACCAATGATAGAATTGTTAAAGAAAAAAAAAGTTTGGGTTTTCGATGGGGCGATGGGCACAATGCTTCAAAAATATGGCTGGCAGATCGGCGAATGCCCTGAAGAATACAATCTTACAAAACCTGAAATTGTTTTTGAAATCCATCGAAGCTATGTCAATGCGGGTTCTGATATCATCCAATCCAACACTTTTGGCGCAAACCTATTAAGATTGAAAATGTTCGGTTTAGAAAGTAAAACAATTGAAATTAATAAACGCGGAATAGAGATTGCCCGTAAAGCCGCGAATACCGACGTCCTTGTTGCGGCTTCTCTTGGACCAATAGGAGAATTGATTGAACCTCTTGGTGAAACGACCCGTGATCAAGCATTCAATTCCTTTCGTGAACAAGCTAAGGGATTGTCAGAAGCGGATTTCATAAACATCGAAACGATGCAGTCGCTTGATGAAGCAGAAATCGCACTCAATGCAGTACGCTCTGTTTGCAATATTCCAATTTCAATCTCGGTCACATTTCAAAAAACTCCACGCGGTTATTTTACAATGATGGCAGAAACAACAAAAGATTTTATTGACAGATTTTCAAATAAAGACATTCAAATCCTTGGTTCAAACTGCGGTGAAGGTTTTTTACAAATGTTTGAGATTCTTTCCGAAATGAAACCTCTTACAAACATCCCACTGCTTGCAAAAGCAAATGCCGGACTGCCAGTGTGGAAAGACGGAAAAGAGATTTATGTAGAAGGACCCGAATTTATCCAGGACAAAGTCTACAAACTTTTTGAACTCGGAGTAAAAATTGTCGGCGGATGCTGCGGAACAACCCCTGAGCACATTCACGCAATTAAAAAGATTGCGAACAGAATAAATCTTGGCGACGAATAAAACCACTTAAACTTTAATCTAGATTTGAATGGATGAATTACTTAAACAAATTTCTGAAATTATTATCGAAGGCGAATGGAAAGAGATGGCCGATCAAGTCAATCTTGCCCTTGAGAATAATATAACTGCAAAACAAATTTTAGATAATGGATTGTTAAAAGGAATGGAAGTAGTTGGAGTAAAATTCAGAGACGGTGAAATGTTTCTTCCGGAAGTGTTGATGTCGGCAAAAGCATTCAAAACTGCAATGACTATGATTGAACCGTACTTTCTACAAGGAGAAAAAAGCAGCAACGGAAAAGTTTTGATGGGAACGGTAAAAGGCGACATTCACGATATCGGAAAAAACTTAGTCGGTGTAATGCTCAAAGGAAATGGTTTCGATGTTGCAGATTTAGGCATCGATGCATCAACCGAAAAAATTATCGAGTGGATTGAACGCGAGAATCCCGATATAATTGGATTATCTGCAATGCTTACCACAACAATGGTTTCGATGCAAAAAACTGTCGATGTTCTTAAAGTTAAATTTCCCAACAAAAAGATAATCGTTGGCGGGGCACCCGTCAGTCAAAACTTTGCCGATTCAATTCACGCAGCCGGTTACGCAAAAAATGCAATTGATGCGGTTGAGTTGTGCAAAAGACTAATACAGTAAATTTAAG
>CAZNDS010000132.1:0-7748 GCA_964571865.1 uncultured Ignavibacteriaceae bacterium | reverse complement strand
GTTTTATTTGATACTAATACTATGCGTTCAACATGATTCTTTTTTACACCCCAAATAATTTATTTAAAAAAACCTGCGGGCTTGCATCAGTTCAAAAAATTTTTAACTTATTTGGCTAATGAGATTAGCAAAAAACTTGAGGAAAAAATGGGATTAAAAGTTGAAGGTATAATTTTTATGGCAGTAGCTTGGACGACGGTTTTTTCACTGCTGATATATTGTTTCTCAAAAGTTTTGATTTCCCGCCGCAGAAAGCTGGATGAAGGTATGGATTAATTATAAATTTAATCTCCGCTGATCGGATCCCAGCTTTGGGCAATGGGAGCTGTCATAATTTGGGCCATTTGGCTGTCATTCGATTCCGTACCATTTTTCCTGTCAACAAATTCGTAAGTTCCATCTGGTAAAAGAAATCTGGCGTTGAAGTTATCTTTGAGTTGAACTTGAAGAACACTCTCGAGAATGAAACTTCTAATATTTTCACCTGAGATTGGGAAGAGTACTTCAACACGCCGATTCAGATTTCGCTCCATGAGATCTGCACTCCCGAGGTAGATTTTAGAATCGCCATTATTGTGGAAATAAAAAACTCTTGCATGCTCTAAAAATCTGCCAACGATGCTAAAAACATTTATATTTTCGCTCACGTCTTTTAATTGAGGACGAAGCATACAAATTCCTCTGATGAGCAGGTCAACCTTCACTCCGGCACAAGAAGCTTTGTAAAAAGCCTGTATCATCTTCGGATCAGTCAGAGAATTCATTTTGAAAATCAATCTGCCGTTACCCAATTTTTTGTGTAACTGAATTTCGTCATTAATGAATTCTAAAAGTCGTTCACGCATATTAATCGGCGCAACAAGAAGTTCTCTGTAGTTATCTTGCTCAGAATATCCTGTGAGATAATTGAAAAGTTCGGATGCATCCGCAGCTATTTTTTCATTACAAGTAAATAATCCGAAATCTGTATAAATTTTTGATGTTTGTGCATTGTAGTTTCCAGTTCCAAGATGAACATACCTTTTCAATCCATCTTTTTCTTTGCGAACAACAAGTGCAACCTTGCAGTGAGTTTTTAATCCTATTAAACCGTAAACAACGTGAACTCCCACTTTTTCGAGACTTCTTGCCCAATGAATATTATTTTCTTCATCAAATCTTGCTTTGAGTTCAACAAGTACGGCAACTTGTTTTCCGTTTTCCGCCGCTTCTATTAGACTCGCGACAATAGGAGAATTCGGTCCTACGCGGTACAATGTTTGTTTAATTGCTAAAACATTTGGATCGTTCGAAGCTGCTTTAATAAAATCTATGACAGGCAAAAATGCATGATAAGGATGGTGTAATAAAATATCGTTTTTCTTAATTGCATTGAAAACATTTTCTTCTTCTTCAAAAATCTTAGGAGTTGCAGGATAGAATGGCTGCAATTTTAAATGCTGATAAGGAAGATCGAAAAGTTTAATTAGTTCACCAAGACCGAGCGTTCCTTTTAAAACATGCACCGAGTTTTCATCTATCTCTAAATTTTTCATCAAGAGATTTTTAATTACAGGTGAGAGGTCCGATTCAATTTCGAGTCTTACAACAGCACCAAATCTTCTTTGCTTAATATTTTCTTCTATGATTTTAAGAAGGTCGTCTGCTTCATCTTCTTGAATTTCGATATCTGTATCGCGAGTCACTCTAAAAATAAATGATTCGATCACTTTCATTTTTGGGAATAAAGAATCAAGATTTGCCTGAAGTATTTGATCAAGTAAAGTGAATCTAGCTTTGCCATTTGAACAAGATTCAGGGCGGTATTTTTTTTGAATAAGATCAATATTAACAAATCGTGGAAGCGTTCTCGGTATTTTAACTCGTGCGAAATGCCTATCGCCATCTGGTTTTTCGATTGAAACAGCCAAACTCAAAGATAAATTAGATATGTGAGGAAATGGTCTACCAGGATCGAATGCTAATGGAGTCAGTACAGGGAATATCTCTTTTTCGAAATAAAATTTCAAACACTCACGTTCTGAATTAGTTAGTTGCGAGTATTCGAGGATCTCAATACCTTCTTCTTTTAATTGAGGGAGGATGTCGTTTTTATAACATTCCATAAAAGTTTTCAGCATCGGTCGAATTTTGCTTTCGATCTTTTTCAATGTGTCAATTGGAGAAAGACCATCAATGCCAACATTCAATAAATTTAAGGCAACTTGTTCTTTCAATCCTGAAACACGAATCATATAAAACTCATCAAGATTCGTACAGAAAATTGATAAGAATTTCACCCTTTCCAGAAGAGGGAGTGAACGGTCAAGTGCTTCATCAAGCACCTTGCGATTGAACTCAATCCAGCTAAGATCACGATTGAAATAGTATTTCGACTCTTTAAAATTCATTTCAGGACGCTAATTTACAAACTTGAAAATCAAGATTAAATGAAAATCATTATAAATTCTTAGAAAATATTTTCCTTTATCTAATTATCGACTTCAAAAAGAGTATTTTTAACTGATTTGGAAAGTTTTCTCAAATCCGATATAGAAAACAAAGACAAACGTTCTCTATTTCGTCCCCTGGACTTTGATTCATACCTTGAATCTTTTTACTAAAAATATTTTATCCCTACGGGATTTTTTCTCCGTTAGGAGCGAAATATTTATAGAAAAACCAACGAGCTATTTGCACGGAATATTTTTTTCCACCCAATTGGTAAAAAATATTTTTTGATTAACAGAAAATCCTTCCCCGCCACAACAACTTTATCTCGTGGCAGGTTGAATTTGAGGAAAGTTTGATTCAAATCGCAAAATTAGGAAAAGCATTCATTTCTCTATATATTAGTTGCTTAATGAACGATAAAAAAGGTATAATAATAGCCATTGACGGTCCTGCAGGTTCGGGAAAGAGTACAACTGCAAAGCTGCTTGCTGAAAAACTTGATTACATTTATATTGATACAGGTGCAATGTACAGAGCAGTCACGCATTTTGCACTTCTGAGTAAGATTAATCCCGAATTTTCTGAAAAACTTATCCAATTAGTTGAAGGAATGGATTTTCAATTCGCTCCAAATGGAGAAATACTCATAGTAAATGGAGAAAATGTAAGCGAAGCGATCCGTTCGCAAGAAGTTTCAACGAATGTGAGTGTTTATAGTAAAATTAGCGAAGTCAGGAAATTATTAGTTAAAAAACAAAGAGAATTTGGTAATCACGGCAAAATTGTAATGGAAGGAAGAGATATCACAACTACTGTATTTCCAAATGCTGATCTCAAAATCTTTTTAACCGCAGAGATTGATATTCGTGCTTATCGACGAATGCTCGAATTAAAAGCAAAAGGTGTCACGCTTGAACTTGATGATGTAAAACTTAATATTGAAAGCCGCGACAAAATCGATTCGAGCCGCGATACAAGTCCATTAATGATTACAGAAGATTCAATTATTATTGATACAACAAGAATGAGCATCGATGAACAAGTTAATGCTATTTATGAGAAAGCTATAGCTATCATTGAGAAATTAAAAAACTAATATTAGTGCCATCCTAATCAACTAAAGTTAAATAACGGATAGAACAATGTTTGATGGCAGCATTTTTTCTATCTAACGCAACGGAGGATTAATGTCCGAAGAAACAAAAAATGTAAACATCGCTGAACCGACGACGCAAACTGAAATTGATAAGTCGCTTCTAGCACAAAAAAACAATTTCGATATTGAGAATAAATATTCGATCGAAGAATTTCAAACTCTTGCAAATTTATATTCGAAAACTTTGACTGAATTCAAAGAGGGCGAAATTATTAAAGGAAAAGTAATTAGAGTCCAAGGTGATAATGTTATTGTTGATATTGGATTTAAATCAGAGGGCTCAATTCATAGAGAAGAATTTCCAGATTTAGACCAGTTAGTTCCCGGCACCGAAATAGATATTTTACTGGAAAAAGTTGAAGGTACCGAGGGTGAATTGGTTCTTTCAAAGAAATTAGCAGACTTTGCTAAACTTTGGGAGAAAATCGTGAATGCTCACGAACAGCAAACTGTCATTCAAGGTAAGATTCTAAAACGAATAAAAGGTGGATTGGTCGCTGATGTTTTTGGTCTAGAATCATTTTTGCCAGGCTCTCAAATTGATATAAAACCCATAAGAGACTTCGATGCTTTTATTGGTAAAACTTTAGATCTGAAAATTGTAAAAGTTAATCATACTCAGAAGAATATTGTTGTAAGCCACAAAGTTCTTATCGAAGAAGAAATCAAAGACCAGCGAAAAGCAATTCTTGATAGTCTCGAGAAAGGTCAAATCTTACAGGGAACGGTCAAAGCAATCACGGACTTTGGTGTCTTTATTGATCTTGGCGGAGTTGACGGATTGATCCACATTACTGATTTAAGCTGGGGTAGAGTGAATCATCCATCTGAAATTGTTAAACTCGACGAAGTAATCAATTGTGTCGTCCTTGATTATGATACGGAGAAGAGAAGAATTTCTCTCGGTATAAAGCAATTACAAGAACATCCATGGAAAACAATTGACCAAAAATATGCACTCAACCAAAGAGTTAGTGGAAGAATTGTTTCGTTGACTGATTACGGCGCATTCGTTGAGATTGAAAAAGGTATTGAGGGATTAATTCACATTTCGGAGATGAGCTGGACACAGCACATCAAACACCCATCACAAGTTGTTTCGATGGGTCAGATTGTTGAAGCTGTAATTCTCAGTATCGATAAAGAAGAAAAGAAAATTTCTCTTGGATTGAAACAGATCGAACCAGATCCATGGGGTGAACTGTTAAAGAAATATCCTGTCGATTCTCAGCATGCAGGTATCGTACGCAATCTTACCAACTTTGGTGTCTTCGTTGAACTTGAACCTGGAGTTGACGGATTGATTCACATCTCAGATCTAAGCTGGACGAAGAAAATTCGCCACCCTGCAGAAATTGTAAAAAAAGGTGACACCATTAATGTAATGGTACTCGGAATGGATATAGAACAGCGAAAGATTTCTCTTGGTCACAAACAGTTGGAAGAAAATCCATGGGATATTTTTGAAAGAGAATACAATGTTGGTAGAGAAGTTGATGCGACTATCCTAAGACACATCGAAAAAGGAATTCTTGTTGAATTACCTTTAAAAGTTGATGGTTTTGTACCTTCAAATCACTTATCAACATCGCCGATTAAAAACTTGAAAGCAAATTTTCCCGAAGGAGAATCACTTTCACTTAAGATAATCGAATTCGATAAAGAAAATAAAAAAATTGTGTTGAGTGCGATTGAAGCTTTAAGAGAAAAAGAAAAAGCTGCTGTCGAAGAATATATTGCGAAGCACAAGATCGAAAAAATGACTATTGGAGATCTCTTTAAAGAAAAAAATCACAAAAAAGGAAAATCCTCAAAAACTGATAAAAAAGCTGAAGAAAAATCCAAGCCTGAACAAGAAGTGAAGGAAATGGAAACAGTGAGTACTGACGAAACTATTGCTCAGCAAACTGAAGCGGAGGAAACACCGTCACAACAGGATGAATCGATTTCTGCTCCTGCAGATGAATCATCGAGTGAACCTTTGAAAGAAGAGAACACTTAATTTAGAAATAAAAAATCATTGATATTGTCATTGTGTTACTTCATTTTAGGAATGCAATGACAATTTTTATTTTTATAGAATCCCAGATATTTTGAAGAAAGTCGCATTACATACTCTTGGCTGTAAATTAAATTATACCGAAACGGCTACCATAGGAAGTGAATTCAAAAGTAAAGGATTTAGCATCTCCGACTTTGATTCAAAAGCAGATGTTTATGTAATTAATACTTGCACGGTAACAGAAAATGCCGAACGGGAATGCAGGCAAATTGTCCGGCGTGCACTCCGTAGTAATCCAAAAGGATTTGTAATCGTAACCGGTTGTTATGCACAATTGCGTCCGACCGAACTGCAAAAAATTGATGGAGTCGATTTAATTCTTGGCTCGAATGAAAAATTTGAAATATTCAATTTCATCGAAAACCTTGAAAAGAAAAATTTGGCATGTATTTACACAACTCCCACGGAGTCATTTCAAGATTTTGGTCCGGCTTTTTCAAATAAAGATGATGATCGTACACGTGCCTTTCTAAAAATTCAGGATGGATGCGATTTTTCATGCACTTTCTGTACGATCCCACAAGCAAGAGGTGAGAGCAGAAGTTTACCGATGGACGAAGTTGCAAAGCAATTTCAAGATTTAATTTCTCAAGATTTTCGGGAAATTGTTCTTACTGGTGTAAATATTGGCGATTATGGAAGTAAACTGAATACCAACCTCACACAGTTGGTTAGAAATCTTTTGAATGCTGAAGGTAATTACAGAATTCGATTTAGCTCGATTGAACCAAACCTGCTTTCGGATGAAATAATTCAATTAGTTCGTGATGAAAAGAAGCTCTGCAAACACTTCCATATTCCTCTCCAAAGTGGTAGTGATTTAATATTAAAACAAATGAAAAGACGATATCTTTCGGAACTTTATCTGAATCGAATCGAACAAGTGAAAAATCTGATTCCCGATTGTGGAATTGGAGTTGATGCGATAGTTGGATTTCCCGGCGAGACAGATGAGGATTTTGAAACAACTTATCAGTTTCTTAATGAGTTACCGATTTCTTATTTACACGTATTCACATATTCCGAAAGACCGGGCACTTCCGCAGCAGAGATGCTAAATCAAATCCCGAAAAATATCCGAAAGGAAAGAACGAACCGATTAAGAATTTTAAGTGCAAAGAAAAAACACTTATTTTACTCAGAGATGATAGGAAAGAAAGAAAGAATATTATTCGAACATCCCGATGAAGAGAATGAATTCAAGGGATTCAGCTCAAATTATGTCCGAGTGATTCATAAACCTGATATTGACTTATCTAATAAATTAACCGAATTCACGATTACCGGAATTCGAAATGAATATTGTATAGGGGAATTACCTCTCAACTTAAATTGAGGAAAAAAATGAGATCCATAATTGCTTCTTTAATAATTGTTTTCTGTATTCAATTTTCAAGCGCTCAAACTATAAATTATTTAAAATCAAGAATTGACCTTAAGGATAGTCCCATTCCTGAATTGAATTTGGGTACCAATTCAAAAGAGGAAAAGAGTGGGACACTTGCGTTCCTTTATTCCTTTTTAATTCCGGGCATGGGTGAATTATACATTAATCGATATGATGTCGGATTATATTTCACAGCAGCTGAGGGAGCTTTGTGGTTGGGACTAAGCGGTCTAAATTACTATGGAAATTGGCAAAGAGATAATTACAAAGATTATGCAGCCGTTCATGCTGGCATTGACTTAGCAAACAAGAACGAAAATTACTTTGCAACGATTAGCAGCTATTTAAATATCAACGATTACAACACTGAAAAATATTTGAATCGTGAATTCCACAAAGTCCTTGATGTTAACACCCACAGTTGGAATTGGCCTTCAAACGATGCACGGAAAAAATATCGCTCGATGTGGGTTTCCAGCGAAAGTGCTTTCAATAATATTAGATTTGCTGCGGCGATGATCATAGTGAACCATCTGGTAAGTGCGATCAATGCGGTTATTCTTACCAATAAATATAATCGTGGTCTTGAGTCTGATGGCTTAAGCATTAGGACAGGTTTGGAGAAAAATTATTTCGGCGGTATCGACTATAAATTAAATCTAACGACCAGATTCTGATATGATCAACGTCAAAGGTATAGTTGAGTATGA
>CAZNDS010000131.1:0-7950 GCA_964571865.1 uncultured Ignavibacteriaceae bacterium | reverse complement strand
ATAATTGATTTTGGACAAAACGAATTTTTACTGATGATCCAAACCCTACCCCTAACCTCTTCACTTGCACTAACTCACCCCTTGCGAGGTAGTCTAAAAAGTAATTAATCTTTGTGATTCTTCGAGTCCGTTAGCCAACGGATCGTGACTTAGTGGCAAAGAAAAATTTCAATTAAGAGTCAAATTCAACACAAAAGCCACAAAGACACCATCCGTTAGCTCCGTTAGCTAACGGACGGACACAAAGCTGCTCTAAGAACTTTTTGGTCAGCCTCGTTGGGGAGAATTCAAATCAACTTACCCTTAAAAGCTCTCTGCATTAAACTTTGGAAAAGGTTTTCTAATTCTTGCTCTGATTGTTTTTGTTTTTCTTTCAATGTTTCTGTTTTGTTTACTATATCTGCAAATTGTTGTTGGAGTGAGAGAGGTGGCCCTATAATTTTAAAGGTACCAATAATGATTGGACTAATTCGTGGCAAATTAGCACCAGTTGATTTGGATGTAGCTTCTTGAACGAAGAAGGATTGTTTGAAAAGATAAGCTAAAAAATATTTATCGCATATATTTTCTTTTGGTCGAATGGGAATTATGTCAGTGCTGCAAACGCCAGAAAAATTTGGTAAGTACGCCTTGTTTAGGTAAGGGCGCAATTTGCCGTACAGTATGTGTTTAGCAGTAAACATAAATTTATTACTCTTCAGATCAATATCACCGACTCTTTGAAATCCTAATAATCGCCCAGTTTCTTTTTCAATATGTTCCAGCCCTATATACAAATCATCTTTTGATAAATTTTCACTGGTTATAGAATCTCTTTCAATTTTAGCAAGAGCTTTTAACTCTACAACTTCCCACCCTTTCGGATTCTTCACCGGGTCGCCAAACATTTCTATAAATACAGATTGCAGAAATTCATCTGTAAGCCTGTTTGCATCTTTTCGTTTTTGTTTTGCCTGGTCTGCTTTCTCAAGTATCTCCGCAATTTGTTTTTGGATAAGGAGTGGCGGGAGAGGGATTTGGATTCTTTCGAAACTTTCTTTTCTTAGATTATTAATATTCGCACCACGTGCACTGTGTGAAATGTATGTTCTATAATTTTTTGTTCTGAAATAATAACCCAGATATTTTGATTCAACTAATTCATTTGAGCGCAACAACGCACAGAATGCACCAAACGAAAATTCTAAATTAGACTTAGCTTGAGTCGTTTTTCCTACGATATCTTTGCTACCACTAGACATTGCAATTAATATATCACCCCTCTTGATAAACTGTTCTTCTTTAACCAAAAACGATGGAACGTAAACTAAATCGTCGAACAAAAGTCCATCATTTATATTATTCGCTCGAAATAATGGGACATAACTTTCGATAGGAATTTTGCTTACCTGAGTATTATCATAATTCACACCCCTAATTAGTTTTGTAACTTCGCCCAAAGATTTAACTTGCCAACTGGAAGGAAGGTTATGCATTGTGAAACTCCGAACTCATCCACGGCCCTTCTCTTAAGAAGAGAAGGGAGTAAGACAAAGATTTAACCTGCCAGTCCCGAAGGGATGACAAGCCATTGTTTGGTAAGTTATTCATTCAAGCCTCTCATGAACTCGCCCCTCTCTTTCCGCCAGAGGCGGACAAGTGTAAGAGAGGGGTTGGGGAGAGTTACTTTTACACTAAAACAAAAACTAAACACTTTTTACCGTTCTCCTCAATAGCAAAGCTTGTGTTTTCTTCAGTTCATTCTGCAATACTTTTTCATCCGGCAGAGCAAGTTTGTACTCAGTTGCAAGAACTTTGTTGGGCAGTCCTTCAAGTGCGTACTTAGCAACTGCAGAATCTTTTTCTGCACAAAGTATTAAACCAACGGGTGGGTTTTCATCCTTGTTTTTCCAGTGTTCTTTTGCATAGTTAAGATAAAGGTGCATTTGTCCTGCATCTGCATGAGAGAACTTTCCGACTTTCAAATCAATCACAACAAGGCATCTTAGCTTTCTGTGAAAGAAGATAATATCAATCCTGTACCACTCATTACCAATACGCAAACGTTTCTGGCGTCCGATAAAAGCAAAATCGCCGCCAAGCTCCAGCAAAAAATTTTCGAGATGTAAAGTTAGAGCTTCTTCAAGATCATTTTCTGAGTACTCATCTTTCAGCCCAAGAAATTCAAGGATTACCGGGTCTTTAATTTCTTCTTCTGGGGAAACCAAATCTCCAGGCAATGGTTTTTCGGCTTTCTTAAGCATTGCCGATTTATTTTTAGATAGCAGAATCCTTTCATAAAATTGAGAAGATATTTGTCTATCAAGCTGCTTGACCGTCCATCCGCTTCGTAATGTCTCTTTTTCATAGAAAGATCTTGCATGTTCATCTTTTACACGGCGAACAAGCGCGACATAATGAGACCAGGAAAGTGGAAAAGATTCGGAAAGTAAATCAAATTCTAATTTCCGAGATGATTTCTCGGATATCGGGATTACTGATTTCCGAGACGCCGTCTCGGAAATTGAGACTTTGCTATAGGCAGAATAAAAAAGTCTCATTGATTCCAGGTTATCAACTGAAAATCCCCTGCCAAATCTGGAAGTTAAATCATCAGACAACCGGATTAACAAGTTCGCACCATATTCAGCCCTGTCGTTTCCATTTTGTTCATAATTAATGATTTTGTAACCAACAGCCCAGTAAGTAGTTGTTAATAAAAGATTAATCGCACGGGCTGAAACTTTGCGTGCGGATTCCAGCAGCGAGGAAATTTCTTCTACTAAGAATGCATAATCGCTTTGTGTTTTTTTTATAACAGTTATTTTCTTAGCCATCTTTGAGCATCTTTTTTATTTGTTTTATTTCTAATTCTATTTCGCTTTCACACTTCAATACTTTTTCCATTATCACATCCGGCTTTTCATATTCAATTTCTTCATACTCAATCGGCTTATAACGAGAGATTGAGAGATCGTATTTGTTGTTTCGTATATCTTTCACATCAACTAAAACTGCATTCTTGTAGGTCGAGCTTAAGCTCGACTTGCTTTTATCAATTGAACTAAAGTTCGATTTACTTTGCCAATGTTTGATAATATCCGGAATATCATTCTTGTCTGTTTTATTTCTCTTATCATCGAGAGTAAAACCATCTGCCTCCATATCGTAAAACCAAACCTTATCCGTGATTCCGCCTTTCTGAAAAACAACAACCGCTGTTGACACTCCCGCATAAGGTTTGAAGACTCCCGAAGGCATTGAAATTATTCCTTCGAGCTTACAGTTATCAATTAAAGTTTTGCGTACATCGATATGAGCTTTGCTCGTCCCGAATAAAACTCCGTCGGGCACAATAACTGATGCTCTGCCTCCTGTTACGAGTAAATCATAAATCAACTCAACAAAGAGCAGTTCTGTCTTTTTAGTTTTTGTTTTGAATCTTGAATTAACATCATTTTCATCTATCGAACCTTTGAACGGCGGATTTGCGAGTACAATATCGTACAATTCTTTGTCGTTGTATGCTTTGGAAAGTGTGTCCATATAACGAATGTTGGGATTATCAATTCCGTGCAGCATCAAGTTCATTGCACCGATACGCGTCATTGTGGAATCGAAATCGTACCCGGTAAGTGCGTGAGTTTTTAGAAATTTGAAAAGTTTCTTATCTGTAATCTTATCTCCAATCAAATGATGAGGCATGCCTTCTTTGTCGTATTCAAGCACATCTTTGCTTGTGTTCTGTTCAAGTATGTGCATGTAAGCATTGAATAAAAATCCTGAAGTTCCGCATGCTGGATCGCAAATTCTGTCACCGATTTTTGGATCAACAAGCTTAACCATCATTCTAATTACGTGGCGTGGAGTTCTGAATTGTCCGTTCTTTCCGGCAGTTGTTAATTGCATTAGCAGATATTCATAAAGGTCACCCTGCACATCAATATTTTGTTCGGTTATGTGAAGATCTTCGATAATGTTCACCGCTTCCTGCAGTAATGAAGCTTTAGGAATAATGAACACTGCATCTTGCATGTGCTGAGTGAAAGAGCTTGTCTCTCCGCCAAGATTTCGTAGAAAGTCAAAAACTTTATCGCGTACATGCTTTATCATCTGGTCACCGGGAAGCTGCGACCAGTAAGACCAGCGGCAATTCTCATTTCCTTTAAAAACAGAATTGAATTTTTCTCCGCGTCTCTTTGCCATTGCTGCACTTGAGTTGTCGTTATCCTCAAGCCGTTTAAGGAATATCAGATAAGACATTTGCTCAATAGCCGTAAGCGGATTGGAAATTCCTCCCGACCAAAACTTATCCCAGAGAGAATCTATTTTTTGTTTTAGTGTTGTGGAGTTGGTGAGCATACTATATAGTCTCCACTTCGATCACTTTATCTTTGCGGGCTACAATTACTTTAATCTCCTGACCAAGTTCATAATTTTGAGAGTTTAACTTCCCCTCAAATTTTTCAAAATGGACTATTGAGAAACCATTTGATTTACGAATGATTCTTCCTGAATATTCAGTTGCATATTCTACAGTGTCTCTATTCTTCAAATAGTATTTTTTTCTACTGACTTCGATTATTTTATTAATATGATCGAAACGTTTTATCAGGAACATATATCTTTTTCCTGCCACGATTACATATTTAAGATCTTTGTCAGTAATGTATGCAATGTTTGAAATTTCAGATTTATGTAGGTAGCCGAAACTTTGATAATCATCAACGATTAATTTTAAATAAATCATGTCATTGCCAACAGTACTTAGTTCAGCTTTAATTTCTTCTCCAATACTACATTGTGCAATTATTTGTTGGAAATCATTAGAACTTACACGTTTTAAGCTGCAAATGATATTATTATGGTAATTATCATATTCAGTAACCCTAACTCTTAATTCCGCTTCTTCAACAATGTAATCAGGGAAATTTTCACAATAGAACCAACTGATCTCACGAATCGGTATATATCCGTTAAAATTATCATCTTGAATACTTATTTCTATTCCCCTTCTAGGTAATATTTTTTTCGCAGTTGCTTTAATCAGTGCATTTCTATTATTTGTATAAAATTCTAATGTTGGATTTGTTGATGTTCTCTTGATACTTAGCGTCAAACTTTTTCTTTGCGAATCAACAGCTATTACGAATACCTTTATAATGTCTCCAACATTAAATTGTGTAATCATAGTTTCGTTCACTTCATACGACTTCCAGTCAAATTCTTCAATGTATATTCTTCCATCAACACCTTCAGAAATTTCACAAGTAATATATCGTTCTCTAATTTCGCAAATGACTGCATCATATATTTCCCCAGTTTGATATCTTAGTTTCAACCATGGATCAATTAGGTGTATTGGTTCGCATATGAAATTATCGAATCTCGGATCAAAGTTATTTATCTTGACTTCAATTTCCTGATCAACTATATACTTTTTAGACAATAGAATATAACGACTTGATGTCGCATACTCTCTTGGTATATAGCCACCAATTGGAATATCTTTCAACCTTATTTGTAAACCCGAATCTTTAATTCTTGTTATTACTGCTTTATGGATTTCTCCTTTATTTAACTGCAAGTCAACTATTTTTTTAGGATCCGTGTTAGTCCCCTTGTTAGAGAGGATTACTTTATTTTTATCAGCATCAATCGCATTTATCTTTACTGAAAGTTCCTGCTCGATTCTGAAATATCTTTGCGGATTTGTTATGTTTAAATCAGATAGATTTGACTTGTCAATAAATATTTTTAAACCATATGCATCTACTCTGATATTTTCGTCTTCTATAGCATCAATCAAGACATTGATTTCTTTCCCCTGTTGAAAGTTACTTGCTAAAGTTTCCCAAGCTTGTTGTATTATTGTGGTTAGATTAGGTTTAAGGGCGATACAAGTTATAAACTGTCTATTTCCTTTTTCATCAATCAAAGTCACTAGGATGTTTTTAGTAAGTTTTTCAAATCCATATTTTGTTTCTAATTCATCAGCTATAACTATTGAGAGATCACCTTTAGTTTTACCTCTTGCAATTATATATATGCTTCCGAATTCATCACTAGCATATATGTAGGCTCTTCTTAGATAAGGTTCCAATCCATATTTATGATATGTTTCTTCACTAGCGACTAAAATTACACCAACTTTAATATGCATTCTTGGGAATGCTAATTTGGTCCTCTCTTCCGTTTCTCGCGTAGCAAGTTCATAAAACCATTCAACAAAATCTTCAATTTCGTTTTCAATTTGAAGACTTGGTGATTTTTCACCAAGAGATTCACCTAAAAAATGTAATTCTTGTAAAAAAACTTTTGTGAATAATCCTCTACTTTCCGTTTCTTCAAGTTTAAAAAATAGGTCCTTAGTACTAGGTTCCTCAGACGTAAATCTATCATTAAAGATTTGTAATATTTTTTTTCTAGTCTTTTTTATTATTTGTTTAGTTGTAAGTAAATCGATTGCTCGTTTTGTAATTTCTTTAATAAATGGTTTAGTCCGATGAAGCAATGCGGTTTGTGTGTAAGTAAGTGCTGTGTTAAAAAAGTTTATATCATGATCTTCATCAAAATTTACCCTTACAATAGCTTTCCCAGGTTTCAATAAACTCTTTTGGGTTCCTGCTGTTATCCATTGAACTTCACAATCGGGGAGAAACGGATATTGTAATTGTGTATTAAAATCCTTTATAAATGTATTAATTGAACCTTCTATTTCAGTCTCAACACTTTTTTTCCTTACAAAAGTTGAAGTCCAACCTATTAACCTCAAAATATCTGAAACCAAAAGTTTTGCCTTTGGGTAGAGTATTATTACAAATGCCCCTAGACCAAATAACCCCAAGGCTCCAAAACCTATCGCTAAATACTTTAAAATTTCGCCAAGTAAATCAAGAGATGGCATAATTAAACCTCCCTTTCTTTGTAACTCGTAATGCAATTAATACTATTACAAATAAAATCAAATCCTCCTTCATTATTTGGTACTATTATTTGCAAGGATTTCAAGGTTATTGGTACTTTACAGCACATGCAGAACAATTCACCATTCTGAAGAGCATCCCATCGATCAATTGATTTTAATAATCCAACTAAATCATCGTCAAAAACTGTAAATAATTTTTCAGATTTTTTTCTCATATTATTACTCCAATGACTTTTAAACTACCAATTTTCTTGTTAATTCAACTAGTTCATTCACATCTTCTTCTGTAAATAATTTATCAACTGCATTACTTCCAAAGTTTGTGAATGAACTAGGGAACTCACCCCTTGCCCCTCTCTTTTCAAGAGAGGGGTTGGGGAGAGTTATTTTATATTTTTCATTTTTGTAATTCATAATTCAATTTCAGCCATTTCGTCTGAGAACCTCATCCCCTTATTTCTCCTCTCTTACAAAGAGAAGGGGGATGAGTTATTTTATTTCTTCCTTTATTCTTTTCAAAACTAAATCTATATCTTCCTCAACTTCTCTATTCTTAAATCTTAATACTTTCAATCCCAAAGATTTAAGTATATCTGTCCTTTCCAAATCTTCTGTCAATCTATATTTATGATACTCTCCATCAAGCTCAATTATCAATTTATTTTGGTGACAATAAAAATCTGCGATAAAAAAAGTTTCTTTGCCGGTAATATCGTGAAATATTGGATGCTGTCTATAAAATTTTTTACCGGATAACTTTTTATTTCTCAATTCTTCCCAAAGAACTTTTTCGGCGTTTGTGCTTCGTTTCCTTAAATCTCTGCATACAACCTTAGCAACTTCAACTAATTTGGCTCTACTATTCAGGCTCATTTTAAACTCACTCCAACCTCTCTCTTGGCAAGAGAGAGGCTTATTGTCAATTTATAACGTAACATTTAAATCCTCTGTCAGCATAAAATAATGCAGAGACATCACTTCCAACAAGGAGGCTGTCTCAAAAGGGCAGCCTTTTTTGTTTTAAACAAAAGATTTAAATAACT
>CAZNDS010000130.1:0-7999 GCA_964571865.1 uncultured Ignavibacteriaceae bacterium | reverse complement strand
GGAGCTGGAGGATGAGTTTCGTTACCTAACATGACTCGTTTTTATACCCCTATAATTTCTTTAGAAAACTCCACAAAAATGGCATTAATCTTATTTTAACGTCAAATACTCCTGCAAACACCATTCATAAAATTGATATTTAAATTTGTGAAATAGAAATTTATTTAATATTATTTTAGAGAATTAATTGACAATGATTCAATGGTTGTACAAAAGTACGAGTACAGAGAAAACGGCGAGTTTATGATACGTTACTTCTGTGATGTTCGCCTACCGGTAAACCGCTCAAAGATGGAGGGACTCGGTAAAAAAGTAAGCCAGTATTTGTTGTTCAACCAAGACGCATTGTATCTTTGTACAAATTTGAAATAATAACAAACATGAGGGCTTTATGAAAAGAACATTTTTCTTTTCGTTGTTCTTGTTGATTCCGGCTTGTGTCATTTTGGCTCAGCCGAGAGTATCCTTAATTGTCTTCCCGGAACTTTACACGATTGACTATGGTGCATTCGCAACTGTAAATGATCTTCGTGGCGCTCCACGTATTTTTTGTGTGCAGATTACCACGCCCGGTGTTCAAGTAGTTCTAAGAGGAACTATCGAATGGAAGGCACCTGATGGAAGTCATTATCAGGAAATTGGATTCTTTCAAACGGAACCTTTTTCCGCACGAACATTGTGCAACGACGATATCGGTACAACAGAAATTCGCATCCAAGAGTATCGCTCAAACTCAAGATTGATTGAAGATAACATTGCACGAGGGAAACCTACTGGCAGCTATCGAATTACTGCAATACTAATGGATGCAACAGCAACTACTGTTTATAATCAGGATCAAAAGGAGTTGTATTTTTTGAATCCTGCGCAGACATTGAGTATTCGAACGCCGCGTGTCGGCGCGGAAGTCGATGCCGGCAATGTTTTTGTAGAATGGAATTCACTAACCGGAATTGAAAATTATTTTATTAAAGCAAATGTCCGTATCTCAAATACTCAAACTCTCGAAGAAGCACTGAACTTCGGTACACCGATAATTAATAATCGAAATGTTGGCGTACTAACCAATATAAATCTTAGAGATTTTCTCGAACGTGAATGGAGCTTAGGTGATGAAATTGTTCTTCAAGTAAGTGCAAATGTCAGCGGACCAGGTGGTGGACAAAAATTATACAGCGAAATAATAAATTTCAGAATATTCAATCCAGATTCACCCCGACTTCAACTTCTAATAAACCGATTTGCCCAAATTCTCAGAAATAGCGGCAATAATGAATTGCTCCAGTTGCTGCTAAACGGAGAATTAGATTTATCGAGTATTGTGATCCGAAAAGAAGATGGTTCTGTGATGTCCTTAGAAGAACTGATTGCTTTTCTTGAAGCAAATCCGGATGCGTTAATAGGTCTTATCCGTCAATAAAATATGATAGGATTAAAAAATGAATTTCAATAAAACGACTATACTTTTTATTTCCTCCCTCGCTCTTTTTTCACTTTTCTTATCGGAGGGATTTTCTACTGAATCGAAAAAATCTACTGCCGCCATTGTTACTAAAGTGATTCAAAATGTCGAACATAAAAGCGGCGATTCCGATTGGGCAGCAACAAAGCCACTCACACAGCTCGAGACAAGCGACGTCCTTCGTACCGGCGAGAAGTCTCTCGCTATCGTTCGGTTTCTCGACGGGAGCAATCTCCGCGTAAGAGAGAAAACAACTATCACAATCTTCACAGAAAAAAAACCGAACGGACTCTCAAAAGATACTCGTATCGATGCAGGCAAAATGAGATTCGAAACTGTGAAACAAAAAGAAGATGATGAATTCTTGATTACAACTCCTACTGCAGTCGCTTCGATTCGTGGGACTGAGGGACTTGTACACATAATGGATGATGGAGCAACATTGCTGACACTCGATTCCGGACGAGTAGATGTGAGAGCTTCAGTTGGAGCCCGTCAATCTGGAATTGTTGAAGGAGGAATGACTGCATTGATATCAACTGAGGGAAATGTCTCGATTGATTTTTCCACTCCAGAGCAGATTGAAAATTCTCTTAAGTCAACAATGACTAAAGAAAAATATATTATTATACAAACTAACGTCGGAACATTCCGATTGAAATATCTTGATCATGAATAATGCATTGTGTCAAATCGAAATTTTATGCAATGGATTTACGCTTTGAACTAGGTTTTTTTAGATTTTTAAAATTTAAAATGCATTCAACTTAATTGTATTAAGGAGAGTTATGCGAGCAGGAATAAAAGTATTTTTATTATTACTGGTTTCAGTTCCATTTAGCTATATCTCGGCGCAACCAAGTGATGTGATTTCATCTATCTCATCTGAAAAAGTTTACGCTAATCAACCGGCAAAGATTACTGCGGCGTTGTATCAATCAGCGAATGTTTCTCAGATTATTCTTTACTACAAATCTTTCGGTTCAACTGAATTTCTCACCAGCGAAATGATGATTGTCGGTAACTCTGCATCTTCAACGATATCAGAGGAATATGTTTCATTGCCGTTTATCGAATACTATTTCAGAATTATAATGAGGGATGGAACAGAGCAAGTTCACCCGGCTGGTGCACCCATCAATGCAAATCCCCTTCAGCTTGTTGTCCAGGAAAAATACGACCCAATGCTGTATGAAGAAATTATTTTTCTTACACCGGTTGCAGGAGAGAAAATCAGCCCAACCGGATTTCTGCTTTCCGTATCGATTTACCGCGCGAGCTTAGCAGTTAACAGACCCGCAACAAAAATTTTCCTTGATGAAATTGATTTAACAAATCAAGTTCTCATAACCGATGACATCATTCTCCTTCCTCCTGAGAACTTAACAACCGAGCTTCCGCTTGGCAAGCATATAGTTAAAGTTGTGTTATTTGATACAACAGGCGCGGAGTATTATTCTTCGAGTTTAACATTTGAAGTTGTTTCACCTGAATTTGCCGATGAGAGGCAGAAGAAAGATTACGGATACAAAGTGAGTTTAGCCGGTGAATCACGCCATGAGAATCTAAAAACCGCAAACTACAATTTCAACCGACTCACAGCCAATCTAAGCGGAAATTATGGTTCATACTATTCGAGCTTGCTTCTCTATGTAACTTCGGAAGAAAAAAAATATCTTCAACCACAGAATAGATTCCTTGCTACGATTGGTTCAAACTGGATCAAATTAAGCTACGGCGATAATTATCCAAAATTTCCCTCTCTTATAATGGACGGGAAACGACTGCGAGGTTTTTCAGGGAACTTGATGCTCGGCGCATTTAACCTACAAGCATCATATGGTGAGATTAACCGTGCAATTGAAGGAAAATTATTACAAACATATTCCCGGTCAGATGCAAAGCTCGGAACAAATATTATCGAAATCGATTCTGCAAAATACGGACAGCCATTTGGGCAGGTTACACTTGCCACATTCAACCGTCAATTATTTGCCCTCCGCCCATATTTTGGAAGCGGCGAATCGTTCCAGCTTGGATTTTCCTATCTTCACTCAAAAGATGATATGGGATCGGTTGAGTTTGGCGCCCGTCCGAAAGAGAATGTTGTTGTCGGAACAGATTTATTCATCGGTTTTGATGAGCAGAGAATGACTCTGAGAGGACAAGCTGCATTAAGTCTTATGAACAACGACATCTCAACCGGCAACTTGAGTGACAAGCTTATTGATTCACTTTTTGGCGAAGGAAAATCATTCGGGGGTGATCCAGAACAAATTAAAACTTTACGCGACATTGCAGGAAAATTCATTACGGTTAATCAGTTTATCAGTCCGCTTAATCCATTGGAACTCCCAACTTTGGCAGCCGAAGGTACCTTCAGCATGAATTATTTTGGGAATTACCTCCGTGCAACTTATTTATACCGCGGGAATGAGTTCATGTCTTTCGGACAAAACTTCACTAGAAATGATGTTCAAGGATTTAACATCTATGATCGGCTTGGAATAATTCAGAATCGTGTTTTCCTATCAATAGGTTATGAGAGACTGAACGATAATCTTCAGAATCAAAAAATCGCTACGACAACATTTGAAAATATCGATGCTTCAATCTCCCTTTTCTTGAGAATGGATTTCCCAAACATCACTATCGGATATTCAAAATTCAGTGCAGCGAATGATTTGAGTAAAACTGATCCGGATTCGATTAAACGACTTAGCTACATCGACGATGTTACGAACAGGATCTCATTCACTTCCTCTTATGACTTTTTCTGGGGAATACGGCACAGAGCTATGCTGAGTGTACTAACCTCTCAGAGAGATGATAATTCATTTATTAACTCAGATGCCGCCTACACCTCTGTTTTATTGAACCTACAGAGTCAGTGGGATAATAAGCTCACAACATTTTTCAATCCATCTATAAATCTTAGTAATATTTCGAATAAGGATTTCAATTACTATTCCATTTCAATTGGAGGCAGATATAGACTTCTGGATGATAAGCTTGAACTAACCGGAATATTGATCCCGACTTTTGGGGATTTTCAGAGAATGGTAGTCGAGTCTATTGCACAATATTTTATTTTGAGGAATTTCAGTGTAAATCTTTATACACGATATATCACAAATCAGAAGCCGATAAAAGACGAAACAATCATTGGATTATCAACCAAATACGAATTGTAATCGGCTCTGATGAATCGATTATTCGAGCGGATAAAAAAGAATTGGGGACACATTCTTGTTTGTTCACTCATTTCCCTATTTCTGCTTTTACTAACGCAGGAATTTCTATTTGAACTTTCTCCATTAAAAGATTTAGAGCTTTCGCTGCTCGATTCTCATTTTACCCGCCGCGGACAAACTGATTTAGAGGAAAAGTCAAATGTAATTATTGTTGATATCTCCGAAGAAAGTTCGAAAGAATTTCCCCCGCCCTTCAACAAATGGCCCTGGCCGAGAAATTACTTTGCTCGCTTGATTAAGAATTTAAATCAAGCCGGCGTAAAAGCGATCGGTATCGATGTGATAATGAGCGATCAAGACAAGTACGTTCCGCAAAATGATTCACTGCTACATAATGCAATCCGTAAATATAAAAATGTTGTTTCTGCCGGTAAGATAAAAATTAAAGATGAACGATTAGAATCAATCATTTCAGAAACTGAAAATTTCAGCAGCATGTTTTTTGATGCAGATAGTTCAATAGGTCTTGTGGACGTATTGCCCGACCGCGATGGAGTTTTAAGAAGATATCTTCCTTTTTTCTCTTCCTTTGCAACAGACAAGTACATTCCCTCTTTTTCATTTGCAGTTCTTAATAAAGCACTTGGATTGCAGAATTTATACACGGCTGAAAAAGATCAAAATGATTTTAAATTCAGCAATATCAGCATTCCAAGGTTTGATAAAACTTCTGTGCTGATAAATTATTACGGTGCATCGAACACTTTTCCTCACATTAATTTTGTTGACGTTATTGATGCGGAAAATTTTACTACAGTTAGTGAAAAAGAGTTTGAAGTTCAGATAAATACTTGGGACGATCCGGAAACGGGACTTCTTCACTCTGGGCTTTTCAAAGATAAAATCGTGTTAGTAGGTTCAACCGAACCTGAAGACAAAGACCTTTTTCCAACACCTATCACAAAACAAGGTGCAGGCAAAGGGGGAAATTTAATGTACGGAGTGGAAGTTCATGCGAACGTAATTCAGAGCATTCTCGATCAAAACTTTCTCTACAAGCAGCCGCAAAGCCATGAGATAATTTTAATTATACTGCTTCTGTTTTCCGCATATTTCATTACTACAAAATTAAAAAGTCTCAAGACCAAATTCGGTTTTCTGCTTGAGATTATTTCCGTACTTGTAATCGCTGCACTTGTATATGTGATATTCGAAGTATCCTATTATTTATTTGTTAATCAGAGTTATATCATCAGTGTTGTTGGACCTGTATCTGCGGTAGTGCTTGGATATATTGGGAGTACTGTTTACAATTTTCTTGCCGAACGGAAACAGAAAGTGATGATCAAAGGGATGTTTTCGCAATACGTGAATTCTGAGCTTGTCAATGAATTAATTGCAAATCCCGAAAAGCTTAGACTTGGAGGCGAACGTAAAGAACTTACAGTTTTGTTCACCGATATAGCATCTTTCACCACAATTTCAGAATCTCAAAATCCGGAAGAACTTGTAAATTTTCTGAACGAATATTTAAGTGCAATGACCGAGATCATTTTCAATCATACAGGAACGCTTGATAAATTTCAGGGTGATGCAATCATGGCATTTTGGGGTGCGCCCATTGAAAATAAAAATCATGCTTTATTCTGTTGTAAAGCTGCTTTAGCTATGCAGAATCAACTCATTGAGCTGAGAAAAAAATGGCAGGAAGAAAATAAACCGCTTATTAAAGTTCGTGCCGGGATCAATACAGGCGAAATGATTGTCGGAAATATGGGAGGAAGAGGAAAATTCGACTACACAGTAATCGGCGATAATGTTAACCTTGGTTCACGCTTGGAAGGTGCAAATAAAGAGTATGGAACTTCCATTATCATCAGCCAATCAACTTATGAACAAGTAAAAGATGAGTTTATCTGCCGGGAGATGGATTCAATTCTTGTTAAAGGCAAAACCAAACCGATAAAAATCTTCGAGCTTCTTTGTTTTGCAAATGATGAAAGGAAATTCGATTGTCTTGAATTGAAAAATAAGTTTGAGAGCGGATTGAAACTTTACAAAGCGTTTGACTTTTCGAATGCGATACTGAATTTTGAAAAAGTCCTGGAAATCAAGAACGATGACGAACCATCGCAAGTATTTATTAAAAGATGCAAAAACTTTTTGACTACTCCGCCGCCTAAAGACTGGAACGGCGTCTATGAAATGAAAACTAAATAAGTGGATTATATCAAAGATTCCATCTTTCCACGATGCTATAGAATATTGAAAAGATGGAATCTTTTTCACGATGCTATGGATTCTTTAAAAGATAGAATCTTTTTCGATGCTTAGACCTCTAATTCCAAACCATCACGTGAAGCGAGACAATTAACGTTGCTCCCCAATTTTTTAAGAAATGCTTTAGTCTCGTTTAGCATCAAATCGATCTTTTCATCGTTGTATTCCGGATCGTAATGAAACAAAAATAAATTTTTCACTCCGGCAAGTGTGGATAAAATCGCTGCAGAAAAATTATTTGAATGTCCCCAGCCATTTTTTTTTGTGTAATCTTCAAATGTGTAAGTCTTATCGTGGACTAAGTAATCAGCATTTTTGCAGAACTCGATCATCCCGCGATTTTGTTCAGCGATATCGTTCTTCATCGTATCCGGATTTAACGTTGAATATTTGATTTCGTTATCGGTGACATAAATGAAAGACCTCGCTCCATCTTCGATCCGGTAAGCAAGCGTGCAGCACTGATGATTAACCTCGAAAGTTTTAATTTTCAAAGCATCAATCTGATAAATGGAGTTCAGTTCAATATTTTTATAAATAACTTTTGCTTTAAATTCACTTTTCGTTATGGGAAAAAGGGGCGGACAGATCAAAATATCCAATATCTCCTCGACACTTTTATTATTATTCGACATTCCGTAAATGTTGACTTTGTACCGTTCATCATAAAGCGGAGTGAAAAATGGCAAGCCAAGAACGTGATCCCAATGAAAATGACTCATGAAAAGATGAAGCTCGTTTGAACTTTTGAATTTCAGAAGCTCATTCCCCGCTTCACGAAAACCCGAGCCTGCATCAAAAAATATCTGCTCGCTATCGGATGATGTTACTTGAATTGAAGGTGTATTTCCGCCGCAGATCATTGTCGATCTTCCGGTTACCGGAATCGAGCCTCGTGTCCCCCAGAATTTTACTTTCATCAATTTCAAAATAATTCAATTTCCTAAAAGAAACAAAGCCCGGGTATCCCGCCAGAGCTTGCCTGCTGCAAGCAGTCTGGCGAACTGAGTCGAAGATCGTTAATAATTTTCCATTAGCTGACGGATCATCCGTCGGCTGACTG
>CAZNDS010000129.1:0-8060 GCA_964571865.1 uncultured Ignavibacteriaceae bacterium | reverse complement strand
CCGGTGCAAAAACTTTATCGAGCGGCAAATACAGTAAATCGTAATCAGTGTAACCGTTGCCAGGTGCATTTACAATTACTGTTATCAATCGGGAAGAAAAAATTCGATTCTTCTTATCGTAAAGTCCACCAAACTTCAGTCTAAATTCCGAAATAGGTAATATGAAATCTATTCCTCCACCCATAGATTTTTCATTTAGAGAAGAATAGAATCGACCTCCGTTTTTCAAATTCGGTTGAAATCCTAACGTAATGACAAAAGGATCGGATGAACCTGCTTCTCTTGAGTAGTATACTCTTCTATAATCCGGTTCATCTCTATCGGCACTTGAAAAAGAAGCCTGCCATTCCATTTTGAGTCCGTCTAATGATTGGAAATAATGTTCGCCGGCAAATTGGCCTGAGTAAATCGATCTCGATACAAATCTGAGAGCAGTAATCTGTTGTTCGTTTCCCGCATCTGTAAATTGTATTCCATTTAACTGAGCAACCTCATCGTCGGAAGTGTGGCTGTAAGTGTTATTGATACTCAACTTGTGATGTTCGGAGATCTTATAACTGAAATTGAATAATCCTCCCCATAGAGTTGAATATGTCGAGTGTGTTCCTTTATAACTGAACCTTGTTTCTCCGCTTGTTTCATATTCATTTCTTTCTAAAGATGCAGAGTTGTAATTGCTTTTGTAAGATATTGCAGATATAAAACCAAAATTTTGTCCGAGTATTGTTGCCCCGTCGCCGAGTGAAATTGAAAAATTATTGTTCAGCGGAGCTTTAGTCGAATTAGGCGACCAGATATTATTCAACGATTTTGCAAATACTAATATTTCATCTGAAGTGTAATTTTGAGTCATCAGCTTTGAAGGAAATGAAGATGGAAGAGCGCGTGTTCTATCGTCGATTCCGAGCCAATCTGTTTTCCCACCTTGATATGTGCTGAAACTTTTCAACGATGCGGTTGATGAATATGAATACGATAAATTGACACGCAAGGTTAATTTGCTTGGAAAATCAATCGTGTTGATCTTCACCAAGCCGCCGGAAAAATCTCCCGGTAGATCCGGAGTGAACGATTTCATAATAATTGTATTATCCATCAGGTTAGATGGCAGAAGATCGAAAGCAAAAGATTTTTTGTCCGGTTCGGTGCTTGGAAGAATCGAATTATTCAGTTGAGCGTTACTGTAACGTTCACTCGTACCTCGAATGAAAACGAATTTGTTATCTACAAGAGATATTCCGGTAATTCGTTTCAGTGCATCTGCTGATGTTGCATCGGGCGATCTTTTAATTTGTTCGGCAGAAATTCCATCGCTAATGGATGATGACTTTTTCTGCAAGTTGAGAAGAGCCGATTCGTATGAATTATCCTGTTTAGCCGTAACAACAACTTCCTGCACCTCGATCACATCAGGCTGTAATGATACGTTAATTGTCGAAATCCTATCACTCTCGACAGCGACATTTTGGATTCTTGTGGGAGCGTACGAAATAAAACTTACAATTAGAGTGTGATTCCCTTCATTAACATTTCTGATAATATATTTTCCCCCAAGATCGGTAGCCGCTCCGATTGATGTACCTTCAATCAAAACGTTTGCACCGATTATGTTTTCACCGGTTTTCGCATCGATAACTTTTCCCGTTATCGTTCCTTTCGTTTGAGCGTAGACGACATTCAATAAAATTAAGATTATCAAAGTAAGTTTAGATGTGATTTTCATTTTATGTCCATGATTGATTCTCATAACCTGTTTCAATTTAATATTGCGATGTTAAGGTGGGGTTAATTCACTATTAAATAATTGTTAAGATTTTAAAAAGAAGATTTTTTGAATGAAAATTTGGTTTCTAATCTACTACTTAGCAGTGATGATTTTGTTACTTCCCAATCATTCTTTTATATTTATGAAAAAATTTTCCCGGTATGAAAACAAAGATTTTAGTCGTTGATGATGAGAAGGATATTGTTGAAGTTTTAAAATACAATCTAACCAAAGAAGGTTACGAAGTATTTACAGCTCACAGCGGAAAACAGGCGCTTCAAAAAGCATCAAATTCCGATTTAATTATTCTCGATGTGATGATGCCCGAACTCGATGGAATTGAAGTTTGTAAGAAACTGAAATCAAATCCGGAAACCGCAAGAATACCTGTAGTTTTCTTAACTGCTAAGAACGCAGAAGTTGATGAAGTGCTCGGACTTGAAATCGGTGCGGAAGATTACATCGTTAAACCTGTGAGCATCCGAAAATTACTTGCAAGGATAAAAGCCATTATGAGACGTGATCGCATCGTTGAAAAAGAATCCGCCGAATTGCTTGAAACCGATGGAATCACATTAGACCTCGCAAACTATTCTGTAAAATATGACGATTCAAATGTTCCTCTCTCGAAGAAAGAATTTGAAACTCTATTATTTTTAATTAAGAATCGCGGAAGAATTGTAAGCCGTGAGCAACTTTTAAATTCTGTTTGGGGGGATGATGCATATGTCGGTGCGAGGACAATAGATGTTCACGTCCGTAAGATTCGAGAAAAATTGGGTGAGTACAGTAATCTCATTGAGACAAGCAAAGGACTCGGTTACAGGTTTAAAAAATAATGTTCAGAAAAATCCAGACCAAACTCTCTGTCGTATATTCTTTGGCGATAATTGTCGTATCAATCGCCGCAATTTATTTTACAAGCATCGAAATCGAAAATTATCTTTTAAATAAAACAAAAGAGCGGCTTCATCAGGAGGTGGATGTAATCGCTGTTTACCTAAATCGGATTAGTGAGTTAGATATTAGTAAAATTGATTCGGATATTAAATCAATAGCGAAAAAATCTGAATCAAGAATTACTTTAATTGAAGCGTCCGGAAGGGTAATCCTGGATTCCGAAGTTCCACTACAAAATGTTGGATTGCTCGAGAACCATTCCAATCATACCGAAATTATCGAAGCCGATCATTCTGGAATAGGCACCGATAAAAGAAAAAGTAAAAGCTTGAATGTTGATTATTTTTACTTGGCAAAGAAAGTTCATCTCGACGCAAAGGGTAACCTACAAGATTTAAAATATATTCGAACAAGCAAATCGCTCTATCATTTCGAAAAAACCATCAATGAAGTTAAGTTTAACATAGTTATAACGGGTTTAATTTTCATACTGGTAATTATTTCGATAAGTGTACTTGTCTCACAACAAATTTCCAAACCGTTAAAAACGATTGTGACAGATTTGAAAGAAATACACGATGGTAATTTTAACAAACGTTTACAAGTAAAAACAAAAGATGAGATCAAGTTGGTTGCCGAGGCGGTTAATGAGCTTGTTCAAAAAATCCAGGAAGATTTGCTCGAATTAGACAAGCTTTCAAAGATACGTTCCCAGTTCTTGGCGAACGTTTCCCACGAAATTCGAACACCGATTTTCAGTGTGCAGGCATTTCTCGAAACGTTAATGGAAGGAGCAATCGACGATCCGGAGGTCAATCGCGATTATCTTAAAAAAGCTCACGAACATCTCAAAAGATTGGATTCACTTCTTCAAGATTTGATTGACATTTCCCGCATCGAATCGGGTGAAATGAAATTAAGTTTCCGTTATTTCGATCTGTATCCGTTCTTAAAAACGATTGTAGACGAATCAAGATTTTTCGCTGAGCAAAAGGAAATTAAACTGACCATAGCTTCTAGAGAAGAAGATAAAATCCAAGTTTTTGGTGATAAAGAAAAATTATCGATTGCAATCAACAATCTAATCGATAATGCTATAAGATATAATCCTCCCGGCACGGAAGTAAAAGTTTATTTCAAAAAGGAAAATAACCAGATAAGAATTTTTATAGAAGATAACGGAATCGGTATCGCTGAAGAACACCTACAGAGAATATTCGAAAGATTTTATAGAATTGATAAAGAAAGATCGAGAGAGCTTGGAGGCACCGGACTTGGACTGGCGATTGTAAAACACATCATCGAAGCACACGATAGTAATATTAAAGGCCAAAGTACTTTGAATAAAGGGTCGGTTTTTAGCTTTACATTGAAGACATGAAATTTGATTGTAGCCGCCAGGCTATTGAATATTAACCCAAATTTGTCATTAGGTAACAATTTCTAATGACCGCCATTAGAAAAAACATTAGTTAACTTATTTGAATACAATAAGTTATTCTTATAAAAAATTGGAATTATTTAAAAATTTTTCACACAAAAAACTTACACATTTTGATTAAGATATTTCTCTGTAACAGATTGCATAGTAATAAACTGCTAAAACTCACTCATTTTCTAATGACAAATCTGGGTTAATTTAGATTTTTATACGTTTCATTAGATTTTCAAAGGGAAGTCTTATGAGGTTCATAATTAAAATAGCTTCTGTATTCCTCTACGTATATTCATTAAGTATTTGTTGGGCGCAAACCGGATCATTCAAAGGTCAAGGCCTAGCATTCTTCAATGAAGTAAGAGTATTGTTATCTTTTATTTCTAGTAAATTTAATGATAATGGTAAAATTTTTTGTCTATACCAAAATTATCCGAATCCATTTAATCCGTACACAGTTATTAGTTATCAGTTAATGGTTGATGGTCATGTTTCACTAAAAGTTTATGATTTACTTGGGAGAGAAGTTGCAGTAGTTGTGGAAGAAGAAATGAGACCAGGTACATACGAAGTACGATTAACGATTTACGATTATCGAGTGGGATATTTTTCTATCAGCTTCGCGCTGGTTCATTTGTGGAGACGAAAAAAATGATTTTATGAAATAGGCAGCTAAACCTTGAAGGTCGAATAATTGATGCAGTTAATTGACCTTCAAGGTGATAGTATTATTTCTATCAATTCACAGCTTCAGTTTTTAATAAAACTTTATCAATAATATCTTTCAAAGCATCTTTGGGAAGAGCACCGGCTGCCATTTGCGGCTGTTCATTCATCGGGATGAAAAGCAAAGATGGTATGCTTCTAATTCCAAATGCACCAGCTAATTCTCTTTCTTCCTCAGTGTTGACTTTATAAATATTAATCTGACCTTTGTACTCTTCAGAAAGTTCTTCAAGTATCGGGGCGATCATCTTGCAGGGACCGCACCAATCAGCATAAAAATCGATCAAGGCAGGAATCTCACCTTCAAATTTCCATTCTTTGTTTTGTTCGTAATTAAAAACTGTTTGTAAGAAAGTTTCTTTTGTTAAGTGTTCAGGCATTTCTTTCCTTTGTTTTTTGAATTCGGAAGTTTGATGCAGTTCTAGCAGAAAAGATTCAATCATAATCAACAATAAATTATTTGCAATTGTTAACTGTTCTTGTTAAAATCTTGCCGATTGAATCTCGAATGGATTAAAAATGCAATATTTTAGAATTATATTTCTTTCAATGTCAACAATGATCTTTTTAGGTTGTAGTGCAAGCCGCACCTCAGAAAATTATTTGGAAATGGCAGATGAAATTCACGAACAAATTCTGACGATTGACACTCATGTAGATACTCCTTTAAGATTCACTAACTCTGAGTTCGATTTAAGCGTTTGGCACGATGGAAAGAAAGATGGCAGCAAATTAGATTTTCCACGCATGAAGCATGGTGGATTGGATGCAGCTTTCTTTGCAGCATTTGTCGGGCAAGGTCCAAGAACGACTGAAGGAAACGCGAAAGCAAAAGAATCGATAATGCGTACAATCGATTCGATTAAATCCAAGCTAAATCAAAATTCATCTCTTGCAGAGTTGGCATGGTCATCTGACGATGCTTACAAAATAAAGAAGAAAGGTAAGCGAGCAATTTATATCGGAATGGAAAATGGATATCCGGTCGGAAATGATATTTCACTTATTCAATACTATTATGATTTAGGTGTCCGCTACATCACACTTTGCCACACAAAGCATAATGATATCTGCGATTCGTCTCTCGATCCAGACAGTGCTGAAAACAACGGATTAAGTGAATTTGGCAAAGAAGTGATTAAAGAAATGAACCGTGTGGGAATGATTGTAGACGTTTCTCACGTATCTGACAAAGCATTTTACGATGTGATCGAGTTGACGAAAACTCCCGTGATTGCTTCGCACTCTTCTGTTCGTGCATTGTGTGACAATCCGCGAAATCTGACAGATGAAATGTTAAAGAAGCTCTCAGAAAATGGCGGAGTGATCCAGATTTGTATTTTTACTGATTATATAAAAACTCCCGAACCGAATCAGGTGAGAGATTCTGTTTTTAAATCCTTCCGAGAGCGATATGAGAATTTCGATAGCTTGACTAAAGAGGAAAGAGAAAAAGCTCGGGCAGAGAGAATCGAATTAGATAAAAGATTTCCGCGCAAACTTGCAACGGTAAGTGATGTAGTCGATCATATCGATCGCGTCGTGAAAGTTGCTGGGATTGATCACGTTGGAATTGGTACGGACTTCGATGGTGGAGGTGGAGTGGATGGCTGCTTTGATGCGAGCGAATTAAAAAACATTACAATAGAACTCCTTCACAGAGGATACAACAAAAAGGAAATAGAAAAAATTTGGGGAGGAAATTTCATACGAGTATTCAGAGAAGTTGAGAAGTATGCCTTTAAGCTGAATTGAATAAAAAAATTGCAAAATACTATAACAAACAATAATAAACAATAAAATACTTGACAAAAGAATAAGAATGTTGTAGCTTTGGTTAAAAATTTTGAGAGGTAACTTATGGAGAAGCCAAAAGTCATTTCGTTTAGTCTGCTGCCTTCCTTCCAAAATAAAGAAGAGTATTTCGAAAAAATTCTTGAAGAAAGATATTCATTTATAAAAATTCTAAACCTTCTCTTTCTAATGATTTTGTTTTCATTTCTGTATGGAGTTGCGGTGGGGAGTTATCATAGTTTTTCTCAAGCGATTGCCGCTGGCGTAAAGATTCCAGTCCTATTTTTGCTGGCGCTTATAATTTGTCTTCCTGCTTTATTCATAATACAATATACATTAGGGTCGAAGCTCAAACTATTTCAAATGGTCTCTGTTATAATTTCTGGATTCGTCCTTACGGCTTCGGTTATGGTTTCATTTATTCCGATCGTTATATTTTTTCTTTTAACAGGGGGGAATTATTATTTCCTTCAACTGCTTCATATTGCGATTGTAACACTTTCAGGAGTTTTTGGGATTAGAATGATAATCGAAGCATTGAAATATACCTGCGAGAAAAAAGCTGTCTACCCAAAAATCGGTGTAACTGTTTTCAAATTTTGGTTTGTGATTTTAGCAATTGTCGGAATTCAATTAGCTTGGAATCTTAGACCGTTCACGGGCGATCAAGGAAAACCATTTGCATTGTTCAGGCAATATGAAGGTAATTTTTATGCGGCGATAATTTATTCAATTAATCAATTGCTTGAAGGAAATTCTGAGCCGAATGTGAAGCATAAAATTCCAAAAGAAAATTCAAAACAGGATACATTGTTCTTATTCAATAGATAAAAAGGAAAAATTTGTGCAAGATGATATAATGACATTGGAAGAAGTCGCCGCTTATCTGAAATTAAAACCTCAGACGATATACACCTGGGCGCAAGAGAAAAAAATTCCAGCGGCCAAGATTGGCAAAGAATGGCGATTCAAAAAATCCGTAATCGATGAATGGTTCAATAAGCATTTTGATGAGAAGTTTGCTGAAGTGATTAATAGCGCCAAGGCAAAAGTATAAAAGAAACCTGTTATAAGAAGTCCGACCAGGCAGCAGACTGATCGGGCTTCTATTCTTGACAGTATTTTAATGAAAAGTTTGCGAATATAATCAACAACGTTAGAGATAAATGAAAAGAATATATCTACAACAAGTAGCAGTCACACAAATTTTACTTTATACGAACATAGCCCATAAAAAATTTTTATTTAATTTTACTTATGCAGTTTATATATTGAATTTAGTTTATTTAGTCTTAGAACTATAATTGAAAGTTAATATACACCCGCATTGTTTGGAACGGATTCAAGAAAGGGGAACATCGGTAATAGAAGTTGAGGAGACTATTTTCCTGTTTTCCGCATTGGGTCAGTTTTTATGTTGATTATTGTAAAACAAAAATA
>CAZNDS010000128.1:0-8081 GCA_964571865.1 uncultured Ignavibacteriaceae bacterium | reverse complement strand
CCTGCTTGCCGAATGTTCAGCAGGCAAGTTTCGTGAAGTGTAGATTCGGCTCATTAATAAATTTGAAAGAGATCAAATTCAATTTATTGATGCTTACAGCATTTACGTTAAGAGCCACCGTGTATAAAGGAATATCACACGATAATCAGTAGTTCGTTTAGTGGCATGAGAAGTCAATGATTCTGTGGCTTAATTGTCACAGTCTACAAAATGATAACTGATAACTTGATACACGAAATTTTTAAAAAATAGTATATTTGACAGATTTTATAATAAAAAAACTGAAAATTACCGAGGAAATATGAGAGGTTTGTGGTCTTTACTTGTGAAAAAAGAATATAGTTTAGTTTCTTTTATTGGATTTCTATTACTAGTCCTAGTTCAATTATTATGTCTTCCTTCGATCAGTTATGGGCAAACGAATGAAGATTGTCTTACGTGCCATAGTGATGCTGATCTGAAAATGGAAAAGATGGGGAAGGAGATTTCCCTCTATGTAAACGAGACTTTGTTCAAAGGGACAAAGCACTCAAAGCTGCAATGCATTTCATGCCATTCAGGCTTCGATCCCAGTGAAATGCCCCATAAAGAAAATATTGAAAAAGTAAATTGCTACTCGTGCCACAGTAACTCACCGGGTAAACATGTTTCACATCCAAAAGTAGAAAAAACAAAAACTGCCCGGCCTAACATAATAAGTAGTTGCAAAAGCTGCCATGGGACACATAGAGTAACAATCGATAAAATTAAACTCAGTGATTTCAAATCAAAGAAATTGACTGAAAAATGTTTGGCTTGCCACACTGAAATGTCAACATCGGGCTCACAACAGACGAACGATGGATGTTTGATGTGTCACAGTGACGAAACTCTAACGATGAAAAAGGGTGGAAAAGAAATTCCATTATATGTCCAGTCCAGTATATTAAAGGGTTCAACTCACTCCAAACTAAGTTGTGTCTCCTGCCATACTGGATTTAATCAAAATGATATTCCACATAAAGCAAAAATTGAACCCGTGAACTGCCAAATGTGCCACAGAGATGCACCTGTTAAGCATCCCTTTCATCCTCAGATAATGAAAGATAGATCCAGAGCAGATTCACCTGATATATCGTGTAAGAATTGTCACGGAACTCACAATGTAATATCAACAAAGTCACCACAGTTCCCTTATCATTCAACATTGTTAACCGGTTCTTGCGGAAAATGCCATTCAGATATAGCGGATAAATACGTCCATTCAGCTCATTCAAAAGCATATCAAGCTGGAATACCCGGTGCGCCTGATTGTTTAAGTTGTCATAAAACTCATATCACCACTAAGACCTCAATTCTTAGTCCGTTGAATTTAAAAATTCATCAAGAGAAGGTCTGTTTATCGTGTCACCTGGATAATCCTGATGTCAGAAAAAGAGTTGCACCGAGTGCTGGATTCATCTCGGCTTATGAAAAAAGTGTGCACGGCGAAGCATTGTACGGCGGTAAAGAACAAGCCGCAAATTGTATAGATTGTCACTCGAGCCATGATGTCCATAAGGGGAGTGATGCTTCATCAAAAGTACATAAGTTTAGTGTTGCAAAAACATGTTCGCAATGTCATACAGAAATTGCAAATGAGTATTTTGAAAGTTCCCACGGTAAAGCTCTTGATAAAGGTATAATTACATCTCCAACATGCACAAATTGCCATGGAGAGCATGAAATTCTGCATCCATCAGATCCAAAAGCAGCTGTGTCTACTTTGCAACTTTCTTCGAAAGTTTGCATGCCGTGTCACTCATCGCTGCAATTATCAGCAAAGTATGGACTCTCCGCTGATCGATTTAAAACTTTTAGAGATTCATATCATGGATTAGCAATAGAAGGCGGATCTGTCGAAGTCGCAAATTGTGCTAGTTGTCACGGTTATCATAATATCAAACCGTCATCCGATCCGACTTCAACTGTTCACAAATCTAATTTAGTCTCTACTTGCGGCAAGTGCCATCCGAATGCAAATGAAAACTTTGCGAAAGGAACTGTTCACTTAGTTATTGAAAAAGAGGAAGAACCGGTACTCTACTGGATAGCAACTATCTACATAATTCTAATAATTGTGACTATCGGCGGTATGCTTTTCCATAACGGATTGGATTTTGTTCGAAAGTCCATTCGGAAGAAAAAAATTCAACGAGGTTTAATTGTTCATAAACATCATGGGCACGCATTATATTTAAGAATGACGGTTAATGAAAGGATACAGCATTTCCTTTTATTGACTAGCTTCTTCACACTTGTGACTACAGGATTTATGCTGAGCTTCCCCAATGCGTGGTGGGTGGAACATATTCGTGATCTAATACCTGATTCATTTACTTATAGAAGTTTGCTTCATAGAATTGCTGCTGTAGTAATGGTTGCCGTCAGTATTTATCACATTTTCTATTTAGCTGCAACTGAGCGGGGAAGACAATTATTTAAAGATTTGCTCCCAGTATATCAAGATCTAAAAGACGCTATTGGAGTGATGAAATATAATTTAGGCATTTCAGATGAAAAACCTAAACTTGATCGATTTAGTTATGTTGAAAAAGCCGAATACTGGGCTCTTGTTTGGGGTACAATCGTTATGACTGTTACCGGTTTCGTAATGTGGTTTGAGAATTATTTCATCGGGATTTTCACAAAACTTGGCTGGGATATTGCAAGGACTATTCATTATTATGAAGCTTGGCTTGCATTCTTAGCTATCATTGTGTGGCATTTATATTTCGTAATTTTTAATCCTGATAGTTATCCAATGAATATCGCTTGGCTTAAGGGGACACTTACGGAAGAAGAAATGGCAGACGAGCATGCACTTGAATTAGAACGAATTAAAAGTCAAAAAAAGGATAGTGAGAGTTAAATGAAGCTAAGTGTAATTTTTGGTCGAGGACTTCGTAGAAAATTTTATCAGATATCTTTATTCTTTGTTTTATTAATTATTATGAGCGGAATGTGCAGTGCTCAAGAGAATGAAGACTGCATGATGTGCCATAACGATAAAACCCTGACTAAAAAAATAGGTACTAGAACTCTTTCACTTTTTGTCAATGAAAAGAAAATTCAAAACTCAACTCATGGTTCACTTAACTGTATAGATTGTCATTCCGATTTAAAAGATGCCGATATTCCTCATGAGGAAAATTTAAAAAAAGTGAATTGCGGGGCGTGCCATTCATCTCAACAGACTTTGTATGAAAGTTGTCTTCACGGTAAAGCGAAATTAAAGGGAGACCCTTTAGCTCCGACATGTAAATCATGTCATGGAACACACGAAGTACTTAGTTCACGCAATCTTCGTTCAATTACAAATCCACTCCAAGTTCCTGTTCTCTGCGGAAAATGTCATCGTGAAGGTGCGCCTGTTCAACGGCAAAGAACCATTCATCAAGATCATATTTTGGAAAACTATTCCGAAAGTATCCATGGTGTTGGTTTGCTGCGGAAAGGTTTAATCGTTTCGGCTACCTGTACTTCATGTCATACAGCGCATCAAATATTGCCGCATACAGATTCGCGGTCTACAATTGCACGCCGAAATATTGCACAAACTTGCGCCAAGTGCCATACTCAGATTGAGGAAGTACACCGAAAGGTGATCAAAGGAGAACTTTGGGAGAAAGAAATTCACATTCTTCCGGCTTGTGTTGACTGTCACCAGCCGCATAAAGTAAGAAAAGTTTTTTACGATCAAGGAATGGCGGATAGAGATTGTCTGCAGTGTCACGAGAAAGAGAATCTCAAAGCGAAAGACGGAAGGTCAATGTTTGTCAAAACCGACGATCTGTCTCACTCCGCTCATGTGAAAACTGCATGCAGTCAATGCCATTTGGGTGTTACTCCTTCTAAGCTTCGTCCATGCGAAACAATTACTCAAAAAGTTGATTGTGGTTCTTGTCATACCGAGGTAGCAGGCGAATATCAGAAAAGTATTCATGGACATCTTTTTGCAAAGAACGATCCTAATGCACCTTCTTGCTTAGAGTGTCATGGTACTCATGGTATTAGAGCCAAGAGTGATTCAAAGTCTGCAATTTTCCCAACAAATATTCCTCAGTTATGTGCTAAGTGTCACAGAGAAGGGCAAAAAGCCGCTGTCAGGTATAAAGGAAAAGAACATGAAATTATCGATCACTATGTTGAGAGTATTCATGGAAAAGGATTATTAAAGAGCGGGCTGATCGTTACTGCTGTTTGTACTGATTGTCATACTTCTCATAATGAACTTCCCGCAAAAGATACTGCTTCATCTGTCAATCGAAAAAATATCGCAAAGACCTGTGGAACGTGTCATCACGGGATTGAAGAGCAATTCGGACGGAGTGTGCATTCTCCATTTGTTACAGCAACGGAAAAGGATTTGCCAGCTTGCAGCGATTGTCATTCTGCCCATAAAATTTCACGTGCAGACTCCGAAGGATTTAAGCTCACTATTATGAGTCAGTGCGGTCGGTGTCATGAAGCTATCGCAAAAACTTATTTTGATACTTATCATGGTAAGGTATCGCGGCTTGGCTATACAAAAACTGCCAAATGCTATGATTGCCACGGAGCGCATGATATTTTACCAGTATCGAATCCTGAATCACATCTAAGCCGTGATAATGTAGTAAAAACTTGCCAGAAGTGTCATCCAGAAGCAAACAGACGATTTGCAGGTTATCTTACGCATGCAACACATCACGATCCAGAAAAATATCCTTTTCTTTTCTGGGCTTTTTGGGGAATGACAGGTCTCCTGGTCTTCACTTTCGTAATTAGTGGTTTACACACAATTTTGTGGCTTCCAAGATCATTAAAATGGAAAAAAGAATTAAAAGCTTCAAACAAAGATAAAACCAATTGATTCTAAGAAAGAGTTGAGATGAACGGAAATAATTTTAATAAATCAGAAAAACAATTCGAAAGATTTTCAAGATTAGATAGAATTCTTCATGCATTAATGATCGTAAGTTTTTTGAGTTTAGCATTGACCGGAATGACATTAAAGTTTTCATATACTGGCTGGGCTGCATTTCTTTCAAAGTTACTTGGCGGATATGAGTCAGCTGGTTCTATTCATCGATTTGCTGCTGTAATTATGTTCGGAGTCTTCATAGCACATCTCATTCATCTTCGCAGATTGAAGAGAAAAAAATATTCTAGCTGGAAGGATTTGATTTTAGGTAATAACTCTATGCTGCTGAATAAAAAGGATTGGCAAGAATTTGTTGCCTCGATAAAGTGGTTCCTTGGAAAAGGTGATCGTCCGAAATATGGCCGCTACACCTATTGGGAAAAGTTTGATTACTTAGCCGTCTTTTGGGGAATGGTTGTAATCGGTTCGACGGGGTTAATTCTTTGGTTTCCAGAATTTTTCACTCTGATTTTTCCAGGTTGGTTTATTAATGTTGCAACCATAATTCACAGCGACGAAGCACTACTCGCTACGGGATTTATTTTCACGATTCACTTTTTCAATACTCACCTGCGTCCGGAAAAATTTCCTATGGACCTCGTGATCTTCACGGGGCGTATACCTGTGGAGGAATTAAAACATGATAAGCCGGCAGAGTATGAGGATTTAGTTAATAACGGAAAACTTGAAGAGTATTTAGTTGAACCTTATCAACCGATTGTAATACAAACGATTAAAATTTTTGCATGGACAGCTCTTGGTATAGGTTTCAGCATGGTATTGTGGATCATCTATGCTATGATCTTTTCATACAGATAAAAAGATAACAAGACGTTTCAATTTCTGTGGGGAGACGATGCTGGGAGGGAGAGTATAGTCTTAGGTCTACTTTAATTTTTTAAACTGTTATATTAATTGTGTAAATTAACATGCACAGATATAAAGGACTTCTTGAGTGATTAATCAACGCTTTCCTAAATATTTTTACAATACACTTTCCTTGACTGGAGTAATAACTGCATTAATCAGTTTTGGCTTGATCATTTTCTTAATTGTTCTTGAAACTCTGAGCACAGAACATAAACCCTATATGGGTATAATCGCCTTCGTTATCCTTCCAGGATTTCTAGCAATTGGATTGGGATTAATTGGAGTTGGTGTATATATCGAGTTTAAAAAAGAACAGTTAGGAATATCTCGAAGAAAACCATTTCCCAAAATTGATCTCAACGATCCAAAAAGCAGACTCGCATTTATCATTTTTCTTTTTGGAACAGTTCTATTGGTTGGTTTTACTGCGTTCGGGAGTTTTAAAGCATATGAATATACAGATTCAGATGAATTTTGTGGAACTGTTTGTCATAAAGTCATGGAACCTGAATTTGTAGCATATCGATCATCTCCTCATGCACGGGTTGGATGTGTCCAATGCCATATTGGTTCAGGAGCGGACTGGTTTGTTCGTGCGAAAATATCGGGTGCGTACCAGGTCTATTCAGTGCTGTTCAATAAATACAGCCGTCCGATTCCCACACCTGTTGAACACCTGCGTCCGGCTCAGCAGACTTGCGAGCAGTGTCACTGGCCCAAACATTTCTTCAGTGAAAAACGAATTCAGTACACTAATTATATGTCGGATGAAAAAAATACTCGGTTCGACATTGATTTAATTCTAAAAGTCGGAGGAGGCAACATTGATACTGGTCCGAATTCTGGCATTCATTGGCATATGAATATTGCCAATGATGTATATTATATTGCGACTGATAAAAAGAGACTTGAAATCCCGTATGTGAAGACCGTCGGAAAAAATGGGGAGGTAGTAGAGTATTTCAGTACTGATCATAAATTATCAGAAACTGATTTCAAAAATAGTGAGCTTAGGAAAATGGATTGTATTGACTGTCATAATCGCCCTTCGCATAATTTTCATGCACCTGCCCCCTCAGTCAATCATCTTCTTACATTAAATTTAATTGATAAAAATTTACCATTTATTAAAAGTCTATCTGTTGAAGCTCTTGACCGCCCATATACTAATACACGAATCGCAATGGATAGCATTGCCATTAAGATAAAAGATTTTTATAGTATCAATTATCCTGAAATTTATAATTCTAAAACGAAAGAAATTGAGAACTCGATCCTAGAATTACAGAGACTTTATTCAAGAAATTATTTCCCGGAGATGAATGTAAGCTGGACTAAATATCCTGATCACATTGGGCATATGTTTTCACCCGGATGTTTCAGATGTCACGATGGAAAACACTTTAGTAAATCAGGTAAAGTTATAACATTCGATTGTAACGCTTGCCATTCTATCTTAAAACAAAAATTTGAAAACCAAGCTGCAAAGGTATCGATTGAAGGATTGGAATATACGCATCCTGTTGATGTCGGTAAAGCGTGGGAACATATGATTTGCAGCGATTGTCACAATAAAAGATGAGGGGACACTATGAACGATAAGGGACATATCCCACAGGAGAGACGGAACTTTCTTAAATACCTTATTGGTGGAGGATTAATAGGGTTTGCTTCCGTACTTTATCCGATTTTTTCATTTTTAAAACCACCTAAACAAGCTGATGTTGAAGTTACATCTGCATCAGCTGGAAAACTGTCAGAGTTTGAAAAAGGTACAGGCAAAATTGTCCGCTTTGGCAATAAACCAATACTCGTTATAAGAACTCCGAATGGTGAAGTTAAAGCATTTTCTGCAACTTGCACGCATTTCGATTGTACTGTTCAGTATAAAAAAGAATTGGAGATCATTTGGTGTGCTTGCCATAATGGTAAATATGATCTGAACGGTAAAAATATTGCAGGTCCTCCGCCACGTCCATTAGATGTGTTTCGAGTGGTGATGAAAGGTGACGAAATAATTATCTCAAAGAAAGCTTGAGGTATTTATGAAAACTTTTTTGAATAAAATATATGATTGGTTCGATAGCCGGCTCGACTTAAAAGATATAGTCGGTTTTATTGGAAAAAAATATGTCCCGGTTCATCGTCATTCGGTATGGTATTATTTCGGCGGAGTTTCACTTTTCCTATTTATCATTCAAGTGATAACCGGAATATTACTTTTGTTTTATTATAAGGGAAGTTCTGATTTAGCTTTTGAAAGCATTCAGTTTATAATGTCAAAAGT
>CAZNDS010000127.1:0-8102 GCA_964571865.1 uncultured Ignavibacteriaceae bacterium | reverse complement strand
TTTTCTAATGGCGGTCATTAGAAATTGTTACCTAATGACAAATTTGGGTTAAATTGAAATCTCAACGAGTTTATTTGTTCGCATTGATTCAATAATAGCAAAGGTGGTTTTTGTAGTATAGAAAATCGATTCAGGTGAAATTGGTGACGGTTCACCATTCTTAATTGCGGATATGAAGGTGTGAACCTCTTCTTTGTGCCCTTTGCCTGAATAATTTTTCGAGTACTTTTTACCAGCCTGATAGAACTCAACTTTTTCGAAATTATACATTATTGCCGATTTCTGTCTAGATGAGACTTCGAGATATTCTTTACTAACCGAGTTGGCCCCATTTGCCTGATATATGATTGTTCCAACGGATCCATCGCTGAATTTGATTACGCATGACATTGTATCTTCCTCTTTTTCAGCGCCTGCGTTCAAAGAGATGGAAGAAGCAAAGACATTTATTGGAAGTGAACCACAGATAAAACTCAAAGTATCTATAAAGTGACAAACCTCCCCAATAATCCTTCCGCCTTGCTCAGGTCTTTGAACCCAATGTGTTAATGGGATTTTACCAGCATTAACTCTATATAATAAATTAAAGGGAGAAGAATTAAAATAGTTTTTAATGTCAACAATACATGGGGCAAAGCGTCGATTAAAACCAACTAAGAGATTTTTCTCCCTGGATTCCAATCTCATAATTTCACTAAGCTCTGCCTCATTTATAGCTAATGGTTTCTCGACGAAAACATTTTTCCCATTTTTGAGTGCTTTCAGAACAAACTCTGCATGAGAATCATGACGGGTAACCACAAATACAGTATTGATATCCTTGTCATTTAATATTTCATTTGGATCTGTTGTGAAATTTTTGAATCCAAATTTTTGAGCAACATTTTTTGCTTGGACGCCCTCCATTGTGCAGACATTATGAAGTGTAACATCCATTTTTTTCAAGTGAGGAAGTAAGCTTGCAGTTGCAAAATTCCCGGCACCGATAAATCCAATTGATACTTTGTCTGATTTCTTGAATGAATCCTTTTGAGGAAACGATTTTTTTTCTTCTCTAAAAGTCTGATCGTACTCGAACAATATCCCTCGATAGAGTTCTTGTTTCTTTCCTAGAATCAGATCGTAAGCCGCTTGAAAATCTTCAATTTCGAACTTGTGTGTTAGGAGCGGCTTGATGTTGATTCGGCCAGCTGCTATCAAATCGAGAAACGCCTGCATGTTTCTATTTTCAGTCCATCGAACATAACCGAATGGATAATCTGATCCTTCTTCTTCGTAAGATACATCGTATCTACCAGGGCCATAAGACCGAGACATAATTATTTCTAGCTCTTTCATGTAGTATGGACCGCGAGGCATATCGACTTTAACAGCTCCAACAATTACAACTTTTCCTCTTTCTCGACATATCTCACCTGCTAATTCAATTGGTTCATTGCTCTCCGTTCCAGCAGTTAGTATTACTTTATCAACTCCATATCCATTGGTGAGCGCAATTATTTCTTCTTTTGAACTTCTTGAACTCTTAAGAACAAAGTCTGTCCCAAAATCCTTCGCAAACTTTAATGCATCTTTAGAGATATCCAATCCAATTACTTTGCATCCATTTGCCTGCAGCAATTGAACCGTCAGTAAACCGAGCAATCCTAAACCAACAACAGCGATTGTCTCGCCAATGGTAACGTCCGCCTGTCTTACACCTTGCAATGCAATCGCACCAAGGGTGGTAAATGCAGCTTCTTCAGTTAAGACATTATTTGGAATTTTTACACAGAGATTTTCCGGGATAAATACTTTTTCGGCATGGTTTGCAAAACCTGCACCAGCACAAGCGACTTTATCTCCAGCTTTAAATTTCTCACTGCTTGATTCGAGAACGACGCCGGCACTACTATATCCCAAAGCTCTAAAATCATTTAGCGAGCCCATTACACGTTCAGCCGTTTGAAGTAATCCGTCACGTTTAACAATTTGCAGAACCGCCTGAACCATATCCGGATTTTTGTATGCTTTTACTAATAAATTATCTTTCCCTTTTTCTACTGAAGTTCTTTCGGTGCCAGCGCTTATCAAGGAAAAATAGTTTTGTACCAATACACCTTTTTTCAACAATGCAGGGGAGGGGAGATCGGCAACAACCATCTCTCCATCTTTTATTCTTTGAAGGAGTTGTTTCATGATCCTAATATTGCTTTAGTTACGTTTTCCCTTCCAATGGAATAATAGATAAATCCATATCTTTTTGCTTTATCCTGATCGTACACATTTCTTCCGTCAAAAATCACAAACTCTTTCATCATTTTTTTCATCTCTGCAAAGTCAGGATTTCTAAATTCATTCCACTCAGTTGCGACAATAAGGGCATCGGCATCTTTAACCGCAGACAAACCATCGTTCGCAAAATCGATTCTGTCATTATAAATTCTTTTAGTATTCTCCATGGCTTCAGGATCGTATGCTGTAATTCTCCCCTTCTCTTGAAGTATCAGATCGATTAACCTGAAAGCAGGCGCTTCACGGACGTCGTCTGTATCTGGTTTGAAAGATAATCCCCAAAGTGCAAACTTTTTACCTGAGATTTTTCCTTTAAAATGATTGCTGACTTTTTGGAATAAAATTTCTTTTTGAGCGTCATTAGTTTTTACAATCGCATCAAGAATGTTGGATTTAACCTTAGCTTCATTGAATGAATTTTGAAATGCTTTAACATCTTTTGGGAAACAAGATCCGCCATAACCGATCCCAGGGAATAAAAATCTTTTCCCGATCCGACTATCACTTCCAATTGCGAGACGGACAAAATCCACATTCGCACCAACCTTTTCACAATAATTTGCAACTTCATTCATGAAAGAAATTTTTGTGGCAAGAAAAGTATTGGCAGCATATTTCGTAACTTCAGCACTTTTTTCATCCATGAAATAGATTGCATTTCCTGAACGAACAAATGGTTCGTACAGGTTCTTCATAATCTCTTCTGCATCTTTCGAAGATGTTCCAACAACTATTCTTTCTGGTTTCAAGAAGTCTTCTACAGCGACACCTTCTCTTAAAAATTCTGGGTTGGAAACAACGTCGAACGGATATTTCCCATGCGATTCGATTTTTGCACGGACTTTTTCTGCAGTGCCAACAGGCACAGTGCTTTTATTTACAATGACTTTATATTTTTTCTCCTTGAAAGTCTGAAATATCTTTCCAATATCATCAGCAACTTCGAGAACATGGCGCAAATCTGCTGCACCATTTTCGCCTTGAGGTGTCGGTAAACAGAAAAAAATAACACTACTTTTTTCAACAGCGTATTTCACATTGTCTGTGAACTCGAGCCGATTTTTTTCCATGTTGTTTTGCATTATTGCTTTCAATCCACGTTCATGGATCACCGGTTCGCCTTGACTTAATTTTTTAAGTTTGTAAGGATTTTTATCAACACAGATCACATGATTTCCGGTCTCGGCTAAACAGACTCCGGAGACCAATCCTACATACCCAGTTCCAATTACAGCAATATTCATTTTTATAAACCTTTGAAGAAGGTGATCAATTTAGTTTTTGTTTTAAGAATTTCTTCTGAAACTAATTTCACATCGTTTAGGACGGGCATGAAATTCGTATCTCCATTCCACCGTGGAACAACATGAAAGTGCAGGTGCTCTTCAATACCAGCACCGGCAACTTTTCCGAGATTCATTCCGATATTATGCCCCTGAGAGTTCAATGCTTTATTAAGCGCCTCTACAGAATGTTCGATAAGATGAAATGTTTCTAACCTTTCATTCTCATCAAGTTCGTTTAATTTTGAAATATGACGATAAGGCAGGATTAGAAGATGACCATTGTTGTAAGGATATCTGTTCATTAAGACAAATACCCATTTACCTCGATATATTACTAACGAATCTAATTCATTCGGCTCTTTACTCGCGGCATCACAAAAAACACAAGACTTGTTTTCAGTATCTTTGTGAAACGATTCGATATATTCAGAACGCCAGGGTGAAAAAAGCCTTTTCATAAATCAGGCTTCTTCTTTCTCCTTCTCTGCAGCGGCAATTATTTTTGCCTCGATTTCTTTAGGTACTTCCTCGTAACGTGAAAGAGACATTTCATACAATCCTCTTCCCTGAGTCATACTTCGCAATTGAGTGGAGTATTTAAATAACTCTCCGAGCGGAACCAAAGCACGGATGATTTGATATCTGCCGCCAGTATCCATACCGAGAATTTTTCCACGACGACTAGAAATATCCCCCATTACATCTCCCATATATTCCTCAGGGATAGTAATTTTTACTTCTTGGATAGGTTCGAGCAGACATGGTTTTGCATCTAAGAACCCTTTTTTGAAAGCCTGAGCTGAAGCTATCTTGAAAGAAATTTCATCCGAATCAACGGTATGATAAGTACCATCAAATAAAGTAACTTTCACATCTACGACTTTATAGCCAGCTAAAACACCTTTTACCAATATATCATTTAAACCTTTTTCCACGGCAGGGATAAATCGTCCAGGCACTACTCCGCCGACAATTGCATCTTCAAATTCAAAACCTTCACCTCTTTTCCTTGGTTCGAGCTTTAAATGAACATGTCCATATTGTCCCCTGCCACCGGATTGTTTTTTATGTTTGTATTCTGCGTCAGCACATGTTCCTTTGATAGTTTCGCGATACGGAATTTTGGGTTCGATTAGGTCAACTTCAACTGCGAATTTATCTTTTAATTTTTTTGCAGCTAAATTCAGATGCAGTTCCCCCTGTCCGCTGATTATGGTTTGGGACAGTTCCGGATCAAAATGCATTTTAAATGTCGGATCTTCTTCATGTAATGTATGGAATCCGTTTGCAATCTTATCTTCGTCTCCCTGGGCTCTTGGTTTCACGGCAAATTGAATAATCGGATTTGGAAATTCAATTTCTTTGAATTTTATCCCGAGTGATTTTGACACAAGCGTATTGTTTGTGTGAGTATCTTTTAATCTAACAACTGCACCGAGGTCTCCTGCATAAAGATGCGCAACTTCTTTTCGATGCTTTCCATTCAGGACATAGATCTGGTTTGTCCGCTCAAATTTGTTTGTATTAGGATTAGATAAATCCAGACCATGCTGAACTGTACCGCTATAAACTTTAAAAAATGAGAGTTCACCAATTGCGGACTCAGACAGAGTCTTGAAAACAAACATTGCAGGTTCTTTATCTTCACTGATGGGTAAGTCTATTTCACTACCATTTTTTAAAGCTTTTACAACATTTCTCTCTGCGGGCGAAGGAAGATACTCTACAGCAAAATCCATAAATCCAGCCAAATTTACATTTGCAGTTGCACCAACTGGAATGACTGGGACTAAATTTCCATTCAATATCCCTTTCTGAATTCCTTGCTTAATTTCGTCATCAGTAAGACTTCCGTTTTCAAAATATTTATTCATGAGATCTTCGTTTGTCTCAGCAACTTTCTCGACGAGTTCATTCCGAAGTTTTTCAGCTTCAGCTTGCTGGTCGCCAGGAATTTCCTCCAACGTATACTTACCATTTCCATTCCGCTCATAAACAAGCATTTTCATTTTAAGTAGGTCGATAACCGAATTAAAATTAATCCCTTGATTTACGGGAATTTGAACTGCAACAGCATCATGAGTTAAATCGCTTTTAATCTGATCAAAAACTTCAAAATAATTTGCTCTCTCGTTGTCGCATTTATTGATAACAATACACTTTGGAATCGAGGAATCATTTGCGAATCTCCAAACGATCTCGCTGCCGACTTCAATTCCTTCAACAGCCTTTAAAACTAACACTGCAGTATCGGCAACACTCAAACCACACTTTACCTCACCGATAAAATCGGCATAACCGGGTGTGTCGATGACGTTGATCTTGGAATTCTGCCAGTCGCAGTGCATCATCGACGCACTGATTGAAATTTGCCTTTCAACTTCATCCGGTTTGAAGTCCGAAGTTGTGTTTCCATCTTCAACTTTGCCTAGGCGAGTAATCTCTCCTGAAGTGAAAAGAATTGATTCTGTTATCGATGTTTTGCCTGAGCCACCGTGGCCAATGAGCGTAATATTCCTAATGTTTTTAGATTTGTACTCTTTCAAAAATATCCTCCGTAAAAATAAATTGGATGTGAGATGTTATTTTCTATCAATGAGTGTTTGCCAAAAAATCTTGATACCTTTTGTAATTGCATTTCTTGTTGAGATGAATTCATCAATTGGATCTTCAATAGCTGATCTTACTTTGTTCTTGATTCTTTCAACATCATCGAATGTTTCTTTCACCAATCCAACAGCATCTTTAACTGTATTAACTTGCTCTTCGATTGTACCCGAGATATTGTTAATCCTTGAGGTTAATCCCTCGAGATTCTCTAAAACGGGTAACGCTTTTTGAGAAATTCCATCAACGTCCGATTCAATTGCTTTTACCGAACTTACAACTTGGCGAAGCAGATAAGTCAGATAAATTATAAAGAAAATTAGAGCTACAAAAAGTACAGCTTGTAAAATAGAAAGTAGTAATTCCACACTAAATTAGACGTTTATTTTAAGATTCTTTCTCTGATTTGTAAGCATCTACACCAGCTTGGAATGCTGTCTTGATGCGTGATCCTTCTTTATTTGCAGCTGATTTAGCTTGATTAATTTTGTCTGATGCTTTTGTTTTTGCATCGGCTAAAACTTTTTCTGCCTCACTCAATAAATTTTGAGCTTTTTCTTTTGCATCATGGATTAAAGTTTCTGACCTTTTCTTTCCATCATTGTAAAGCTGAGAAACTTTTTCTTTTGCTTCACTGTAATATTCATCAAGATCATCTTTTATATCATCAGCTTTTGACCTAATATCTTGACGCAATTCTTTTCCGCTTTTGGGAGCAAACAGAAGTGCAATAATTCCACCGACAACACTTCCAGCCAAAAAGCCAACTATTAATCCTTTCGCAATTCCTTTATCAGAAGCCATGATTTACTCCTTTTTGCTTCTAAATTAGTAAAAAAGGGGCTGATTTTCAAGGTATCTTTTTGTGTGATATTCTTAATTCGGATTTGATGGAGATTTTATTTGAATTTCGGGAAATTTTCAGTTACTGTTCATCAATTTCAAAAACTTTTTTATGAATTACTTTTCTTTGAAAATAGATCAATCCAAAAATTCCAATGAAAACTGCAAACCATAAAGTTGCAACTCTTATTAAAAAAGTTGAGACGAACGCAATGTTTAATGGAATTTCAGTCCGTACAAGTAAAATTGTGAGACTACCTTCTGTTGGTCCTATTCCACCCGGCAGTAAGGAAAGTCCACCAATAATCGATGAAAACGAGTACACAAAAGTCGACCAAAAAAATGTTGCAGGTGTTTCGAAAGCATGAAGGATAATATAAAGCCCCAGAGCTTCGAACATCCAAGCGATGGAGGCAAGAATCAGCATTGAGAATAAAGGGAAGGGCCGCAACAACTTATAAGAATGATCATAGGCGACAATCATTTTCTCACTGATTGAATGAAATAATTTTATTTTACCGAAAGCATTTAAAATCGGCATCGCCATTTTCGGCCAGCTTAAGATCACAAGTATGGCACCAAATACGATTAGAGTAATTAACACTATCGCTCTTCCAAAATCAAAGTACCATGCACCAATCATGGCGACAATTAACAAAGAGACAAAGTCGCTTAATCGCTCTACAAGAATTACCGGTCCTGAACGATGGATATTCGTGCCATTGAATTCTTTAATCAAATACGACTTTAGCAATTCCCCCATTTTTCCAGGTGTGATTGACATGACTAAACCACCAATGAAAATTGCAAAACTGATTTTCCTCGGTAATTCGATTTTCAAAATATTCAAATAATAATGCCAGCGTTCAAATCTCAGATAATAATTTGCAAAGGATAAAACCAAAATTACTGGGAACCACAAAAAATTAAACATCCCAAATGCTTCAATAAGATTATCAAAGTCTACATATAGAGAGAAGGCTAGGTAAACAACAGCGGCGATTACAATTCCGATTATTATTTTCTTCTGAAGGTTTTTCAAATTATTTTTTTTGGGGTGTAAAAAAGAATCATGTTGAACTCATAGTATTA
>CAZNDS010000126.1:0-8314 GCA_964571865.1 uncultured Ignavibacteriaceae bacterium | reverse complement strand
GTGAAATTCACGATTGAGAGGTTCAGAGATGAATTTGAAGCGAGAGTCAGTAAAACTATTCAGCTGCCAGTAATGAACAAAGTCCACTCGATGAGAGAAACTTCTGAACCGCTTGCTGAAATGAGGGTTGGGTAATCACATTTAAGCTTCCTAATTGTTTTTTCATAGACTTCATTCCGCTTGAGTGGGATTGTTGGGTAATCACATTTAAGCTTCCTAATTAGAATGTAAATCTCAACACTTTTCTATAATATCTATCTTTACTATCTTTGCGGCAAATTGGGAATATCCCATTGAAGCCAGAAGAAACGGCACGAGCCAACATAGATGATCGATTAACACTTTGTGGTTGGGAAGTTCAGGATTATAATGGACTAAACCTTTCCACTTCATTTGGTGTCGCAGTTCGCGAATATCCAACGAGCACAGGTTCAGCTGATTACATCTTATTCGTTGACAGAAGACCAATCGGTGTTATCGAAGCAAAAAAAACCGGACAAACCCTCAGTCAGGTGCATGATCAAACAACACGATATGCCGCTGATAAATTAAAGTTCATTCTAAGGAAAGAAGAACTTCCATTTCAATACGAATCCACCGGAACGGAAACATATTTTACAGATGCACGCGATCCGCTTCCAAGACAAAGGGAAATATTTAATTTTCATAAGCCCGAAACACTTTATGAATGGATAAAACAAGAAAACTCTCTCCGTGCTCGACTTAGAATGTTTCCCCCTCTCAATACCGATGGCTTAAGGTTATGTCAAAGTAAAGCATTAGTAAATCTTGAAGAATCCTTTGCGGATAATCGCCCGCGAGCTTTAATACAAATGGCTACTGGTGCTGGAAAAACTTACACTGCTATAACTGCCATCTATCGTTTATTGAAATTCGCTAAAGCCAAAAGAATTTTATTTTTAGTTGACACCAGAAATCTTGGTAAACAAGCTGAACAAGAATTTCAAGCATACAAACCTAACGATGATAAAAGGTTATTCACCGAGCTTTATACTGTGCAGCGACTTCGTTCAAACTTTATCGATTCTTCCGCTCAAGTCTGCATTAGCACAATTCAAAGGATGTACTCAATTCTAAAAGGAAAAGAGCTTGATGAATCATTAGAAGACACTTCTCTTTATGAATCCAAAATAATCGATAAGCCAGTTGAGGTTGTTTACAATCCCAATGTTCCAATTGAGACTTTCGATTTTATAATTATTGATGAGTGCCACCGTTCAATTTATAACCTATGGAAGCAAGTACTTGATTACTTTGATACATTCATGATTGGATTAACTGCAACACCCGATAAACGAACCTTCGCATTTTTCCATGAAAATATTGTGAGTGAGTACACTCTTAAACAGTCAATCACAGATAAGGTTAATGTTGGTTACGATGTTTACACTATAGAAACAGAGATCACAAAACAAGGATCAGAAATAAAAGCAAAACAATATGTCGATCTGCGTAACAAGATGACACGTAAGAAAGAATGGAAACAGCTTGAGGACGATGTTGTTTATGAAAGTAATCAGTTAGATAGAGATGTTGTAAATCCCAGCCAGATTAGAAATATCATCCGTGAGTATAAAAGAGTATTGAAAGAAGAATTCTTCCCGGAACGAGGTGATGACTATGAAGTTCCAAAAACACTGATCTTTGCAAAGACAGACAGCCACGCTGAGGACATTGTTCACATTGTGCGCGAGGAGTTTGGCGAGGGAAATGATTTCTGTAAAAAGATTACCTACAACACTAAACCTGAAGATCCCGAATCTGTTCTTCAGCAGTTTAGAACAGCATACAATCCGCGTATTGCCGTTACAGTTGATATGATTGCTACAGGAACAGACGTAAAGCCAATTGAAGTGCTTATCTTCATGCGTGATGTCCGCTCAAGAAATTATTTCCAGCAGATGATTGGAAGAGGAACAAGATCATTCACAAAAGATGAACTGATAAAAGTTACTCCCAGTGCTAAGCTCAATAAAGAAAGATTTTACATTGTTGATGCTGTTGGGGTTTTCAAGTCTATAAAAGTTGATTATCCTATTGTTGATAAGAAGCCATCCGTTCTGCTAAAGGATTTGATGAAGATGGCGATACTTCAATCTGATGAAGAAACGCTTTCTTCTCTCGCATCACGACTTATAAGGATTGATAAACAAATCTCCGCCGAAGACAGAGAAAAATTCAAAGAACTTTCCGGTGGAAAATCAATTTCAGAAGTTGTTGATGAATTAAGCAAAGTTTACGATCCCGACTTCCAATCAGAACTCGTAGGACAGACTATCAGTCTGTCCCCCGATGAAGAACCAACCGAAGAACAAATCCATTCAGCTATTCAGCCTCCGAATGGAGTCCTTTGGACAATCATTCAATCGGCAATCCATCCTTTCGATAATCCCAAGCTGAGAGATTTTGTTGAGACTGTCCGGCAGAAAATTTACCAGATTATTGACACAGTGAATATTGATAAAGTCACTTTCTCAGGTTTTGATTCAATGGCTAAAGAAAACGCTGAAGAAATAATTAACAACTTCAGGAAATTTATAGAAGAAAATAGGGATGAGATAATTGCGTTAAGAATTCTTTACTCCCAGCCTGATAGAAGGAAAGAGCTTACTTATAAAATGATAAGAGAACTGCGGGATGCCCTTACAAATCCTCCATACAATTTAACGCTTGAACAGATTTGGAACGCTTACCAGAGAGTTAGACCAAATCTTGTAAGGGGTAGGACACCCCATAGAATTTTAACCGATATTATTTCATTGATAAAGTTTGAACTTAACCTTGATGAAACACTCGAACCTTACAGCGAAGTTGTAAACCGAAGGTTTAAGGAATGGGTGTTTAGACGAAATGCCGGTCCAGTCCAATTTACAGACGAGCAAATGGAATGGCTCAGAATGATCAAAGACCATATTGTGTCTTCTGTAAGAATTGAAAAAGATGATTTTGACAGAACTCCTTTCGACAGAGAAGGAGGTTTAGGAAAGTTTTATCAATTATTCGGTTCTGATTATGAAATACTGTTGGAGGAAATAAACAGTGAACTTGCTGCATAATCGTCTGAACCAAGATTCGCAGGATTGTTGGATTTTCTGGATTAGAATTTGTGTTGCGGATGATTTCTGAATCAAATATTTGTTATGGAAATTACATAAAAATTTAATATGAATTATAAACGAACATTTCTGGAACGTTTTCAAATTGAAATTTTGTTTTTTTTAATCCTGTTAATCATAAAATCCGAAAAATCCTGGTCCAGACAATGAAGTATGAAAATATAACAAAACGCATTATTGGATGCGCAATGAGAGTCCATTCTACTTTAGGTAATGGATTTCAGGAAGTTATTTATCAGCGTGCTCTTGAAATTGAAATGAGAATGGACGGATTGAAGTTTGAACGTGAGAAGGAGATGCCCGTTATATACAGAGATCATAAGATCGGAACGCGCAGGGTTGATTTCTTTGTTGAAGATAAAATTATGGTTGAACTGAAAGCAGTAATTCAATTAGAGGATGTTCACCTTGCACAGGGAAAGAATTACCTTGAAGCTTATAATATGGAAGTCGGATTATTGATAAATTTTGGTGCAAAGAGTCTGGAGTTTAAGAGATTATTTAATCGTCTGGACCAGGATTTACAGGATTAAAGGATTATATGATCAAAATTATAATTCCGAATGATTTCCGAATAGAGTATTAATATTTAATTTTGATGTAAAATGAAAAGAAATTGCAAATCAATATTTCCGAATCGTATCCATATAAAAAATCCTGGAAATCTTAAAATCCGAAAAATCCCGGCTCAGACAGTTGGAGATGAAGGCGGACTTGGAAAATTCTGGAAGTTGTTTGGTGAAGAGACAGAAAAGCTGATTGAAGAGTTGAATGAAGAACTGGCGGTATAAAAAATCTAATAAAATTACAAATTGATTGAGGATGCTATAATGAAAATAAAACCTTACCTGAAAATAGAACTAAGCGAGTTTATCAAGGAAGAAATGGAGATAAGAAATTGGGATGAAAAAGAACTTGCTCAAGCTTTGAATCTGAAATTAAGGGATGTGAATGAACTATTAAACGATAAGAAAAGAATGACTATTAACCTTGCAAATAAACTTAGCAAAGCATTTAATCAATCTCCTGAATACTGGATTAATCTTAGCATAAAATAATGATATAGTCAGCGTTGATATGAAAACGAATTTTGAACCTATTATTTATACTACGGACGATAATTTGCTGATTTATGACGCTCATATTTGGGCTGAAAAAAAGTATAATTTGTTCGGTGGATACTGTAATATATTCACTACTGGAAGGAGACAGAAATGGGATGTATTGGTTTATATAGATTTATTTTCTGGACCCGGTTACTGTAGAATTATAGAATCTGGTAAAATAATTAAATCATCACCTTTAATAGCCCTTTCACTACCTGTCAAATTTGATGTTTATATATTTTGTGATTCAAATGCGAATGTTGTTGAGTCACTCAAAAAAAGAGTATTAAGAGAAATTGCTACTAAAGAAGTCCATTTCTTAAATCTTGATTCTAACAAAAATATTCAAGAAATAAAAGATTTGATTCCCACGCACACTAAATCTAAAAAGGTTCTTTCTTTTTGTTTTGCCGATCCATATGATCTTAATCTGCATTTTAGCACGATTCAAAATTTATCAACAAATAAATTAATAGACTTGCTGATTTTACAAGCTTATTTTATGGATGCAAATAGAAATTATAGGAATTATATAAACGAGGATAATGTAAAGATATCGAAATATTTAGGGGATAATGACTGGAGGCAAAAATTTATGAAGTCTTCCTTTTATCCAAATAATTTTATCCAATTCCTTTCCACAACTTACGACAACAAAATGAAATCATTGAAATATTTGAAACCCTTGAAAGATACTATAAAAAACCCATTAAAAAATGTACCTTTATATTATTTAACTTTTTATTCTAAACACCCTCGAGGACAGGATTTTTACAAAAAAGTTCAAGAATATGCTGATGATCAATTGAAATTGTTGTAAAAAAGTATCATTAAATGATATTCTTTTAATTAAGTAGCTGTTTAACTTGATCTGAGAAAAAGAAAAGTTAAAGGTCTAAACAATGGCACAAACACGTATTGAATGGACTGAAATGTCCTGGAATCCCACAACAGGATGCAATAAAATTTCTGCTGGTTGTAAGTTTTGTTATGCTGAGGTTATGGCCCGCAGGCTTGAAGCAATGGGTCTCGATAAATATAGAAATGGTTTTAAGTTGACACTACACGAAGAAGATTTACGGATACCATATACATGGAAAAAACCACGTATCGCTTTTGTTAATTCTATGAGTGATCTTTTTCATGAAGATATTCCGCTCGATTTTATTAAGCGTGTCTTCAAGGTGATGCACGAAAACCCTCAGCATGTATTTCAGATACTTACAAAAAGGGCCGATGTCCTTCTGAAATATAACAAGGGATTAATTTGGACGCACAATATCTGGATGGGAGTTTCCGTTGAAAATGAAAAGGTAATGGATAGAATTGACTTGTTACGCAAAACGAATGCTAAAACAAAATTTCTTTCTTGTGAACCATTAATAGGTCCATTACCAAATTTAAATCTCGAAGGTATTGACTGGGTGATTGTTGGCGGGGAAAGCGGAAGAAAACCACGACCTATGAAACCTGAATGGGTTTATGAAGTTTTTGAAAAGTGTGAGAAAGCAAATGTTAAATTTTTCTTTAAGCAGTGGGGTGGGACAAATAAAAAGAAAAACGGCAGACTGCTTAACGGCAGAACTTATGATGAGATGCCAGATGTTTCTTCACAGGAAATTGAGGTAATTTATGCTTAGAGTAAAAAGATGATATCTTTTCAAAAGACGTCATCTTTGTCTGATGAGTAACAGAAAAAATTATTGAGGGAGTAAATGGAGAATTGGCTGCATATTGAGTATAAGTTGAAGTTTAAGCGATAAGAAGCTATTTTAGAAACAAAATAAAAAAACGAGAATGAAAACAATTAGATACAAAATTAAAATCAAGGGACTCAAATCTCCTTCAGGTACAATTTCCATGATTGCATTGAAAGAACTTTCTCAAATTTTTATTGAGAGTTCTGAAAAAGCTCTAAGACTCGTTGTTGAAGGAACAAGCACAAAGAAAGGCCCCATGCCAAGTTGGATACGAAGCTCTCTGGAATTCAATGTATCAGGGATTAAAAAAGGTTCGACTATTATTGAAATAGATGCACCACAGCTCGGTGAAACAGCTAAAGGAAAGATTGCTCAACAAGATTTATACAGTTTTGTTCCCGAACCAAGAGATACTGCTATTACAATTTGGGCAAAGTCCTATAAAGATGCTGTTAAGGAAAAATATGAAAGTGAAATTGTTGATCGAGGACTACTAGACTCTATGATATCATTCAAAGATTTCTTAACTAAATATGCCGAATCCATTCATTTAGATTCTCGAATAGATAAAGAAACCTCAAAGATCAATGTAGATAAATTCAGTTTAAAAAAAGTTGAAAAATTAACTGTTGCTATACCTGAACCGAAATTTGTTATTGTTAGTGGACTTGTAAACGTGATTGAACATTTGTTAAGTCGTTTCACACTTAACTTAGATAATGGCGAGAAAATACAAGGTGAAATGGATAAAAATTATATTGACAAAGAAAAAATGAGAGACTTCTGGGGAAAAAAAGTTACAATGCGAGGTCTTGCAGAATTCAGACCCAATGGCAAGATAAGATTTATACGGGCTGATTTTATTAAAGATTATGAAGAAAAAGAAATAGTTTTTAAAGATTATTTAATTCAACAAAGTCCACGATTGTTTATTGAAGAAGTAAAAGAATTATATTCAAAAAGTTCTCCACTTAAAGAAATATGGAATAAATGGCCAGGTGATGAATCAATAGAGGAGATACTTTCAGATCTCAATAAATGAAAACTTTTATACTTGATACTAATATTCTTGTAGGAATTATTAGGGGAAGCGATTATGCCTCTCACGTTATCAATAAATTTGATCTCTTCAATCCTGAAAACCTTTGTCTAATTTCTATCGTTTCTCGCGCTGAAATAAATTCCTTTGCAATAAAACGAGGATGGGGAAATGAAAAAATTGGAATAATGAATGAGTTACTTAATAAAATACCTTATGTTAAAATTGATTCATATAACATAATAAATGCCTTTGCTGAAATAGATTCTTATAACTTCGGCAAACACCCATCTAAAAAGTTACCTGTTGGAATGTCTTCAAGAAATATTCCAGATAATGATATTTGGATAGCTGCCACTGCTTATTCGTTAAGTGCTACATTAATATCTACCGATAAACATTTTGAGCACCTTAATGGCAGTTTTATTGATTTTGTTTATATAGATCAGAGATTAAAAGAAAGTAATGTCTAATTCTCTCCCTTATAGCTGGTCTTGGGTTAAACTTTTGTTAATGAATAATTAAGAATTAATAATGAAGAATTGGAAAACGGTTAAACTTGGTGATGTGATTGATAAAATATCAACTACTGGAATCAAATTAAAACAGAAGGAGTATTTATCAGAAGGAAAATATCCGGTTATTGATCAAGGACAAGAAATGATAGGTGGTTTTTATAATGATAAAAATCTTCTTGTAGATTGTGAATTACCTGTAATTGTTTTTGGCGATCACACAAAGGTTAAAAAGTTTATTGATTTCAAGTTTATCGCTGGGGCAGATGGGGTTAAGGTTATAAAGCCCCACAAAATCTGGAACCCGAAACTTTTTTATTATTTTTTGCATTGTATCAAAATTCCTGATAAAGGTTATGCAAGGCATTTTCAGTTTGTTGAAAAAGCTAATATCCCCCTCCCACCACTCCCCGAGCAGAAAAAAATTGTTGAGAAGATTGAAGAACTCTTCAGCAGTTTGGACAGCGGAGTTGCTTCTCTTAAAAAAGCTAAAGAAAAAATCCGCCTTTATCGCCAATCTGTTTTGGCATACGCATTTTCTGGCCGACTGGGCGGCGGCGGAATTAATAATGAAAAATTAATAACCTGTCTGCCGACAGGCAAGATTAAGAATGAAGAGCAAAAAAATAATTCTTCATTATTCACTCTTAATTCTTCATTACCTCCCGGTTGGAAATGGGTGAAGTTGGGAGAAGTTTGTGAATTTGTTTATGGTAAGGGACTAACCAAAAATAAAAGAAATGAAAAAGGGATGTATCCAGTCTATGGTTCTAATGGTGTTGTAGGATATCACACCGAATATTTAGTTGAAGGGCCT
>CAZNDS010000125.1:0-8408 GCA_964571865.1 uncultured Ignavibacteriaceae bacterium | reverse complement strand
CCTCAAGTTTTTGGAGACTATGTTGATATTTATGATATAGCAAAATCTGTTGCAGATGGTTCGACGGTTAAAATTTATTATGAAAGCAGATTGGCTAAAGTTAATCTTGATGAAGAGGGTAAACGTTTGATTAAGGAATTTGATGAAGAGCTTGAACAATCTGATGAAATTGATAATAGACAAAAAGCTAAAGCAAAGTGGTCTAAGTTAGAAGCAATTGTAGGCAATAAACCGAGAATCAAGAATTTAGCCAAAGATATTGTTGATCATTTTGAAAAAAGGCAAAACGCTTTTGACGGCAAGGCAATGATAATTTGTATGAGCCGCAGAATAGCAGTTGACCTATTCAACGAAATAGTTTCATTAAGACCAGTGTGGCATGAAGATGATTTAGCGAAAGGAACACTTAAAGTTGTTATGACAGCATCAAGCGCTGATGGTCCGGTAATGGCAAAGCATCATACAACCAAACAGCAGAGAAGAGATTTAGCCGATAGGATGAAGGAACCTTCCGATCCATTAAAAATAGTCATTGTAATTGATATGTGGCTGACTGGTTTTGATGTTCCATGCTTGCATACAATGTACATTGATAAACCGATGCGTGGTCATAACCTAATGCAAGCAATAGCGAGAGTGAATCGAGTATTTTTAGACAAGCCAGGAGGATTAGTAGTTGATTATTTAGGCATCGCAACAGATTTGAAGAAAGCATTATCGTTTTACTCTGACTCTGGCGGAAAGGGTGATCCAACCGAAGATATTGAACAAGCAATTGAAGTAATGCTTGAAAAACTTGAGATAGTTCAGCAGATGTTTAATGAAGAAAGTAAAACGCGTAAAGATATTTTAGTTGAGGAGCCGGCAGCATATTACAAAGGAAGTTACAAGTTTAACTACAACAGATTTTTTACCGGAACACCGCAAGAAAAACTATCAATCATTCTTCAGGCTGAAGAACATATTTTAGGACTGCAAGATGGCAAGAATCGATTCGTCAGAGAAGTAACATTATTGAGTCAAGCTTTTGCATTATCAATGCCGCATGAAGAAGCAATGGCGATAAAAGAGGAAGTTGCATTCTTCCAAGCTGTAAAAGCAAGACTAATTAAGTTTGAAGTAACTGGTAAGGGAAGAACTTACTCGGAAATTGAAACCGCGATAAAGCAGATTGTTGATCAAGCGATAACCTCAGATAAAGTAATAGATATTTTCGAAGCTGCAGGAATTGATAAACCAGAGCTATCAATTCTTTCGGATGAGTTCCTTTTAGAAGTTCAAGGGATGAATCATAAAAATCTTGCGATTGAATTGTTGAAGAAAATATTGAACGATGAAATCAAATCACGATTAAGAACAAATCTTGTTAAGAGTAAAGCATTTTTAGAAATGCTTGAATCAGCAATAAAAAAATACCAAAATAATTTATTAACAACCGCGGAGATCATTGAGGAACTTATTCGAATTGCCAAAGAAGTAAAGGAATCGGATAAAGAAGGTGAAAAACTGGGATTAACAACTGAGGAAGTCGCATTTTACAATGCGCTCGAGACGAATGATAGTGCAGTGAAAGTCTTGGGTGATGAAACATTAAAAACAATCGCAAGAGAAATTGCTGATAAAGTTAAGAAGAATACAACGATTGATTGGACTATCCGCGAAAGTGCAAGGGCAAAGTTGATGGTGCTTGTTAGACGTACCCTTACAAAATATGGTTACCCACCAGACAAGCAGCAAAAAGCAATAGATACGGTGCTGAAACAAGCTGAGCTTCTAGCAGATTTTATTACGGCAGAATTATAATTCGAGTAATTACAATTATCAATAGAGTCTTATGCAGTTCCTTAAAAGAAGACTCTACAAATTCACTACTGCCGTAATTGGTTTCTTCCCCGACAACACATTCACGACATTTTGTGCGGCGATTTCGGCCATTTTGTTTCGTGCTTCCTTTGTTGCACTGCCAATGTGAGGCAGGAGAATTACATTATCGAGTTTAAGGAGTTCTTTAGTAATTCGAGGTTCAAATTCGTAAACATCCAATCCAGCTGAGAATAATTTTTTTGACTTCAATGCCTGAATTAAAGCTTTCTCATCAATGACTTCACCACGAGATGTATTAATTAGCACAGCATCCTTTTTCATTAGTGCAAATTTCTTTTTGTCTATTAAGTGATATGTCTTATGCGTAAGAGGAACATGAAGCGAAATGAAATCGCAAGTCATGAGCAGCTTGCCAAGTGAAAGATATTTTGCTTTCAATTCCATTTCAAGCGGAAGATTGCGTTCAAGATTGCTGTAGAAAATATTCATTCCGAAACCTACAGCACGCTTAGCAACAGCTTTTCCGATCCGGCCTGTCCCGATAATTCCGATATTCTTTCCATAAAGTTCTTTACCGAGCATTAAATCGGACTGCCATATTTTAAATTTACCTTTTCTAGTAAAAATATCCGCTTCACGAAATCTCCTCGCACAAGCAATCAGCAGTCCAAAGGCAACATCTGCGGTTGCATTTGTTAAAACATCGGGAGTGTTCGTAACCCAAATATTTTTCTTGCCCGCATAGACAATATCGACGTTATTATAACCAGCGGCATAATTAGAAATGATCTTCAGCTTTGGCAGTTTATCAATTATTGATTTATCAATTTTATTAATAAGCAATGAAATGATTGCATCACAATCTTTTGCTTTTTTTACTAATTCCGAATTCGAGATGGGTAAATACGCATTGTGCTGCACAATCTGGATTTTGTTTTTCTCAAGAATTTCGATCCCAATGTGAGGAATTATCGCGGTTATAAAAACTTTTTTCATGTTATACTTCCAAACCTATTCGAATTAATAATATTTTGTTGAGTATTATTAATATTTTTGATTTTAGATTATGGATTAACGATTGAAGAAGTTTGATTTTCTAACTTTATATTATTTTTCAAGTTTTTTTGCGCTGTCTCAATACTTTTCACAAAAATAGAAATCAATTCATTATTTTCTTTCAATGCTATCTCTATTTTACTTTGCAGCTTTTGTTCTTTATCAGTTAAAGTACGATCTGATGATTGATAGAGCTTTGCCTTCCTAATAATCTTCAGACAAACAAATGACTCACGAAGTTCTTTAAGAACAATTTTTAATTTATGAATGAAGTCCTTTCTTGATTCGCCGCTTTGTGCTTCTCCATAGTTCAACGCAGGGGAAGTACCAGAGCGAATCAGCTGTCCCGATAGATGATTTGCTGCCTTTGTATTGGGGAGCTCGTTCACTAATTCAATAATCAGGACAGCAAAATTTATCAACCGCTCTTCTAACTCATGTTTGTCCATTCAATTCCCTTCTTAAATCATCCGTCAGCTGACGAATCGTTAATCCGTATTCTCAAATCCATCTTCATTTAATCTATAAGATATTTGTTCACCTGAATAACAAATTCACAATAAATGTCGCACCGAGAATTCCGGCGACGTCTGCCATTAACCCTACAGGCAATGCATAACGTGTCTTCTGAATATTTACCGCGCCAAAATAAACTGCGAGGACATAAAAGGTTGTTTCAGTACTTCCAAAAAATGTTGAGACTAAAATTCCAAGGAGTGAATCAGGTCCGTGAACTTTAATAATTTCAGTCATTATCCCAAGCGAACCGCTGCCGGATAAAGGTCTCATCAATGCCATGGGAAGAGCTTCGGCAGGCATTCCAATTAAATTTGTAACTGGAGTTAGAACATAGACTAAGAAGTCCATTGCCCCCCCGGCTCTAAAAATTCCAATTGCAGCAAGCATTGCAACTAGGTAAGGAATAATTCTCACGGCAACATTGAATCCTTCTTTCGCCCCTTCAACAAATTTTTCATAGACTTTAACTTTTTTTATCAAGCCAAAAGACAGAAACAAAAAAATTAAAAAAGGAATTGCAATTATAGAAATATATCCGATTATCAATTTGAATGTCTCAGGATTTACGAAACTCAATATTGAAGTAAGCGCCACACTTAATCCAGTTGCAAAAACTAATACACCTGTCAGCAAGATTCCAAAGAAAACGCTTATACCTTTGAGATGACCTTTTATCCAATTTGCGAATCCTTCTTTCACGCTTGCAATGTTCTCAAATATTTTTGCTGCAGTTACGCCCACAAGAGTTGCACACGAAGCACCAAAAATAGACGTTCCAATAATGATTGCAGGATCGCTCGAGCCTGAAGCAGCACGTATTGCAATCGCAGTTGCCGGGATTAAAGTTAAGCCTGCAGTATTAACTGCCAAAAACATACACATAGCATTCGTCGCAGTATCTTTATTTTCATTCAAAGTGTTCAAGTCTTCCATCGCCTTCAAACCAAATGGTGTTGCAGCGTTACTCAATCCGAGCATGTTCGCAGATATGTTCATGATCATTGAGCCCATAGCAGGATGTTCTTGCGGCACTTCCGGAAATAAAAATTTTGTAATTGGCCGTACGGCACGCGCGATCAATCGAATCAAACCTGCTTCTTCAGCAACTCTCATTACGCCAAGCCACAAAGCCATGATGCCAATTAAGCCGAATGCGATTTGTACTGCGACATTTACAATATCTAATACACCGTTAGTAACATTTTTCATTTTGACGAAGCTAACTTCTTCAAAAACAATGTTTAGCCTGAACGAACCATCACCTAAGGCTCGATAAGTTAAACTTCCAGTTAAATCATTTTTGTCACCAGAAGCTTTTGCCATCGTTTTCCAGATTTCGGGTACAGCATCATCGATAACAAGATAGATTGTTCCCTGATTGTTGTCACTAATTGAGAGCTTCGCATTTAATTCAACGCTCTCTTTAACTTTAACACTGTAAAAGTTTGAAAATGTTTTATCATTTATTTTTAATGTTCCATTCAGTGTTCCTTTTTGAATTTGCACATTTCGTGTTGATGGATAAAACTCTGCTTCGATTGAATCTTTATTTCGGTATTTATTTGTTGCAGAATCGGAGACATCGAAATACAGTGCGACGCCAATTCCGAGAATTATCAAAGAAATCCAGACATAGTTCAGCATGGATTAAAACCTTTCAATATTAGGTGGATAATTTTCAATTACTTACAGTGAACTTTTTTCTGAATGGGAAGGAATGATTTCCGTTCGAGTTTTTAATTACAACATTAACTTCATGTTCACCAGGATTCAGTGAACGCTTGGGCGATACAATTAAAACTTTTTTCCCATTTTCATTTCCAAAGATATAGTATGCAGGCTCTTTATTGATTTGCGCAATGCAGTAGGATGAATCGATCCCACTGTTTTGGTCATCGATAAAGATTTTAATTTGCGGGTCGGATGTATTGTATTCCAAACTATCAGATGAAGACAATCGCACAACTCCCTGCCGTAAGTACTTCCCAAGTCCGCGGAAAATTCCCCACGCTTGAATTTGATTAAACTCATCGACAATGAGACGCTGTTCCTCATATTCACTTGTGTGGAATGCACATTCGACCAAAACTCTTGGAATAACTGTTTTTCTCAGCACGGAAAAACCGGCTCCCGGATAAATCCAATAATCTGAATAAGTCCCATCGAAAGAACCTAAGCCGCCGCTGTTTCCCATCAAATAGGCAAGATCACGTTGAATATATTTTGCTAAATCATGATTGCATGGATCATAAACATAATCCTTTGCAGTACCATGATAATACGTTGATGTAAAATTCGTATAAATATCACCAGCACGGCCTGGTGCATTGTGATGGATTGAAATAAAAACATCCGCCCATGATTCATTTGCTAATTTCGACCGATCGTCGAGAGAAATGAAAGTGTCAATATCACGTGACATTATTACTCTGGCTCCTGCGCGCTGGAGATAATCACGCAAATATAGTCCAACTTTCAAATTCAGGTCAGCTTCAATTGCCAATCCTTTCGGACCTTTGTTTCTTCGGTCAGTTCCACCATGACCTGGATCAATGAATACTGAGTATCCTTTAACAGTTTGCGAATAAGAACTTATTGTTGAATCCTGCTTTTCTTTCGGATGCCAGTCGAACGGTTTAACATAGTAAATATTTTGCACCACTGTTGTTGTTGAACAACCGACAATAAATAAAACTGATATTAATGAGATAATTGGTATGAAAATTTTTTTATACATTTTTTATTTTATATAGAATGTTTGCAAATAAAATGTGTGGATTAATTTTTGTTATTTCGTTTGATGAAAGGAATATTCTTTCCGAAACTCTGCCCAAGAATTGAGTAAAAAAATTGTTTTTAAAATCTTCTGTTAGATATTTCGAACCAGCATGAAATTTTTTCAGTAAATTAATTTCATCCAAATGGAGTGACAGTTCTAATTGCTGTTGTAATTCGACATCGATCAATTTCTTTTCTTTGTTACTGAAATTGATCTTTAGTTTTTTTCGAACTCCGGCGATTTCAGAATTGGAAATAAAATCGGAAAACTTTTTTCTGAAGGCAATGTAAAGATATACCTCATTCATCAAAAATAATGGTGGAATGAATAAAATTACTTTGGATAAATTCCGAAGTATTATTTGGGCAAAACTTAGTTGAGCTGAATCAATCGAGACGACCTTGATTTTAAGAAGATTTTTTCCAGGTGAAGCTCCTCTCCCAAAATATTCAACTATGATGCAGTAAAATTGAAAAAGAAAGAAATACAAAAGTAATGTGATCGGATAAATTGAATCTTCAAAAGGATCTAAGAGCGGGAATATTAGTTTTATGTAGACGACAGTGAAGATGACAGAATACAAAAGAAGATCAACAAGGAATGCAAAAAATCTTTTCAGATATAAAGAAATGTGCTGTATGTGCATTAATACAAGTTTTCCAGATTGCTCGGTCAATTGATCTTTTAGTTTGTGCGAAAGTTAAAAAAACTCTCTTCCCAACGCAAACATCTACTCTGCTGATACGGGCAGGTTGAAAAATAGCTCGGATGGGGAAAAATTTCAAATCACCCTATTAAAATAATTCTGGATCGCTTGCACACCGCTTCCTGGAATGTACTTGTAACCAACTTTCGTAAGTGTCATTTCAAGTGCAGAGATCATACTAACCAAGTCGATTTCATCATAATAGCCGAGATGAGAAATTCTAAATATTTTTCCTTTCAAGTGATCCTGACCGCCGGCAACAGTAATTCCAAAGTCGTACTTCAAAGCATCATTAAATTTTTTAAAATCAATTTCCTCCGGCACATGAACTGCGGTAATTGCATTGGAAGGATTTTTGCTCAATAAACTCAAGCCCAATGCCTTGCATCCAGCACGAATTCCTCCAGCAAGTTTCGAGTGACGTGCCCAAACGTTTTCAAGCCCCTCAGTACGAATCATTTTTAATGCTTCATTTAACCCGACAACCAAAGTGATCGCGGGAGTCCACGGAGTATCACCGCTATCGTAAGCCTTCTTTGTCCGTAATAACGAAAAATAAAAACTTCTGTTCTTGGTGGCTTCGATCTTCTTCCACGCTCTTTGGCTCAATGCGATAAATGCTATACCCGGGGGAATCATTAATCCCTTTTGCGAACCGGTAAGAACAACATCAACTCCCCACTCATCCATCTTCAACTCGATTGCACCGATTGAAGTTATCCCATCAACGATGATGAGTATATCGGAAACTTTTCGAACATTCGAAATTATTTCTTTTACATCAGTAAGTGTACCTGAAGCAGTTTCACTGTGTGTGAGATAGACTGCTTTAACATCGGGATGAATTTTGATTTGCTCAATTATTTCTTCTACAGATGGAGGCGTTCCCCATTCTTTTTTTATCTCAATCGGAATTCCGTCGAATGCTTTAATAAGCTCGCCCCAACGCGCACCGAACTTTCCGCCATTTACATAGATAGCTTTTTCACCTTCATTCAAAATATTGCATACCGATGCTCCATTGCACCGGTTCCTGATGATGTCAGGGTGAACACCGGCTGGGAGGTTTGAAAGAGATATTTCAGATATTCGCTTACCTGTCTGAATATTTTCTTGAATTCAGGATTTCGGTGATGAATTATCGGCTGTGCCATTTCAAGCATAATGTTTTACGGAATTGGAGTAGGTCCCGGAGTGAATAAACGTTTTTTCAATCTCTTGCCTTTCAAATTTTATTTATAAAATTACCAAAATGAATCATTACATAGAAAATTTTTGAGATGAGAAAACTTTTTCCTTATACTTGAAAAGTACGATTAGATAACTTAAGTTGGTTAAAGTAATGCGTAGTATAAGTAATCAATTACTTTCTAATGGAAAAATCTCTGTTAGCTAACAGATGTAATTAAATGTTTAAGTCGAGTTTTTAATAATGAAAGGATATTTTTATTTTAACAGAAATGAAAGTTTATCCAGTAACGAAAGAAATAATTCATCCGTTAGAGCCTGTTGTAGAACTATTAT
>CAZNDS010000124.1:4740-8413 GCA_964571865.1 uncultured Ignavibacteriaceae bacterium | reverse complement strand
TTTGATTGCATTCTCAACATTTCCGGAATATTTGATCAAATATAAAATTGGTGCAAAAGTTTCTTCCTGAACTATTGCAAAATGATTTTCCGCTTCAACAAGTACAGGTTTTACATAACAACCGGATTCAAATCCTTTCCCTTCAAGAACTTCACCGCCAAAAATAATTTGTCCACCCTCCTTTTTTATTTTTTCGATTGCACTTGAAAAAACCTGAACTGCAGCTTTATCAACGAGCGGACCTACATGATTTGATTCATCCATTGGAGTCCCTATCTTCAAGCTTGAATACGCTTTCACCAACGATTCTTTTACTTTTTCAAAAATTGATTCATGAATAATTAATCTTCGAGTTGTTGTGCATCTTTGTCCTGCTGTTCCTACCGCTCCAAATACGACAGCAGGGATAGCAAGTTTCAAATCGGCATCAGGTGTGATGATTATACCGTTGTTTCCGCCAAGTTCGAGAATTGTTCTGCCAAATCTTTTTGATACGATTTCCGCAGCATGACGGCCTACAGGCGTGGAACCTGTAACTGATATTAGCGGGATCCGTTTATCATTTAACAATTTCTCACCGATGGTTGAACCTCTGCCAATGATGAGAGAAAAAATTCCTTCGGGTAAATTGTTTTCTTTAATTACCTGGGCAACAATTTTTTGTGTTGCGATTGCAACTAATGGAGTTTTAGAAGAAGGTTTCCATAAATTAACGTCACCGCAAACTGCAGCAATCATTGCATTCCATGACCATACTGCAACCGGGAAGTTAAACGCAGAAATTGTTGCTACAATTCCAAGTGGATGATATTGATCATACATTCTGTGCATTGGTCTCTCGCTGTGCATGGTAAAACCATATAGCTGGCGCGAAAGTCCAACAGCAAAATCACAGATGTCAATCATTTCCTGCACTTCACCTAATCCTTCTTGAAGCGATTTGCCCATTTCGTAGGTTACAAGAGTTCCCAGCGGTTTCTTGTAATCTCTTAGGCGCATACCAATTTGTCTGACAATTTCACCACGTTTTGGAGCTGGCACTTTTTGCCAATATTGAAATGCTTCAAATGCAGTTTTAACTATCGAATCATAACCTTCACTCGAAGCTTGATAAACAGAAGCAATGTATTTTCCATCAGCAGGAGAATGGATTTTTAACTCGCCTTCAGTTGTTGTTTTATTCCAGTTCAATCCACTGGACGTACCGTAATTTTTGTCCTCTATTCCGAGTTCTTTTAAGAATTCCATCTTTTTCCTTCAGTTAATTGTTTGGTAAAAAATTTCACTACAAAAATACGAAATAAGTTTTGAATTAAATTGTGAATCAATCGGGTAATTTTTAAATTGTGCAAGAATTAATTTTGATTGCAACTAAAATGAGATGCTTGTATTACTTACAACATAAAAACACAAATGGGCAGATCACGCATCTCAGCTACTTCATTTCTTCCTGGGAAAACGTTTTTTAATTCCTCTGCATCCTACTCACTTAATCAATAATTATTAATTTCAAACACAAGTTGAGGATTTTATGCATATCGGCATTCGACGAGAAGATAAAAACGAATGGGAAAGAAGAGTTCCGCTCGTTCCAAATGATCTAAAAGAATTAAAAGAAAAGTTCGGTATAGATGCTGTAGTTCAACCATCCACTATCAGATTTTTTACTGATCAAGACTATTGTGAAGCTGGTATTGAAGTAAATGAAGATATAAGTAAAGCGAATACGATTTTTGCGGTGAAGGAAATTCCAAAAGAACTTTTTTTGGAAGGCAAAACATATATGTTTTTTGCTCACGTAATTAAGGGACAGCATCACAATATGCCAATGCTGAAACGAATGATGGAATTGAAATGCAATCTCATCGACTATGAACGTGTTGTTAACGAACGTGATCAGCGTCTTATTTTCTTTGGACGATTTGCGGGTCTCGCTGGAATTCTTGAGACGATGCATGCTTTTGGAATTAAACTTAAACTGCAAGGTCACGAAACACTATTTGAACAAATTAAGCAACCATATGAATATGGGATCTTGGAAAATGCTCAAGAAGGTCTTAGAAGGATCTCGGAGGACTTGAGAGTAATCGGATTTCCAAAAGAGGTTGCACCCATCGTCGTTGGATTCACAGGTTATGGACATGTCTCACAGGGGGCGCAAGAGTTGTTCGACTGTATGCCGCATATTTCTATTAGCCCGGATGAGTTAATCCGAAATTATGATAGATTCAAAAACGATAACAAACACTTGTACAAAGTGGTTTTCAAAGAAGAGGACATTGTCAGAAGAAAAAGTGGAAAATTCGATTTGCAGGAGTATTATGAACATCCGGAGTTGTATGAATCAAAGTTCGAAGAATATCTCCCCTTTTTAACCATTCTTGTTAATTGTATTTATTGGACAGAGAAATATCCAAGATTAGTTACAAAAGAATATTTTAAAAAATCGATAGAGCAAAATAAAAAAAATAATTTGCAGCTTATTGGTGACATTAGCTGCGACATCAATGGTTCAATTGAAATGACATATAAAGTCACAAAGCCGGATGTTCCAACTTTCACATACTTTACAGATAGCGAGTTGTTCAAAGATGATGTTCATAAGGATGGTATTACGGTTATGGCTGTGGATAATCTTCCGTGTGAATTACCTCGCAGAGCGTCGATGGAATTTTCAGGCGTATTGAAAAATTATGTCTATGAAATTGCAAGTGCTGATTTTAATAAAAGTTTTGAGGAGTTAAAATTATCCTACCCAATTAAAAAAGCATTAATTCTCCACAAAGGAGAGTTAACTGAAGAATATAAATATTTACAACAATTTTTAAATGCGGAGTTGAAATGAAAAACATATTGGTCCTTGGAGCAGGGCTTGTAAGCAGGCCCGGAGTTCATTATTTATTAAATCAAAAAAATCTAACCGTAACTATAGCATCTCGCACAGTCAGCAAAGCGGAAGAACTTATTAAAGGTTTTTCCAATGGAATCGCAAAACAAGTCAATGTTGAAAATAGCGATGAGCTTAAAAAAGTTATAAGCGAAAACGAAATCATTATTAGCTTATTGCCATGGATACACCACCTGAAAGTTGCGGAATTATGCATCGAGCTTGGAAAACACATGGTGACGACTTCTTATGTAAGTCCTGGGATGAAAGCGCTCGATGAAAAAGTAAGAAGCAAAGGATTATATTTCCTTAATGAGATCGGAGTTGATCCCGGCATCGATCACATGTCCGCAATGAAAATCATTCACGAAGTTGAAGCTGAAGGCGGGAAGGTACTTCATTTTTATTCCTACTGCGGAGGCCTGCCTGCACCGCAGCATAATGACAATCCCTTTGGATATAAATTTTCTTGGAGTCCACGCGGAGTTGTGCTCGCTTCACGTAATTCGGCAAAATATCTTGAGAATGGTAAGATTGTTGATGTCGAAGGAAAAAATCTTTTTAAGGACTACGAGATTGATATTATTGATGAGTTAGGCAAATTTGAAGTCTATCCAAATCGGGACTCAACTCCATATAAAGACCTTTACGATTTAAAAGATGCGTTAACTGTTAAGCGAGGTACTTATCGTAATATTGGCTGGTGCGACACGATGCGGGCGATTGTAAATCTTGGCTTAGTTGATGAAAATCCTCGTAAAGACGTGACGAATAATTCTTACAAAA
>CAZNDS010000124.1:0-4730 GCA_964571865.1 uncultured Ignavibacteriaceae bacterium | reverse complement strand
CAGTTCTGAATGCAGATTCAAATGCTGATTTACAAAAATTATCTGCTGATAAATTAGGAATTCCCAAGGATTCAGTTGCAATAAAAAATATGGAATGGCTCGGCTTATTCGGTGACGAAAAAGTTACTGATGCTGATAACTTATTGGATATGTTAAGCAACCGAATGCAATTAAAACTTGCATTCAACAAAGGTGAAGTTGATCTGCTTTTACTTAGACATAAATTTATAATCGAGAATAAAGATGGTTCAAAGGATTTGATAACTTCCACATTGATAGATTATGGTATCCCTAATGGCGATTCTTCCATGGCTCGAACAGTAAGCTTACCAATGGCAATTGCTGTGAAATTGATCGCTGAAGAAAAAATCAAACCAATTGGCGTTAGAATCCCGAACACAAGAGATATTTATGAGCCTGTCCTTGCTGAACTGGAAAGGCAAAATATTAAAATGGTGGAGAAACGAAGCCGTATTTAGAAAATAATTTTACAATTGTGAAAGGCTGAGAGAATTTTCGATCAGCTTTTTTTATTTATGAGCCGAATCTAAAAAGGTGTAGTTAATGAAAAAACATTTCGATTTTTGCATAAATTATAATTCACAAATCACTAAAACAACCTTTTTAGAGTAGACTCATTTATAATACTAATAATTAATTTGGAATGAATGACAGGAAAACTATTCATAGTAAGCACACCGATTGGAAATCTTGAAGATTTTTCTCCGAGGGCGGTCGATACTTTGAACAGCTCCGACTTTATCCTCTGTGAAGATACACGAACAAGTAAAGTGCTGCTTTCACACTATCAAGTTAAAAAACCTTTTGAGAGTTATCACTCACACAACGAAAACGAAAAGATAAATTCGATCATCCAAAAATTAAAAACTGGAAAGAATATTTCATTAATCTCTGACAGCGGTACGCCTGGAATTTCCGATCCCGGTTCAAAATTAATTAAAGCTTGTATCGATGAAGGAATTACAATTTCTCCAATACCTGGTCCGAGTGCTTTGATGACTGCACTCGTTGTCAGCGGATTTGAGATAAAAAGCTTTTACTTCGAAGGTTTCATTCCACAAAAGAAAGGAAGACAAACAAAATTGAAGGAAATATGTTCACGAAAAGAGATGACAGTATTTTATGAATCTCCGTTCCGAATTAAAAAACTAATAAATGAATTAGTCGAACTTTCTCCTAATCGTGAAATAGCACTTTGTCGTGAGCTTACCAAAAAATTTGAAGAAGTGATTAGAGGCAGGGTTATCGATATAAAAAAGAAAATTGAATCGATTAAACTCAAAGGGGAATTTACGGTGGTGATAAATAATTTATAGCGGGATTTATGTTTCTTTTGACTTTCATAAAAAAAGTTTATAGCTTTTATAAAAGAAAATTAAACACAACAAGATGAAAAAAATAATTGAAGCCATACCATTAAAAAATTACACAATCCAGGTAAAATACTCAGATGGAGTGGAAGGAGTAGTTGATCTTTCAGAATTTGTTGGAAAGGGAGTTTTCAAAATTTGGAACAATTATTCCGAGTTTGAAAATGTTTCAATCAGCAATTCTGGTGAACTTAAATGGGGCGACGATATCGATATCTGCCCAAATTCAATTTACTTGAAACTCACAGGAAAAAAGCCAGAAGATTTATTTCCGCCTTTGAAGAAAAATTTTGGATATGCCTGAAAAGTGAATTTTAGAATCTCGTTCTATTAATTAACGGATAGCCCCTCTAATCAAATAGTATTTTTTGTCCTGCTTAAATGTCATTTATACTCTTTTTCACACTGATCTCTCAAAATAAAATCAATTATCTTCTCTGCAATTGTTTTTGGCTCTCCTTCGTTTCTATTCGTTAAAATAATAACAGTAAGTTTTTTATCGGGAATTCTTTGTATCACATTTCTGAACCCTCTTGTACTTCCGGTATGATAGACCGATTGAAGTCCGTGAACTTCTTCAAGATGCCAACCAAAACCGTAATTTATTCTTTCGCCACTTAGAAGCTGAGCTGGCGAGAAAGCTTGCGACATCAATTCGGAACTTAACAGCTTCTCTGTGCGCAACCGTAGTATTCATTCCCAGCGGTTTGAAAATATTTTCATGTAAAAATTCAGTGAACGATTTTCCAGAAATTATTTCTATTATCATTGTTAGCAAAGCATATCCAGTATTAGAATATCTGTACTGCGTTCCAGGAGAAAAATATGTTGAATCCTGCTGCATCATCATTTGCAAAACATCCGTGTCGTAAACTTGCTGTGTTGCAGTGTCTGATATTAGAGATTCATAATCAATTAACCCTGATGTGTGAGTGAGTAAGTGATATATTGAAATATTTTCTCCATACCATGGAAAGCCGTTAAATATTTCACAGAGGTTGGTCGAAAGATTCAACTTCTTTTGTTCAATTAGAATTAATATCGCAGTTGCAGTGAACTGCTTTGTAACTGAATCTAAGCGATAATTTGTATTTGAAGAAGCTTTCTCATTCTTTTCAAGATTCTGACATCCGAAGGACTTTTCAAACACTTTTTTCCCATCCTTAATTAAAGATACACTCGCTCATGGAAAATTGGGTTGATTGTAGTCCGAAAACAACGAATCAATAAAATCATTCATGGTAATCGAGTTCTGCGAGTATAGCGGCATGAGCGTACCAAAAAATAAAATAAAAAATATGGTAAATTGTTTTATCATTTCTCACCGACATTAAGAATAAGATTTAAGTTTTTCTTGTCCACCTTCAATAAGCCATTGTCGACTATCCGTCTTGTAAGCTCAATCCAATTTTTATCACGCTCAAAAATAAATTTGAATCTGGAAAGTGCTTCATCAATACGGTCAATATTTACAAGCGATACAGCAAACCAGTATTTCATTTCAAGATTTTCAGGAAACATTTCCCCAGCTGATTGATATTCATAAAGTGCTTTCGCTTCATCTCCTTTTTCGATTGCCAAATCACCTGCATTCATATGCTCATAAGCTCGATATACTTTTAGTAATCGCTCAATTTCTTCGACAGCATTCTCATTATCTTCAACTCGTAAGTCGATTAATTTATCTTCCCACTCTTTACCTGTTGATTCCCCTTTAACTACGAGTACCGATGCTGATTGCTGACCGCGAATATCTCCACCCGCATTTTGTGCAGCTTTCAATGCCGCAACCATTCTTTCGGCCAATGGTCCTCGGCTATTTCTGAATGCTTCAGCCATTGCAGGAACAACTTCATCATTCAACATCATATTTGCTTGAACAGAATAATTTTCACCAGTAAAATGAGAAGCATCCTTTATGCACAGTTTTCCTGTGTAAGCAGCAACCTTACCATTTTTATCAATAATCGCAACTTGACGAAAATCTCTTCCTTCATCGGTTGAAAGAAGTTTATCTAAAGCTTCCTGTGGTGACTTGCCTTGCTTCAGTAAATCAAGTCCTCTTCTTCCGAAAGAAACATTAACAAACGATTGAGTTGCAACAGCACCAACACCAGCTTCTGCCCAAGAAACAATCGAGCCGACAGAGAACCAATGCGATTGAACCGCGACCCCAATTTCACCTGTTATTGAATCTCTTGCAACAATTGAAAATGTATGTGCAAGCGGATCAGATGGTTTAGTTGTTTGCTGTGAGAAAACCGGAATGAATAGAATCATTAAAAAAAGAAGTATCGATATCATCTTATTACCTTTTAAGTTTTTTAGTGATATTTATTCTGAAGGGTATTTGATCACTTAACTCAAGATCGCATCAAATTTACAAGTTGAATTTCTTTAAATATTCTTGGATCATCAAACGCTTTCGAAGTTTCGGAAGCGATGACATAACCTGCTGGTCGTCTCGCTTCGACCAGTGAGAACGTACGCGTTTCGCGTTCATACTCCCAGTGGTGAGTCGGTTCTGAATAGGGTGAGTTGATTATCAAGCGGTCTATTTTATCCATTTGTTTATGGATTCAATAGTTTAGGATTAGATGTTAAAATTTCGACACCTTTTGAGGTAATCTTAAAATCTTTATCATCTGTTACTATTTTACATTTAGAAATTGATGCAAGTTCTTCAATACACAAATCATTAAAATCTACTTTATCAATATCATTCATAATATCTGTCATATTATAATTACTAAATTTATCATCAATGTTTTTTGCTATTTTAACCATCTGCTGCCTGATAGTTGCCTGAACAGTCTTTATAGTATTTAAAAAATCCTGAGACGTGTAGTAATCTTTTTTAAAATCAGGATATTGACCGGGGTGAATCTGATTTTTAATATTAAAATCCAAACGGACGTAACGATTAATAAACTCTGAAAGGATTAAAGAGGTTAAAAATATACTGGAATTTGCTTTTATAACTTTAACCAGGAAGTTCTCATATTTTTGAATTATTAATGCCTTGTATCCTCCCAAAGGACAGAATAAATACAGCCAGATATTAGTGTCAAAAATAAAGTTATCCGTTTTTGATGGTATGTAACTATTTATATCAATTATCTTCTTCATCCCCAAAAATTTCCCTTATTCCATTTTCCATTTTTTCCTTTTGATTAAAATATTCTTTAGCTCTCTCCACAACTTTTTTTAATAATAATAAATCATCATTACTAAGATTAATTATAGAAAGGTGTTCTTTGATAAAACCACTTTCATAGTTGCCATAGAGTTAACTTCAAAAGTTGTGTAAAAAAATAATTATGAAAAGTAAGCAGTGAC
>CAZNDS010000123.1:0-8462 GCA_964571865.1 uncultured Ignavibacteriaceae bacterium | reverse complement strand
TATTGGTGTCTTGGAATTCATCCACCATAATATATTTATAAGTTCGATGAATGTATTTTCTGAAATCTTCATTCTCCGTAAGAAGTTTTTTTAAAGTTAGAAGTAAATCGTCATAATCAAGCATCGAATTCCGTTTTTTGAACTCGTGATATTCTTTGTTTAATAAGAGTATCCCATCAAGCGAATCGATGAAGTGATGATAATCTTCTCGAACGGTTTCTTCAACTGACTTTTGTCTATTTACCGACAGGCTGAAAATATCAGCGAGGGTCTGCTTTTTTGGAAATCTTCTTTTGTTTTTGTCGAATCCAAAATTTCCTCGTAGAAGATTAATTACATCTTCGCTGTCAGATTGATCCAGGATTGTGAAATTCGAACTCAGCCCAATTTTATTTGCTAATTTTCGTAAAATCAAATTAGCAAATGAGTGAAACGTTCCACCTGCAACTTTTTCAGCTCTCGAATCGATAAGTTCGGCAGCACGACGAAGCATTTCTTGAGCAGCTTTGCGAGTGAATGTAAGAAGGAGAATTGAACCTGAATACACGCCCGATTCGATTAATCTTGCAACCCGATAAACAAGCGTGCGAGTCTTCCCGGTTCCTGCCCCTGCTATTACGAGCACTGGTCCATCGGTTGTCATAACAGCTTCTAACTGTGCAGGATTAAGTAAATTTTTATAATCAAGTTTATATTTTGGCTCGATGGGTTTGTGCTTCTCATCGAGCCCAATGGTAGTGACTCTTTTTAGACTGTATTTTTTTACCATCGTGAATATTTTTTGAATGCACGCGGTTGGTCTAAAATTTCTTTGAAGATAATTCCTTTCTGCAGATCGCTGTAGCCTTTAAATGAAAGATCAAATTCAAATTTAACTTGCTCATCGTGATTGAATTTAGCGGTGCTTCCATAATTGTACAAATCGAGCATCGGTTGAGCAAAATCTTCTTCGATTTTTTTCTTTTTATCGATATGCTTGATAGCAGGTGCTTTGAACTTGAAACTTTCTGTTTGGGTATCTTTAGATTTGAACTGAAACTGTTCATCAGATTTATCAGAATATTTGTCATAGATTATGACATCCGTCTCAGTTCGTTTCTCACCTGGGAAAGTTTCTCGTTCGCGTTTAATTCCTAAAAGGTCTTCTATTTCGGCAAGAACATCTTGAGTTGGTTCAGCTTCATCTGAAATTGACACATCCTCGTAATGATCCTGCTGTGGCTCCTGTCTTTTTGGAATTTGCTGAGGCTTTTTCTTCCTAAAGAAAGGAGAAAGCAAGGCATAGACTATAAATAGAATTAATAATATGTCAAAAAGATTTTCCATTTATTTTTCTTCTTTTTTGCCCGGACCTTTTGAAATAGACTGGCGCATGTCGGTATCGGCTTGAATGTTGCGGATATTGTAATAATCCATAATTCCAAGATTGCCTTCTCTAAATGCCTCAGCAATTGCTTTTGGAATTTCAGCTTCAGCTTCAATAACTTTTGCTTTCATCTTTTGAACTTCAGCGACCATTTCTTGTTCGGTTGCAACAGCTGCCGCACGTCTTTCTTCGGCTTTTGCTCGAGCAATTTTCAAATCGGCTTCTGCTTGGTCAGTTTGTAATTTTGCACCAATGTTCTCTCCGACATCAACATCAGCAATATCAATCGATAAGATTTCAAACGCTGTACCTGCATCCAATCCTTTTTCTAATACTGTTTTAGAAATTCTATCCGGATTTTCAAGAACCTCTTTATGCGAGTTTGATGAACCAATTGTTGTGACAATTCCTTCACCGACTCTTGCGATAATAGTTGCTTCACCTGCACCACCGACTAATCGTTCAATGTTTGCTCGTACAGTAACTCGGGCGATAGCACGTACCTGAATTCCATCCTTTGCAATTGCGGCAATAGGAGGTGTTTCAATTACTTTTGGATTTACACTCATTTTGACTGCTTCTAATACATCACGTCCAGCGAGGTCAATTGCTGTCGCACGTTCAAAACTCAAATCAATATTTGCTTTGTCCGCTGAAATAAGTGCGTTAATTACTTTTTGAACAGTTCCACCTGCAAGATAGTGGGCTTCAAGTTTACCGGTTTCGACAACGATTCCGGCTTTAGTTGCGGTGATTAAGCTTTTTACGATAATTTGGGGTGGGACTTTCCTGAGTCTCATTCCGACTAAATCGGAAAAAATCTTTACCTTTACTCCCGCAAAATATGCCGTTATCCATAGACCTACCGGAATGAAATAGGTAAATATGATCAGAAAAATTATTAGACCAATTATTATAAGAAACGCTAAACCAGCTAATGCTTCCATCTTTTCTCCATTAATTAATTTGTTAAAAAATATTTATTACTAATTAAACTGTATCGGTATTGGGCTTATATTACTTTGCCTGAATTACTTTTTGATACGTGTGAACAAAAATATTCTTTGTCTCTTCATCAAACAAGTAGAAAAAAACTTCACGAAGATTTTCGTAATCAAAATTCAGTACAACATCTAACATAATTCTTGCACAATCTTCCTTTGAGAATCCACCGACTCCGGTTCCGAATGCTGGAAATGCAATCGACCGTAACTTGAGTCTTTCACCCAGCTTGAGAGTGTTAATTGTTGCTTCGCGAATATACTTATCGGAAGTTATTAAATCTTGACCCATAACTGCAGCATGTATTATGAATTTCGAGTTCAAGATTCCAGAAGTTGTTTCAATTGCAGAACCAATCGGAACCGGTCCTTTCGAAATAGCTTCAGCTTCGATAATACCTCCTCCAATGCGTTTTATCGCACCCGCAACACCCGCTCCCATCCAGAGTTTATTATTCGCCGCATTGACAATTGCGTCTGCTTGCGAGGTCGTAATGTCTCCTTTTATTATAAAAATCTTCATTTTATTTACGTTTTTTGAACTTTTCTTAAAACAAAGCTCTTGGCAGTAAAAGTACGAAAAAGATTTATAATTAGCATCCTTGAATTAACATCTCGAATTAGCTATATTTTCACCGATAATAATACAGACTTAGATCAAAGGAAAGAAATGGACGGAAATTTTTCAAATAGAGTACAGGATGTGATTAGACTCAGTCGCGAAGAAGCATTACGTTTAGGTCACGACTACATTGGTACCGAACACTTACTTCTCGGATTAATTCGTGAAGGAGAAGGGATAGCAATAAGAATTCTAAAAAATCTTGGTGTCGATCTTCTCAAGCTAAAGCGTGCAGTCGAAGATACAGTAAGAACCTCTGGTGGAACTTTAACCATAGGAAATATTCCACTAACAAAATCAGCCGAAAAAGTTCTGAGAATTACACAAATAGAATCAAAAATTTACAAAGCTGAAGTCATTGGTACAGAACATTTACTCCTATCATTATTAAGAGATGAAGAAAACATTGCATGTCAGATTTTACATCAATTTCATGTATCGTACGATTCAGCACGTTCAGAATTAAATAATATAATGAGTGGAAAAACTTCATCCACACCAAGTCATGTTCCGTACGAGCGAAAACCTGATAAAACCAAAACTCCGGTTTTGGATAATTTTGGGAGAGATCTAACGAAGCTTGCAGCAGAAGATAAGTTGGATCCGGTTATCGGCAGAGAAAAAGAAATTGAACGGGTAGTTCAGATTTTAAGCCGAAGAAAGAAAAACAATCCTGTCTTAATAGGAGAACAGGGAGTAGGTAAAACAGCAATTGCAGAAGGGTTGGCCTTAAGAATTATTCAAAAGAAAGTTCCGCGTGTTTTGTACGATAAAAGAGTTGTTACATTAGATTTGGCTGCACTTGTAGCAGGCACCAAATATCGTGGTCAATTCGAAGAGCGAATGAAAGCTCTCATGAACGAATTAGAAAAGGCAAAAGAAGTAATTTTGTTCATCGATGAACTCCACACAATAGTCGGTGCTGGAGGTGCGTCTGGTTCATTGGATGCATCGAATATGTTTAAGCCGGCACTCGCGAGAGGTGAGCTGCAATGTATTGGTGCGACAACGCTTGATGAATATCGGCAGTACATTGAAAGAGATGGAGCTCTTGATAGAAGATTTCAAAAGATCCTTGTTGATCCGACCACTGTTGATGAAACGATCGAGATACTTGAAAATATAAAATACAGGTATGAAGAGCATCACAATGTCCGATATACAGGCGATGCAGTGAAATCTTCTGTTGTGCTTAGTGACAGATACATTACAGACAGGCATTTACCTGATAAAGCAATTGATGTTTTGGACGAAGCTGGTGCAAGGGTTCATCTTGCAAACATTCATGTACCGCAAGAAATTCTTAACCTTGAAGAAGAAATTGTAAAAATCAAGCAGCAAAAAATTCAGGTTGTAAAAAGTCAAAACTATGAAGAGGCAGCTCGGCTTCGAGATATAGAACATAAATTTCAAAGCGAGCTCGAAAAAGCGAAGAAAGAATGGGAGAAAGAATCGAGTTCGGTTGTTCATGAAGTTGGTGAGGAAGATATTGCTTCGATTGTTGCAATGATGACGGGAATTCCAGTGACGCGAGTTGCTCAATCAGAATCCGAGAAGCTCTTGAAAATGGAAGAGACTATCAGAAAGCAAATCATAGGGCAAGATGAAGCAATCGTTAAATTAACTAAAGCAATTCGCCGTGCTCGGGCAGGATTGAAAGATCCAAAACGTCCGATAGGTAGTTTCATCTTTCTCGGTCCAACTGGAGTGGGAAAAACTGAACTGGCAAAAGTTCTTGCAAAATATTTATTCGATTCGGAAGATGCTTTAGTCAGAGTCGATATGTCCGAGTACATGGAAAAATTTTCAGTTTCAAGATTAGTGGGCGCGCCTCCAGGTTATGTCGGATATGAAGAGGGAGGTCAACTAACAGAGAAAGTAAGACGCAAGCCGTACTCTGTCGTCTTATTAGATGAAATTGAAAAAGCTCATCCCGATGTGTTCAACATTTTACTGCAAGTATTTGACGATGGAATTTTGACTGATGGACTTGGCAGAAGAGTCGATTTTAAAAACACAATTATTATAATGACCTCTAACGTCGGTACTCGAGACATTAAAAAAGCTGGAATGATGGGATTCGGTAAGAAGGATATCCAAGATGATTACAAACACATGAAAGATACGATCGAAGATTCAATGAAACGTCTTTTCAATCCTGAATTCCTGAACAGGATTGATGATTACATTGTGTTCCATCATTTGACAAAAGAGCACATTCTCGAAATTATCGGATTGAAGTTAGACGATCTATGGAAAAGAATGTCAGCACAAAATGTCAAGATCAGCTTAACTGATAATGCCAAGAATTTTCTTGTCGATAAAGGTTACGATCCGGTTTATGGTGCGCGTCCTTTAAAACGGGCATTGCAAAAATATCTTGAAGACCCGATTGCAGAAGAAATGCTGAAAGGAACATTCAAAGAAGGCAATCCAGTCACTGTTGATCACACCAACGAAGAGGATTTGCTTCGATTCAATCCAAGCAATTCTGCAGAACCTTCATCTGAAGATGAAGAAGTGGAAGAGAAGTCGAACATATAGAAACTAATTCACGTTACTATTCAAGAGCTGCTTTCACACGGCAGCTCTTTTTATTTTAAACCAATATTTTCTTAATTCACCATATTTTTTATTTCACTTTTAAGTAGTATTTTCACTCCGAGATAAGTAATTGAAAAATGGATTAGCATTGGCATTACTTAAGGTTAGTGAAAAAGAAACACGCTTTTCTATCATAAATCCGTTGATTGCAAAAGCCGGATGGAATCTTAATGACCACACCCAAATTGGTTTTGAAATCCCGGTTCAAAATTATGATAAGACACAAGTAACAGGCTTCACCGATTATTGCTTGTATCGTGCGAATGGAGAAGTACTAGCCGTTATCGAAGCTAAAAAAACAAGTCGTGATGCAAGAGTAGGCAAAGAACAAGTCTTCCAATACATAACCGAAATTGCGAAAAAGCAGTCCTTCAGACCGTTTGCCTTTATGAGTAATGGCGAGGATACTTTCTTTTGGGATTCAGAAAATAGTTCTGAAAGACATGTTGCCGGTTTCTTCTCAAGGAAAAATTTAGAGCGGCTTCTGCATCTCAAACAAAATTCCAAACCGCTTAATGCAATTCAAATTAAGGAATCAATTGTAAACCGTTCATACCAAGTTGAAGCAATAAGAAGAATTTCTGAAACTATTGACTATAAAAAGAAACGCAAAGCACTTCTAGTGATGGCGACAGGCACAGGTAAAACACGCACTATTATGGCCTTGATCGATGTTCTTTTGAGAGCAAATGCCGTTCAAAAAATTTTATTTTTAGCAAATAGAGACAGTTTGGTAAATCAAGCTTTGACTGACGGTTTCAAACAACATTTACCAAATGAAGCAAGAGCAAGAATACGAACTTATGATATTTCTACTGATGCTAGAGTTTATGTTTCCACATTGCAAACCCTTGAACTTTGTTATAATAAATTTACACCGGCAGATTTTGATGTTATTATTTCTGATGAATGTCACCGGTCTATCTACAATAAATTTACAGATGTGCTCGCTTACTTTGATGCAATTCAAATTGGTTTGACTGCAACACCAGCAGAATTTATTGATCGGGATACATTCAAGTTTTTTGATTGCGAAGGAAAAACACCAACATTTCTTTACACCTTCGATGAAGCAGTTAGAGAGGGATACCTAGTTGATTTCAATGTATATGCTGCACAGACAAAATTCCAGCGAAAAGGAATTAAAGGGATTGATTTAACCGAAGAAGAAAAATCCATTCTTCGTTCAAAAGGAATTAACCCGGATGAACTAAATTTTGAAGGAACTGATCTTGAGAAAAAAGTAACTAACAAAGATACTCTTCGTGCACAATGGGAAGAGTTCATGGATAATTGTCTTAAAGATAAATCTGGACAGTATCCGGGCAAATCCATTGTCTTTGCTGTTACCCATAACCACGCAATGAGATTAGCAGAAACTTTTAATGAAATGTATCCTCAATATCCGAATCTCGTTCAAGTAATTGATTCGAAGATGGAAAGAGCAGATTCGTTGCTTGACAAGTTCAAAAAAGAAAAAATGCCTCGAATTGCAATTTCAGTTGATATGCTCGATACCGGAGTTGATATTCCTGAAATCGTAAATCTTGCCTTCATGAAGCCGGTGAATTCTCAAATAAAGTTCTGGCAGATGATAGGGCGCGGAACAAGGAATCACGAAACTTGCAAGATTTATGATTGGCTTCCGATTGGTAAAAAAGAAAATTTCTTAATTATTGATTACTGGGAAAACTTTGAGAAAACTTTTCCAGATGATAATCTAAAACAAATTCCGATCCGTGTTTCAATCTTCAATACCCGATTAGAAAAGTTAAAGCATTTTCTTGGAGATCAAAATTCAACTGATGCACTTCGAATAATTAAGGACCTCAGAGCTGATATTACTGATATTCCATTGGAGTCATTCTCGGTTAAGAAAGTTTTTAAGGATGTAAAAGAAGCATGGCAGTATGATTTTTGGAAATATCTGACTAATGATAAATTGGAATTTCTAAAACTTAAAATAGCTCCGTTGTTAAGATTTGTCCCCGGAATTAACAATGAGGAAGCATTCTTTATAAGTAAAATGGAACGAATGGGCTTACATCTTCTGCAAAGAAAAGACCTCGCTACTTTAATTGCATCTGTGAAGGAAGATATTTCATTACTGCCAACTAACCTTGCTCAAGTTGCAGTTCACCTCCGGGTGATAAATGATGTGCTTTCAAATGAATTCTGGAAGGAAGCTAATCTTAGCTTAATTGATGAAACGAAAGAAACTCTCGCACCGATAATGAAATACAAACAGCCGAAACCTTCGCTGGTGATTGAGCTTGGTCTTGATGATATAATTGAATCGCGGCGCTGGGTAATTTTAAGTAAAGATAACCAGCGAGTTTATATTGAAGAATATAGAAAACGAGTAGAAGCTAAAATACTTGAACTTGCTGATAAACATCCGGCAATAATAAAATTGAAGAATGGAGAAGAGTTAGATATTGATGATTTGCTCGATCTTGAATTGACACTGAGCAAAGAACTTAAAGCAGAAGACATTTCCCTCGATGAAGAAAATATGCTGAAAGCTTATGGAGTGAAAGTCGGCAGCTTTGTGGATTTCCTTAAGCACGCATTGAACATAGAAAAAATACCGAGTTATGAAGACATTGTTAAAAAAGCTTTTGATGCATTTATACTTGAACACAATTACAATGCTGACCAATCACGCTTTTTAAGAGCGGTGCAGAATGTATTTGTTGAGCGGAGAAATCTTGAATCGGCAGATTTATATGAAGAGCCATTTACAAATTTTGGTAAGGATGCAGTTGATAAATTATTTACAGAAGAAGATGTGAATGAGTTGGTTAAGTTGACGAGGAGGTTGGTTGCATAAGTAACTCACCCTAAAGAGGCTGTCTCAAAAGGGCAG
>CAZNDS010000122.1:2873-8485 GCA_964571865.1 uncultured Ignavibacteriaceae bacterium | reverse complement strand
ATGGAGATTTTATCTCTGTTAAGATGCCAATGAGTTATGCTGAAATTATAGAAGAGACGCAAGGAATACTTAGTTACATTAAAGAAATCACAAAAGAGTTTTCAACAATATTAGTGAAAGTAAACCAAGGTGAAGGGACAATTGGACAACTGATTAATGATAAAAGACTCTATAAGAGTATTGACCAAGCAACACAAACTGCAAATAATACGATGCTTGGTTTGACTCAAAGCCTTGAAGATGTAACCGGTGTGGTAACAGAACTTGGGAGATCGGTCGTGGAAGTAATTACTGGAGTTGATACTGTTGTAAAACGCATTGACAATTTAGTGGTTAGAGTTAATCAAGGCGAAGGTGTGCTCGGAGCGTTGGTTAGTGATAAAAGCGGATATGATTCTGTAAAAGCTATTATCAATAATTTAATAACAACCTCGAATGAAGCACGGCTTGGTGCTGAACGATTTGCTGAAAACATGGAAGCATTAAAACATAATTGGCTGTTCAAAGGTTATTTTGAAAAACGCGGCTACTGGGAGCGGGCTGAATACGAAAAAGACCTCGATCAAAAACTTGAAGAAATTAAAAATCAACAGAAAGAACTTGAAAAAAGGATTAATGAATTGAGAGAATTGGAAAGAAGAGTTGAAGAGGTGAGAAAATGATCGAAAAGAATTTATTTATTAAAGTTCTTTCTGATTTCGGAATAACCAGAAAATTTATAATAACTTTTTAAATTCTTCTATTGTCAATCCGGCATCTCTAATTATTCCTTCCCTTGTGGATGAGTTGATTGGATTTTCCCTTGGGATAGTTATTATTTTTTGACCATCCGTCATTGTTAAATGCTTCCCTTGTCGAGCAATCCAGAATCCAGCTTTCCCAAAAGCTTTCACGGCTCTTTGATGATTGACCCCAGCAAGTTTAGGCATATTTCACCCAACTTTAACATAACGTGTGCGATAGGGTTTTGAAATCTCATTAACGACATCAAGATATGATTTAATGGCGTCTTTTATATTTTCTAATGCTTCCTTCTCTGTCTTCCCTTGTGACCAACAACCAGGTAATCCAGGAACCCAAATAGAAACTCCCTCTTCGGACTTCTTAATGCTGACTTTATATTTCATTTTGTACTCTATTTACTGCTATATGATATTATTTTTTGTATAATAAATCAAATACAAAAACTGATTTGTTTAAGAAAATATTAACATTTATATAATCGAATTGAAAGAATTGGAAAGAAGAGTTGAAGAAGTGAGAAAGTAGTAACCGCTGTTTATTTATTAACAGGGTTATAAAAAAGTATCATGTAAGCTGTTCCCTGGCCAGCGGTCAAACTTAAAGTTATAGAACGGAAATCATTCACTTTTAATTCGATTCTAACGTTAAACTAATTATACTTCCTCTGAATCATTAACCTTAGTAACATTCTTTACTTCTCCACCGATTAACCTTATTTACTTCAATCGCCGAAACTGATCTTAATAAGGTAATTTTTTAGGATTTGAGAAGGTTACTAAGGTTTCAGAATTTCGAAAAGGTCTAAATTCTAAAAATCAGTTCGTACAAAACATGATTCGTTTTTATACCCCTATAAATTTATTTAACTTTGCTATTAATGTAGCTCAATCAAATGATAAAAAATTCCGAAAAAAAATTAATAGTTCGTGGTGCACGGCAGCATAATCTAAAGAATGTCAATCTTGAAATTCCACGAAACAAATTGGTTGTATTTACCGGAGTCAGCGGTTCAGGAAAATCAAGCTTGGTTTTTGATACAATTTATGCAGAAGGACAGAGGCGTTATGTCGAAAGCCTTTCAGCGTACGCACGTCAGTTTTTAGAGAGGATGAATCGTCCGGATGTTGATTTCATTCAAGGCATTTCACCTGCTGTAGCAATTGAGCAAAGGCCTCCGGCTAAGAATCCGCGTTCAACTGTTGGTACTACAACCGAGATTTACGACTACCTTCGATTGTTTTTTGCAAGAGTCGGTAAAACATATTGCGAGGTTTGCAATCAATTAGTAAAGAAAGATTCAACATATACTATTGTCGAAAAGTTAAAAACCTTTCCTGATGGATATAAACTGCTAATTACTTTTCCTCTCTATGTTCACGGTAAGAAATCATTAAAAGACGAATTCAAAAATCTTCTTAGCAAAGGATTCTTCCGGATATACGCAAAAGGAGAAATTTTCGATCTCGATGAAAATATAAACCTTCGATTAAAAAAAGAAGATGTTAAGGTTGTTGTAGAAAGGATTTCACTCGATAAGTTAAATGTAGATAACCAATATTCGGATTCAATCGAAACAGCATTTCTCGAAGGAGATGGACGACTATCAATAATTGCTTTAGAGTCAAAAGAAGAATTTCATTTCTCTAAATTTTTCGAGTGTCATGGGATTACCTATCAAGAACCCGAACCTAGATTATTTTCCTTCAATAATCCTTTTGGTGCCTGCCCAACTTGTCAGGGCTTTGGACGAACGGTTGGAATCGATTATGATTTAGTGATACCCGACAAGAAAAAATCGATTCGTGATGGTGCAATTGTCCCCTTCACAACTAAAAAGTTCAGCAAATACTGGCGCGATTTAATTAGAGTTTCACCCTCAGTAGGATTGAGAATAAGCGTTCCATTCGAAAACTTAAATCCTGCTGAAGAAAAAATTGTATTTGAAGGGACTCGCGGTTTTATCGGCATAAATGGATTTTTCAAAATGCTTGAAAGCAAAACTTATAAGCTTCATTACCGCGTACTGCTCAGCAGATACCGCGGTTACACCTCCTGCGTTAATTGTAATGGTTCAAGGTTAAGGAAAGAAGCGTTAAACATACGAGTTGATAAAAAGACAATTTCTGATCTAATTAAAATGCCTCTTTCATATCTTTACGATTGGTTTGTACAGCTTGATCTTTCCGAACATGATTTAGCAATAGGCGGAAGAATCCTAAATGAGATACGTAAGCGTCTTAAATTTTTGTTCGATGTAGGCATCGGTTATCTTACGCTTGATCGATTGTCGAACACACTTTCCGGAGGAGAAACTCAAAGAATAAATCTCGCATCTATTCTTGGTTCTTCACTCGTTGGATCTTTATATGTTCTAGACGAACCATCGATAGGTCTTCATCCAAGAGATAATTATCGATTGATTCAAATTCTGCATGCCCTAAAAAATCTTGGCAATACAGTGTTGGTTGTAGAGCATGATCCGGAAATGATGAAAGAAGCTGATTATATTGTGGATATGGGTCCGGCTGCGGGCATACATGGGGGAGAGATTATCTTTTTTGGGGACTATGACAAATTAGTTAAGGATAATAATTCACTAACCGGAAAGTATTTAAGAGGTGAGAAAAAAATTGAACTTCCGGAAACCAGAAGACGAAGAGGTAAACGCTCAATCAAAATAATTGGAGCAAGAGAAAATAATCTCAAAAATATTGATGTAGAAATTCCACTCGGAATGTTCGTATGTATTACCGGTGTAAGCGGTTCTGGTAAAAGTACGTTAGTAAATGATATTTTATATCCGGTGCTTAAGAGATTAAAATCTTCAGAAAGTTTAGATGTTGGAAGATTTAAAGCTATCGAGGGTGCTGGTTATATAACGGATGTTGAAATTGTCGATCAATCTCCAATCGGAAAAAGTTCACGGTCAAATCCGGTAACCTATGTAAAAGCATTCGACCTTATTCGAGAATTTTATTCACAGAGGCCTCAGTCGAAAACGCGAGGTTATAAACCCGGTTACTTCTCATTTAACGTTCCCGGCGGAAGATGCGAAACATGCCAAGGCGAAGGTTATGTCAAAATTGAAATGCAATTCTTAGCGGATCTTTTCTTGTTGTGTGAAGATTGTAAGGGAACTCGTTATAAAAAAGAAATTCATGATGTAAAAGTTCAAAATAAAAGTATCGTGGATGTTCTGGATATGACAACAGTGGAAGCAATGGAATTTTTTAAGGGGCAAAAGAAAATAATTAATAGACTCAAACCTTTAGTAGATGTAGGATTGGGATATCTAAGACTTGGGCAATCATCAACCACTTTATCGGGCGGAGAAGCACAACGAGTCAAACTCGCTGAGAAACTTATCCCAAAAGAAACTTATGGAAATGTTCTTTACTTTTTTGATGAACCTACAACCGGCCTTCACTTTGACGACATTGCCAAGCTGCTTGATTGTTTTAATTCACTAATAGAGAAAGGGCATTCAATAGTAATAATCGAACATAACATGGATGTGATTAAATGTGCCGATTATATAATTGATCTCGGTCCGGAAGCCGGCGAATATGGCGGAGAAATTGTTGTCCAAGGTACTCCCGAAGAAGTAGCAATATGTAAAGCTTCTCACACAGGTGAATTTTTAAGAAAGTATTTGAAATAACAGACAATTGTAATAGATTTGAAATGGAGTCAATGAAAATTGTGATATGAAATTTTTTGGGAATTAAGAGATTGGAAAATGATAATTGCTGAGAAGGTAAAAGAAAAAGCTTCTAAAGGTCAGCCTGGCGATTGGATTGCTGGTGTTGGTTGGGATCAAAACGAAGATGGAAAATTTTTAAGAAGATGTTTTGAACTTGCGCGGAGAGGTGCCGGTTATGTTAGTCCGAATCCTCTTGTTGGTTCTGTGGTAACAAAAAAGGGCAGAATAATTTCGGAAGGTTGGCACAAAAAATTTGGCGAGCTGCACGCAGAAGCAAATGCAATCAAACGTACACCCGAAAATTTGGAAGGCGCGACACTTTATTGCAGTCTCGAACCGTGCAGTCACACCGATAAAAAAACTCCGCCGTGTGTTCCGTTAATTATTGAAAGCGGAATTAAAAAAGTCGTTGTAAGTAATATTGATCCGAATCCAAAAGTTGCCGGCAGAGGAATTGAACGGCTTCGCAATTCGGGAATCGAAGTAGTTGCCGGAAGTCTTGAAGAAGAAGGAAATGAATTAAATCGGTTTTACTTCAAAAGTGTTTCGAAAAAATTGCCGTATGTTACCGTGAAGATTGCACAATCGATGGATGGTAAAATTGCAGAAGCAGAAAATAAGAGAACACAAATTACCGGAAATGATTCTACTGAGTTTGTGCACAAACAAAGAGCAATTTATGATGCGGTGCTTGTCGGCAAAGGAACAGTTAATACGGACAATCCGCTGTTGAATGTTCGAGATGTGAATGGAAGAAATCCGGTGCGGATAATTTTGGATGGGAAATTGCAAGTGAATCCCGATTCGATTTGTTTGAACGATGATAACAGAGCCAGCACGTGGATATTTTGTTCCGATAAAGTTGATAACGGAAAAGTTGATGTGGTCACAAATAAGGGCGTTAAAGTTTTCCGGCTCGAAACTAATTCGAATGGAAGAATCGATTTGCGTTTCCTTCTTTCCAAATTAAATGATTTGAATATACAATCCGTTTTTGTTGAAGGCGGAAGAGAAATTTTTTCTCAATTTATTTCCGAAAGTTTGTTCGATGAACTTATTATTTTACAAGCCCCGATTATTTTGGGAAAGGGAATTGACGCTTTCGATATGAATTATCGGTCCGGGCTCAAACTTTTCTCTGATGAAAAAATCGGAGATGATCAGA
>CAZNDS010000122.1:0-2863 GCA_964571865.1 uncultured Ignavibacteriaceae bacterium | reverse complement strand
TGGTTTATCGAAAATAAAAAATTGCCACGACCTTCTGGTCGTGGGCATAAATCTAAAAAACTATTTCGACTTTAGTCACAATTTGATTCTAAATTGTGGCTAACGCCAATATACGATTTTTGTATTTTCCCCCGACATAAATGCCGGGGCTATTAACTCTTAATGTTTTGTCGGAATTTGTTTTACGTTTGAAGATACCAAAAGAAAGATTACAAAAAAATGTTCACTGGGATAATTGAAGAAGTCGGAACGTTAGAAAAGATTGAACGGATCACCGATGGTTACAGAATAAAAGTGAATGCCACGTTGATTACGGATGATTTGCACATCAATGACTCTGCTGCTGTGAATGGTGTTTGTCTCACCGTAATCAAAAACGAACCAAACGGTTTTTGGATTGAAGCGGTTGGAACGACACTCGAAAAAACTACAATAAAAAAGATTCAGCAAAATACACATGTTAATTTGGAACGTGCTGTTCGATTATCGGATCGTTTGGGCGGACATCTTGTGCAAGGGCATGTGAACGGAATCGGCATCATAAAAAAAATTCAAAAGCTCGGTGAAAATTATTTTGTGGAAATTCAAATTCCCGATGAACTTGAAAAGTATGTTATTGCCGAAGGTTCGATTGCAGTTGACGGAATCAGCTTAACAATTGCAAAACTTTCCGGCAGCTTGATCGGATTATCAATTATTCCACATACATGGGCGCATACGAATCTTCAATACAAAAAAGTTTCCGATGAAGTGAACATCGAAACAGATGTTATTGCCAAGTATGTTGAAAAATTACTCGGCACAAAAAATTCGGAGAAAAATTTTTTAACTGATTCACTGTTAAAAGAAATGGGCTACTGAAATGAAAGAAGTTCAAGAGAAAAAAAAGAGACGCGGATTTAATACTATTAAAGAAGCGATAGAAGATATTAAAAAGGGAAAGATGGTAATTATTGTCGATGACCGCGACCGTGAAAATGAAGGCGACCTCGTAATGGCTTCTTCGCTAGTAGAGCCAGAACATGTGAATTTTATTACACGTGAAGCGCGCGGATTATTGTGTGTTTCAATAACTGAAAAACGCGCGAAAGAACTTGATCTGAATTTGATGGTCGAAAAAAATACTGCTCTGCACGAAACTCCTTTTGCTGTTTCTATTGATTACAAACACGGAACAACAACGGGTATTTCTGCATTTGACCGCGCCGCAGCAATCAAAGCAATCGTTGATGAGAAAACAAAACCGAACGATTATGCACGTCCCGGACATATCTTTCCGTTGATTGCAAAAAACGGCGGCGTGTTAAAAAGAGCGGGACATACAGAAGCCGCTGTTGATCTCGTTAATCTTGCCGGACTTTATCCCTCCGGTGTGCTTTGTGAAATTCTCGATGCAGATGGAACGATGGCGCGAACTCCGAAGCTTCAAGAGTTTGCTGAGGCACACGGTTTGAAAATTATCACGATTGCCGATTTGATTGAATACCGCCGCTCCCGCGAAAAACTTGTTGAAAAAGTTACAGTAGTAAATCTGCCTTCGAAGTTCGGTACGTTCAAACTTCATCTCTATAAAAATATTCTTGATTCTGCCGATCATTCGGTTGCGATTGTGAAAGGAGAAATTGACGAGAAGACTCCGGTTCTTGTTCGTGTTCATTCTGAATGTTTGACCAGCGATGTGTTCGGTTCGAAACGATGCGACTGCGGCGACCAGCTTGAAGCGGCTTTGAAGATGATTGAAAAAGAGGGAAGAGGTATTGTAGTTTATATGCGTCAAGAAGGAAGAGGCATCGGGCTTGTGAATAAAATTCTTGCGTACGAACTTCAGGATGACGGCAAAGATACTGTTGAAGCAAACGAGATGCTCGGCTTTAAGGCGGATTTGCGTGAGTATGGAATTGGTGCACAAATATTGAAAGACCTCGGTCTAAAAAAAATCAGATTGATGACAAACAACCCGAGAAAAATTATCGGACTTGAAGGATATGATCTCGAAATTGTTGAACGTGTTCCGCTTGAAGTAAAACCGCACGAAGAGAACAAAAATTATTTGAAAACAAAACAAAAAAAACTCGGTCACATTCTTTCGAACTAATTTTTAAAAACATATAGAGGTAAAAATGACAAACACAATTCAAGGTATTCTTTCTGCAAAAGATAAAAAGTTTGCAATCGTTGTCTCGAGATTCAACGAAGTAATTTCGAAGAGTTTGCTTTCCGGCGCGATTGATTGCATTGTGCGTCACGAAGGCAAAGAAGAAAATGTTACCGTTGTATTTGTGCCGGGCGCATTTGAAATTCCGATTACGGCAAAAAAATTAACAGAGACAAAAAAGTTTGATGTCGTAATTTGTCTTGGTGCAGTTATCCGCGGTGCAACTCCTCATTTCGATTACATTGCTTCTGAAGTATCGAAAGGAATTGCCAATGTTGGTTTGGAAACCGGCGTGCCGGTAATCTTCGGTGTTATCACTTCCGATTCAATTGAGCAGGCATTGGAACGCGCCGGTACTAAAGCAGGCAATAAAGGATGGGATGCCGCTCTCTCTGCAATCGAAATGGCGGATTTGCTAAAAAAGTTATAACAATTTTCATTCACTCCGATTTTTAAAAATGAAAAAGCCCTCACAATTTTGAGAGCTTTTTTGATACATCTGAGTAAAAAATTTTTAAGTAAAAGCTTTTGATTTTATTCGAGAATTTTATTCACAAAGACCTCAATCCAAAACTCGCGGTTATAAACCAGGATATTTTTCATTTAACGTTCCCGGCGGAAGATGCGAAACATGCCAAGGCGAAGGTTATGTTAAAATTGAAATGCAATTCTTAGCGGATCTTTTCTTGTTGTGTGAAGATTGTAAGG
>CAZNDS010000121.1:0-8538 GCA_964571865.1 uncultured Ignavibacteriaceae bacterium | reverse complement strand
AGAGATTTTTCATTAAGACTAAAACAAATATGAATGTCAAAAACAAAAATAAAAAGGAAAAGTTATGACTGATTTCAAACCAAAGATAGTTGGATTCCTTTGTAACTGGTGTTCCTATACAGGTGCGGATTTAGCGGGTGTATCGCGAATTAAATCTTCGCCGAATGTTCGAATTATCAGAACAATGTGCAGCGGAAGAGTTGATCCAACTTTTATTTTTAAAGCATTTGAGATGGGCGCAGATGGAGTTGTTGTAATGGGCTGCCATCTTGGAGATTGTCATTATCAAGAAGGGAATTACAAAACTATCAGACGAATTCCTTTCCTCAAGAGATTGATGAATTCCTTTGGCGTTGATCCGAAAAGGTTAAGACTCGAATGGGTCTCTGCATCTGAAGGAGATAGATTCGCAGAAGTCGTGAACGAATTTACCAAAGAGATAAAACAGCTCGGTCCATTAAGATTGACAAATGGAACAGCGAAAAATCTTAAATCAGAAACTGTTTCATTACAGAATTGAATTTTGAAAGGAGAAAAAAATGTCTAAACCAAAATTAGCATTATATTGGGCAGCAAGCTGCGGCGGATGTGATATAGCCGTCCTCGATATTCATGAAAAAATTCTTGACGTTGCAAATGCGTTTGATATTGTTTTCTGGCCGGTTGCACTCGATTTCAAATATCATCATGTGCGAGCAATGGAAGATAAAAGTATCGATATTTGTCTTTTCAATGGATCGATCAGAAATTCAGAAAATGCTGAATTGGCTCATCTGCTTCGTGCAAAATCGAAAGTCTTGGTTGCTTTTGGCTCATGCGCATACGAAGGGTGTATTCCAGGACTCGCAAACCTAAAATCTAAACAAGAAATATTTGACTGGGTTTATAAGGATTCTCCCTCAACGGTGAAGCAGAATGGTGGAGTCTTCCCGCAAACACATACTAAAATGCCGGAGGGTGAAATCGAAATACCCGAAATGTGGGAAAATGTAAAAAGTCTAAATCAAGAAGTTGATGTGGAATATTACATTCCGGGCTGCCCGCCTCAGCCGACACAGATCTGGAACGTGATTGAATACATTCTTAGCGGGAAGGAATTGCCTCCGCTTGGTTCGATTCTTGGTGCGGGAACGAAAACCTGCTGCGATGAATGTCCACGCGAGCGCAAAGAAAAGAAACTTAAAAAGTTTTACAGACCATACGAGATTGTCCCCGATCCAAATGAATGCCTGCTTGATCAAGGTTTGATTTGTATGGGACCAGCGACTCGGGACGGATGCGGTGCTTTGTGTCCGCAAGCGAACATTGCCTGCCGAGGTTGTTACGGACCTCCTCCAAATGTTCATGATCAAGGGACTAAAATGATCAGCGCATTAAGTTCTGTGATCGATGCACACGAACTTGAAGAGATCGATAAAATTCTTGATCAGATCGCTGATCCGATTGGTACGTTTTATAGATTTTCACTACCGACATCAATTCTAAGGAGAAAGCAATTATGAAACAGATAAAGATTGATCCAATCACAAGATTAGAAGGTCATGGAAAAATAGATATTTTCGTGAATGACGATGGAGAAGTTGCAAATACTTACTTCCAAATTCCTGAACTCAGAGGATTTGAAATATTTTGTGTCGGCAGACCTGTTGAAGAAATGCCGCGAATTACAACTCGAATCTGCGGAGTTTGCCCGGAAGCACACCACATGGCATCTGCAAAAGCGTGCGATGCAGTATTTAAAGTCACTCCTCCGCCAACTGGGAAAAAATTACGTGAACTTCTTTACAATGTTTTTTTTGCTGGTGATCACACGACTCATTTCTATGCACTTGGCGGACCGGATTTCGTAGTTGGACCGGATGCCCCAGCCGCAGAAAGAAATATTCTCGGTGTTGTTGCAAAAGTTGGGCTTGAGATTGGCGGCAAAGTCATCGAGATGAGAAAACGAACCCAGCAAGTAATTAAAACTCTTGGTGGGAAACAAACTCATCAAGTAACGTCGATTCCCGGTGGAGTTACAAAGGGAATCAATGAAGAAGAACGAGAAGAAATTGAAGAACATTGCAAGTGGTTTGTAGAATTTGGAAAATTCACACTTCAGATATTCAACGATGTCGTTCTAAAAAACAAATCTTATGTTGATCTAATATTATCAGACATGTTCACAAACAAGACTTATTACATGGGTCTTGTTGATGAAAACAATAGAGTTAATTTTTATGATGGCAAAGTTAGAGTTGTCGATCCGGACGGAAAAGAATTTGTAAAATATTCACCGAATGAATATTTGGATGTAGTTGCCGAGCAGGTTGAACCTTGGACATACTTGAAATTTCCATTTCTAAAAAAAGTCGGATGGAAAGGATTTGTCGATGGGAAAGAGAGCGGAATTTATCGTGCGACTCCATTAAGCAGATTAAATGCAGCGGATGGAATGCCGACTCCATTAGCACAGGAAGAGTATGAAAAAATGTATTCCACACTTGGCGGCAAACCGGTTCATGCAACGCTGGCAACTCATTGGGCGAGAGTCATCGAATTATTGAGTGCAGCGGAGATGGCGTTGGATTTAGTGCGCGATCCGGAAATCACCGGGACAAACATTCGTACAGTTCCGACAGAAACCCCATCCGAAGGTGTTGGTATAGTAGAAGCTCCTCGAGGTACCTTAACTCATCATTATACTACTGATGAAAGGGGAATCCTCACAAAAGTTAATCTAATTGTCGGGACTACGAATAATTATGCACCCATTTCGCTTTCAATAAATAAAGCTGCACGTGGTCTGATCACAAAAGGTGCTGAAATCACCGATGGACTACTTAATAAGATTGAAATGGCGTTCCGTGCTTATGATCCATGTTTTGGTTGTGCGACACATTCATTGCCCGGACAGATGCCGTTGGTCGTTCGAATTTTTGATTCAAATGGAAACTTGCTGAACGAAAGATCGCGTTTGTGAAGATTGCGATTGTCGGAATTGGGAATCCTCTCTTAACTGACGATGCAATTGGACTAATAGCAGCCGAAAAATTGTGTGAAATAAATCACAGTAAATTCGGCTGCACTCTCATCAAACATTCCGATGATATGCTTTCACTTCTAAATGAGTTGACTGAATTCGATTTAGCATTTATTGTAGATTCATTTCGGAAGGAAGAAAGTCTCGGCGAAGTTTTTGAGATTAATTTTGAAGAAGGAAAATTGCCGAGATTTGTCTCACCTCACACTCTTTCTTTTACAAATTCACTTTCGCTATTCAAAGCTTCCAATTACAAACTTCCAAAAATTATTCTCTGCGGTATATCTGTTAAAGATGCGATTACTTTCGGTGATAAGCTTACAGAAGAGGTTGAAAAGAAACTACCAGAAATTGTTGAATCTTTAGATAATTTTTTTAGGAATAAGCTAAGGCAGCTAGGTTAACAAGTTTAGGAAATATCTATCTTTCCAATAACTTATTTGATAAAAAAAAGCCGGCGTCAGAATATGACAACCGGCTTCTGAGAAGCATCTTGCTGATGAGGATTCATGCCAAAGCTTCTTCAGTAACTTTCATGAGTTCTTCTGGAGTAAATGGTTTCGGGATAAAATTAAATGCACCAAGTTTTGTCGCTTCAATCGCTGTTTCAATTGTTCCGTAACCGGTTACCATTATCACGGGAAGACTTGGATTAGTTTTCTTTATTGATTCAAGAACTTCCATTCCACTCTTTTTAGGCATTTTAAGATCAAGAAGTACTAAATCGTATTTATTGATTTTCATTTTGTTCATCGCGACATCAACATCAAACACTTCATCTACGGAATATTTTTGTTTTGCGAGGATTCTTCTAACACTGTTGCAAACAATTGGCTCATCATCGATTACAAGGACGTTACTCTTGCTCGTGATGTTTTTCCCATAGAGCGCTGCTCGAGGAATATCAGAACGATCAAGACAAGCATAATAGTCCTCGCTGTAATATTCTTGAACTTCGTTCAGTTCAAACGGCATATCTATGTCAATAATTTCATTTGTAAATACTTTTGCTCTTTTAATAGTTTTAGCGCGGACTTTTTGTTTTTTCTCGATCGGGCATTCGCCTGCACATTCTTTTCCTTCTGTAATAACTCTTCTGCAATTACGTTTTCCTGTGAGACAATAATCATTAGTGGCTGCCTTTTTTGCTAATGGTATATCAGAACGTGTCAAGCTTTCCACAAATTCCTTGGAGGTTCTTTTTTCTAAATCACTAAGATTAAAAGGTAAGTCAACATCAATCACTTCATCTGATTGATCTGGGCTAACTGTTTTAGTTTCATCAAGCTTATTTTTTCTTGACTGAAGAGCTTTATCCGTCACAACAAGAAGTTCTTCTGGTGTGAATGGTTTAGCTAAATAATCAGCAGCTCCAAGTTTCGTTGCTTCAACAGCCGATTCAATTGATGCATATCCGGTGATCATGATAACATTTAATTCCGGATAATGTTTGCGAATGATTTCAAGAAGCTCCAAACCATTTGTATTTGGCATCATCAAGTCTGTAATGACCAAATCATATTTTTCTTGAGATATTTTTGTTAGAGCTAATTCTGCATCGACTGCTTTATCGATACTAAAACCTTTTTTTGACAAGATTTTTTCAACGCTGTCGCAGATTGTTTGTTCGTCATCTACAACTAATATTTTTTCAGTAATCATTTTTTTGTCCTATTTTTCTTTTTAGATTCATCATTGTTTATGTTATCGCAATGATTGTGCCATGATAGACCGGCGGTAATAATTTTGTTGTTCTAAAAATCTATTTAGAAAATTCAAATATTTTGGACAAAACAAAAAGCCCTTGGGTAAAAAGTGAATAAAAAAAATATTCACCTGCAAACCTTAGTATGCAGGCTAGGATGATTTCTGGATATTGTATTTCTTAATCAAAGCTTGAAGATTTGAACGCTGCATGTCTACATCTCGTGCGGCCTGTGAAATATTCCAATTATTTCTAATTAAAGCTTCGGTTACAAATAGTTTTTCAATTTCATGAACTGAAGTTTCGCGGATTTGTTTTTTCAACATTTTTAATTCTTCGCTGTCTTTCGGTGCAAGCGAGATGATATTGCCCTCTGATTTGAAAAGTGCCGCACTAATATGTATAGGCTCGATAGTATCTTCTTCGTTGAATATGATTAGTCTTTCGATTGTGTGTTCGAGTTCACGTATGTTTCCGGGCCAATGATAATTTATCAATGCCTCAACTGCTTCCGGGGAAAGCTTTGGACATTTCTTGTTAAACTCTTTTGAAAATTTAGAAATAAAGTAAATCGCAAGTTCAGGAATATCCTCTCGTCTTTCTCGCAAACTTGGAAGACGAATTGGAAAAACATTCAACCTGTAAAAAAGATCTTCGCGGAATTTACCAGCTTCAACAAGCTGCTTTAAATCTTTATTTGTCGCAAAGATTAATCTTATATTAACTTTTCTGACTTCTGTGCTTCCGACAGGAATTATTTCTTTTTCTTGGAGAACTCTAAGTAACCTTGCTTGAGTCTCCAAAGATAGATTCCCAATTTCATCGAGAAAGATTGTCCCTTCATCGGCAACTTCGAAAATGCCAATTTTATCGGCAGCCGCACCAGTAAATGAGCCCTTTAAATGCCCGAATAATTCACTTTCTAACAATGAACTCGAAAGCGTGGATATATCAATAGCGAAGAATTTTTTATCTTTTCTCTTACTTGAATCGTGAATTGCTTTTGCGGTTAAATTTTTTCCGGTTCCGCTTTCACCAACAATAAGAATAGTTGCATCGGTCAGGGCTACTTTTTCTATTAAGTTATAAACTGATTGTATTTTCGGACTTCTTCCAATCAATCCTTCAAATTTCATGTTATCATGTAAAACAAATTCTGCACAAGAAATTTTCTGGAGCCGCCTTTTTTCAATTGCTTTATCGAGAACGGCGAGAAGTTCATCAGGTGTGAATGGTTTCGGAAGGAAATCAAATGCGCCGCTTCGCATTGTTTCGACTGCTGATGCAATCGTTGCATATCCGGTGATAACGACTACGACTATATCCGGGTGTTTTTGTTTAATTCGCTGTAAGACTTCCATCCCTCCAATATCAACCATCTTCAAATCGGTGAACACAACATCAAATTCAGCTATGTCAATAAGTTTTAAAGCATCCTTAGCCGAAGTTGAATATTGTACTTCATGTCCAGCTCTGCGAAAAATTTTTTCACAGCTTTTACAAATTACCAGCTCATCATCGATTACTAAGATTTTAACCATGTTATTCACCATTTAAGTCTTGATATCTAATTGGTAAAGAAATATTAAAAGTTGTTCCTTCACCGATTGCACTTGAAAAGTCAATTCGTCCGCCATGCTGCTCAATTATGCCGTAGCTGATTGCAAGTCCTAAACCTGTACCGTTTTCTTTTGTCGTGAAAAATGGATCGAATATTTTCATCCGTAAAATTTCCGGGATCCCGCAGCCATTATCAGAAATTTCGAGATTAACGAAATTACCGTCTGAATTGACGCAAGTTTTAATATTTAGTCTTCCCCCTTTTCTCATAGCTTCAGAGGCATTCATTATTAGATTGATGCAAACCTGCCGAATCTGATCCGGATCGACCATGAGTTCGGGCAAATTGTTTTCAAATTCTTTATTGATCTTAATATTTCTAAAAGCTGATTGATTACGAACAAATAAAATTATTTCGTCTACAATTGAATTAATGTTCGTCAGCTTTTTAACTGGAGCTGTTTGCCTGGAGAAGTCGAGTAATCGTTTTACAATTTCGCGGCATCGAATAGTTTCTTTTACAATTACTTCAAGATCTTCGCGTCGCGGATCACCTTCATTAAAATCATCTTTTAATAAACTTGCGTTTGTGAGAATTCCGGTTAGCGGATTATTGATTTCGTGAGCAACTCCTGCAGCCAGCTTTCCGATTGATGCGAGCTTTTCTGAGCGAAAAAGTTGTGAATGAATTTTCTGTATTTCATCTGTCCGCTCCTTTACTTTTTTTTCGAGGATTTCTCCCCAAATTTCAAGTTCTCTTTTTTCCCTTGCAAGTCTGATCGACATTCTGGTTATTGAATGGGCTAAACTTTCAACTTCACTCGGAGCAGAAATCAGTAAATTTTGATTGTAGTCACCCTTAGCAATTTGATCCGCAGAAATTTCGAGTTTCTTCAGCGGTTTGGATATTTTCTTAGCGAGTAAGACGGACATAAGGATGATAAGAAAAACTCCTATGATTGCTATTCCAAGAAAAGTGAAAAGCGTATTTCTTAGGATATCGTTAAATGGTTTTTCTAAAATCCCTACATACAAAATCCCTATAATATTTCCATTAATATCTTTAATCGGTTCGTATGCTGAAATGTACCAAGTATTCACAACAAAAGCTCTGCCAATCCATTTTTCGCCATTGATCAATACTTTGTCATATACTTCTTCAGAAACGAGTGAAGATATTGCTCTTGTACCGTCAAGGTTTTTCACATTGGTTGAAATTCTCAGATCATTCTGAAAAATAGTAGCTGTCCCAATATCTCTTCCTTCATAGACTTCTTTTTCATGGACGACTTCTTTTATTTTATCTACAATGTCAAAATTCCGATTTAGTAAAATTCCACCCTGTAGTATTCCTATGAATGAGTTTGTTTCGTCAAAAATTGGTACGGCAGATTTTATCATCATACCAGAAGTCTCGATACTATCTTTTCTTGCTTTTGATTTTGGAGTTGGAATGATCTCCATTCTCACTTGATTAACAAGCTCTTGAGATTCTTTCTCCAGCAAATCGGATGAAACTAAATCAGTTCCTGAAATACTTCTCTTTGAAGTTAGTACTCGACTAATAAATTTATCAGAAGTCAATGAGTCGCCATTAACATTTGGATTTCTTCCGCGCATTATAACTCTTCCATGGCGATCTGTTAATGTCAGAATGTCGAGTCCCTCTCGATTCAAGATTTTAGGAAAATCTTTACGCAGGAAATCCGCATCATTATTTTTTATTGCGTTTATTAACAGAATTCGAGCTGAATTAAATCTTATGATGCTTTCGATGTTGGTAATTTTGGTTCGATAAATTTCGTGGGCAGAATTCAGGTCGGAGATGCACTTTGTTTCCGATCGTGAAATTATTTGGTCATTTAAAAGCTTAATTCCTACTAGACTCGTAATTATAGCAGGAATTACAATCGCTAATGAAAAATAGAGGATTAATTGTGATTGGATACTTCTCGTTGTCAACTTTCGCATAAAACCTCGCATCTACATTACAAATTTAAAAAAAATGTAGGGAAGAAAACAGGAGATAATAGCTCTTTTGGGGATTTGACGAATAAATGCTCTGAATTATCGGACTGATAATTTTTCATAGAATTTTGATAAAAGAAATCTTAAATTTGCACTGCAGTTGGGAACACAATTGTTCGTTTGAGACCTTGGTTTGGTTTTTTTAGAGAGCAGCCCCGCAGTTGTGGGAGGAAAGTCTCTGATTAAATAAGTTTTTAGTTCGTTACATTTTGTTAAATAAATC
>CAZNDS010000120.1:0-8543 GCA_964571865.1 uncultured Ignavibacteriaceae bacterium | reverse complement strand
ATAATACTTAAAAACCTTCTCTTCGTTTGGCTTAAATTTTTTATATTTAATTGTTGTTTGGTAATAATCTTCTATTTTATGCCCCCCAAAGTTACTCAAAAAATGATTTTTACTAAATATTTGCTCTAACTTATTTTTTAAGTTAATTACATTAACAGTATTCAGGTTTTCTTCTAACCTACTTAATATAGCTCCTAAAATTGCGAGTAAATTTGCGTCATACCAATCTGTAACTGAAAAATCAACAACAATTTTATCTAAAAACGCATTTTTGGTTTGATTATAAAACTCAGATAAGATTTCAAATCCATGTTCGTTACTCTCTACTTGTTTAGGCATCAAAAAATTGTAAGTCATTATAGAAGGTATTTTTATCTGCAATTTAGCCAAAAGTAAGAAATGATTTCGCCTTTTTTCAATTCAATGTTTTTCATTTAAATTATTAAAAGTTATTATGTTTCAACAAATTTATAAAATGATGCCAAATACTTTTCAATCAGAATTTCTTAGTTTCTCTATCGTAACTTCAATAGTGAGTCGATTCGGAGTAATGAGAATTGATGATCAATTTATCAATTTTGTTCATTTTTAAGCTTGTATTTCTCTGTTGTATACTTTATGTTTGTTACAGTTCATCTACCATGTGTAGAAGGAGTAACGAGTCCCGCGAAAGCGGGATTCAGTTTTTAAAGTGTTTTGGTATTCAATTCATCCCTTTTCAACAGGTCTTTAAGTGATTTGATTAATTCAGGAAGATTGTTTTTTGCCGTATTCCAGTCAAGCTTAACGTCAACATCAAAATACCCATGTATCAACCTGTTACGCATACCCACAATATCTTTCCAGGGTATCTCGGGTGAAGTCAACATGGTTTCATCCGAAATCCTTGATGCTGCTTCGCCGATTATTTCAATTTCCTTAATTATAGAAAGAATAATCATTCTGTTGTTAAAAAATCTTCTTGTTTAATATCCATAACAAAAGATAATGCTTCTTCGGCGGAATCTATCATGTGCTGAATTCTAATTCTGTCATTTGGTTTCATATTTAACCTGTGCCTCTTTGATTACAGTATCTCTGAAATATCTGCTCAACTCTTCGAATGTCCGCAGGTCAACCTGTTTTCCGATAATTTCAGAAAGTTCACGTTCCATTCGTGCAATATCAAGCAGCCCGTATTCGACATCATCTTCAAACTCAACTAATAAATCAATATCACTTTCAGTGTTTGCTGTATCTTTCAGATATGATCCGAAAAGTGAAAGTTTATTTATTTTGTTTTCCTTGCAGAATGAGTCTATTTCATTTTTGTATTTAGTTAGTATATCCATTAGTTATTCTGGATGATATTTAAATAATTATTTCTGTCATTTACAAGCTGAAAGCTTTCCTCGCAATACATGTCCCGATGAAAACGGGATATTTTTATTGTTGTGTGTATTATATTATTTATTATTGTTTTAGCTATCCATATTTCCAGATTAAACGTAAGGCATCTGACTTTTAACAAAATTAAGATATCCCTGAATTCCGTACCACTTATTCCATTTGATAATTGAATTTTTAATTGTTTTTAAACAATGTATCATTTCACTAAATGAGATTGGATTGGGCTTAAAATCCAAAGAAAAGTCTTTGGGCAATTCTTTCCCGAGACGAAAATCGCACATCTCTTTCACTCCTTCGTAAACCTCCTTTGCCCTTACTGAAAGTGGGAATTGCCTCGGCAGTCTTTTTCTTTCTTCTGCTGTATAAAATTCAATTAAAGATTCTATTGCTGACAGAGCTTCACTATCTAAAAGGTCCGGATATTCTTTATAAACAACTTGTATAGGAAATTCGATGTTTTGTAAAACATCTAAATACTTCTCTTCAAACGCCATGATCGTATCTCCAATTATATTTTTTTGTCATAGTTATTAGGCAATCTACTCTACTGAGTGCGAATAAAGTTGAAGCTAACAAATTGAGAATTATTTTTATTACTTTTTTCAAGTTTACAACTAATTTTTAATTATTTCACTCGCTATCATACTTCACAAGCGATTCGACTTTATAATTCTTCAGCTTCTCTCTTCCTTTGAGGAAAGACAATTCGACTAAAAACAATACTCCGACAACTTCGCCGCCAAGTTTTTCGACCATCTTTACGACTGCTTCTGCCGTGCCGCCGGTTGCAAGAAGATCATCGTGCACTAAGACTTTCTCGCCAGGCTGGATTGCATCTTTGTGAATCTCGAGTGAGTCTGTACCGTATTCAAGTGCATAGCTTTCAGAGATTGTCTCAGCTGGAAGTTTTTTCGGTTTACGTACTGGAACAAATCCAGCATCGAATTTTTCTGCAAGCAGCGCACCGTAGATAAATCCACGCGATTCAATTCCCACAATTTTATCCACCTGTAAATGAGAAAATCTGCTGAACAATCTCAACCCAGTTTCTTTAAATACGGTTTTATCTTTTAGCAGTGTTGTAATGTCCCTGAACATAATTCCCTTTTTCGGGAAATCAGGTACATTACGGATGTAATTTGTTAAATCCATTGTTTCTCCTCAGATTTTTTTCAAATTTACCTGCTGCAGGCAGGCATTAACAATATTTTTTTACGAATGAATCAACATTTAAAGTGTTGATAATATCCTTCTTATACTGTGTGCATCGGGACAGATTGCTATTTTCACTCCTTTTGAAATTGCATATTGATGCCAGCGCCAATCGAGGTCAAGACGGTGAGGATCGCAATTCAACTCAATGACTTTTTGAAAATTAGCGGCTGTATCTATTACTTTTTTTACGTCAACCTTATACGATTCCCGGCTTAAGAGAAGTCTTCCGGTTAAGTGCCCAAGAATTTTTACATATTTATTTTCGAGTGCCTTCGAGATTCGAGCTGTCATTTCACTCTCAGGAATATTAAATCTTGAATGAACTGATGCGATGACACAATCGAATTCACTCAAGAACTCATCGCTGTAATCGAGTATTCCATCGGCAAGAATGTCGCATTCAATTCCTTTCAACAGCCTTACATTTTTATTTTGTTTGTTTAATTTATCAATTTCTTTCCATTGAGCTTTAACACGTTCTTCGCTTAATCCATTAGCGTACACAGCAGATTTTGAATGGTCGCAAATCAAAACGTATTCATATCCAATTCTTTCGGCATGAGATTGTACCTCTTCAAGTGAATTAATCCCGTCAGAGTAATTTGTGTGAACATGAAGCAAACCTTTCAGGTCGTTCGATTCAGCGAAATCATAAGTTCGCCTTTCGAATTTATCGTTGTCACGCAGATGCGGAACTATGAATGTGATGCCTTCGAGCTTAAACAACTCTTCTTCAGAACCTGCAGTTTTATTTTTTATGAATGCTCTCTCAAGATCAGAAACAAAATTTTTCGGACCGGTTGTTTCAAACAGTTTATATTGAAACTCATCGTCTTCACAAAGATGAATTACAATTTTCTTTTCTTCAAATTCAAGTTCTATTTTCTGCGGCGATCTCGATGTCAGATCGAACTGCTTTTCAATTACGGAATTAAATTTTTCCTTTGGAACTACAAGGAATTCAATCATTGCAATAATTTCGCATGCTCTTCTTAATTCACCTGTAATCGAATATTTTTTCGCATGCGGTTTAAGAAATTCATCTTGAAATTCAGCAGCGAATTGAGCCGCCTTGTGTAGCAGCATGAATCCTTTATATCTGCTGAGCTTCTCAATATTGGAAAGAATTGACGATTGAGATTTTTCACCGAATCCAGGAATTTTTAGCAGCCGATTTTCAATGCACGACTGTTCAAGTTCCTCTAACGAACTGATCTGTTGGCAATCATAAAGTTTTTTAATTTTCTTTGCTCCGAGTCCAGGAATTGTTATCAGTTCATAAAGAGTTTCGGGAAATTCCTGTCTGAGTCCGTTTAGGATATTTGTTTCACCTTTTTGAGAAAATTCATTCAGTATTGTGATGATTGATTTACCCACACCCTTAATTTTTTGGAACGATCCGTCGCCCAAACCTTCCTCTAATGTTTTATTCACCTGAGAAAGATTTCGAATCGCAGAATTGAACGCATTGATCTTAAAAACATTCTCTCCTTTTAATTCGAAATAGAAGCTAATCTCTTCAAGATGCTTCAAAGCGTCCTTTAGTTCCATAGTCTAATTAGAATCGAAAAGTATTTCATTCCTATTAAAGTTAATAAAACTCCACAAACCAATCCAAGTGCTACTTGCCCGAGTGTATGAACCTTAAGCTGCAGGCGAGACCACATTACAAGCACTAGTATAAAAAACAAAATCACGGCAAATGAAAAAGAGATAAGAGTAAACAGAGCAAAAGATCCAGCAGCGGTAAAAGTGTGTATACTTATTTTGTAATAAATATTTACAATGTAAACCAATGAAGTATTAACAGCGTAACAGAGCATTAATGCTGTGATGAATTCTGGTGCTTCATTAAGATATAACAGAAACGACGCAGCAAAAAATATTGTAATCGTAAATAGATAAGTATTATTTCTTTGTTCCTTAATAACTGCATCGTTATCGCGGATATTCCCTTTTTCCCTCTGAACTATAAAGTAAATGATTGGCAGAATAACTGTAGCTGAAATTGAAATCAGTAAGTTCATGATCAATTGCCCATCAGTTTGTTTGAAATAAAAATTCAAATAAAAAAAAATAAAAAAGGAAAATGTCGGAGGTAAGAAGATTGTTGAGATAATTCTCGCAGTTTTGTTTTTAATGGCAGTCAATTTCGTTTAGGTTATTTCAATTTGATCGTAATGCTGGTCTTTTATAGATTTAAACAATTCGATATGCTGAACAATTTCCTGAATTGTCAGAAAGTGCATCAATTCGGAACGTAATTTTGCTGAATTATAAAATCCTTTCAGATAGCCCGAATAATATTTTCTGAATTCTAATACACCTCTTCGCTCCCCCTTAATCTCACAAGAGTCTCTTAAATGCTCGATCATCAGATCAATTCGCTGATGAATTGATATTTCATTATCATATTTGTCGGTCAAGAGTAATTGCTTCGCCTGAGAAAATATCCATGGATTTGCAATTGCACCTCGCGCAATCATCACAGCATCACACTTCGTTTCGATAAATGCTCGTTGAGCATCTTCAGGCTGCAGAACTCCGCCGTTTAGAATTACTGGTATATTCACGACTTCTTTCACACGCGGGATCCAATTCCAATCTGGATCACCTTTGTGTCCCTGCGATCTTGTGCGACAGTGAATTGTAATTGCTTTCGCACCGACATCTTCGACCATTTTCGCAACTTCAAGAATTTTAATACTCTCAAAATCCCATCCTAAACGAGTTTTCACGGTAACCGGCATATTAACAGCTTTAACTACAGCAGAAATCATTTTTTCCATATATGGAATATCTTTAAGTAATCCTGCACCCGCTCCATGTCCAACTACATTCTTCACCCAGCATCCGCAATTGATATCGATTAAATCGGGATTTTCTTCTTCAGCAATTTTAGCGGCTTCAACCATTGAACCGATATTCGCTCCATAAATTTGTATTCCTGCAGGACGTTCCTCATCGAGCAACAGAAGTTTTTTGTGTGTCTTCTCCGATCTCCTAATCAATCCTTCTGAGTTTACGAATTCAGTATAGACAATATCTGCACCTAATCTCTTGCATAATAAACGGAACGATGCATCTGTAACGTCCTCCATTGGAGCTAAAAGAAGCGGCTGATCGATATTAATTGAACCTATTTTCATTCAATAATGAATAAGTAAAAAAATATAAGATTAGTCAAATTAATATTCAGAATTTTCTTTTACTGGACTGAGCATGAAAGCAGCAATAAACAAAGTAATAAATGTACATATACTTGCAGTAAAAAATGGACTAGAGTAACCAAAATAATTGAAAGCAAATCCACCCCAGAGTGGACCGAGTACTCTACCAAGCGAACCCATTGATTGGTTCATTCCTAATACTTGTCCCTGTTCTTTTGGTGAAGCCGCTTTTGAGATCATGCTAAACAATACTGGACTTAAAACCGCCCATCCAAAAACAGCAATAATAAAAAATGTAATTAATAGTAATAATGAAGTGCTAAATGGAATTAAAATTAGTCCTATAGTCATTAAAATTATTCCAAAGTAAAGGAGTGCTTTCTCAGAATACTTTTTTGTAAGAAGACCAATTAGATAACCCTGAACAAATATTGAAACAATACCAATTACACCGAATAGATAACCAATTTGTGCATCTGTCAATTTCAAGATTCTATAACCTAAGATCGGGGTAGTTCCATAAGTATTTGCTAATGAAAATGTTAGTATAAAAAAGATTGAAACTAAAGCTGCAGTCTCGCGCCGAGAAAATGCTGCGACATATCCATCTATATTAAATAAAGATTTTTTTTCGTTTCTAGGAGGAGTTGGCTCTTTCAATGATTCATCTAGAGCAAAGTAAGCAAGCAGTAACGCAAATAATGAAAAGCCTGCTGCTGCAAGATTTGGAACAAGAAAACCATAGACACTCAATGCCCCACCTATAAAGGGACCGAGTACAAATCCAACTCCAAAAGCTGTCCCGATGAGTCCCATTCCCTTCGCACGATCTCCCTTATCTGTAACATCTGCGATGTATGCTTGCGCTGCCGAAATACTTCCTCCTCCAATTCCAGCAACAGATCTAGCAAAAAATGCCAGCCAAAAGTTTGTTGCAAATGCATAGAGCAAATAAGCAAAAAAAGAGACAACGAGCATATAAAGAATCACCGGCTTTCTACCAATACGATCAGACCATCTTCCCAAAAATGGAGTTGAAAGAAATTGGAAGAATGAAAACGATGCGATCAGCATGCCTATCTCAAATTCATTTGCATGGAAATACAGTTCAGAATAGTGAGGAAGAATTGGAATTATAATACCAAACCCAATCAGGTCAATCAGAACTACAAGAAAAATTATTAAAATTCGGGATGACTTGAGCATTAATTTAATCTTCCTTCAACGCTACAGGCTTGTTAATGATCAAAACCTTACCCGTTTGGAATTGAAGGCGTTCTTCTGATGGAAAGAGATTTTGAAAATCTGATTTTGTGAAAAATATCTCGAAACGAGAAATGTATTCCTCAAGTTTTTTAAGGTAATAGGAAACGTTTTCTACAGGTGAATTTGGATTGTAATACTCCACAAGCTCGCAATTCTCATAAATCGTTACACTTGGATCTATGCCTGTGATGAAATAAGTAATTTTATCTCCCGGCTCGTATTTGCTGCCGTAATATTTTATCGCAAGCTCATATGCGGCACTTTTTGTCCGCTTCCCATTCTCGATTGCACTCTTATAATTTTGATAAGAATCTCTCAAAGTTTCAGTTTTGCACAAGTCAAGAATTGGAATCGAATGTGCAATAATGTCTGAGCGAAGATTCATATATACTTTTGGAATATCCTCTAGATTATTTGTAATTATTGATTCGATGCAAAATTTAATGAAATTCCGCGCATATTTTTCTATTGAACGTGAGATAAGTGATGAACCTTTTACTATTAATCGATTATCATAAGTCAGTAAAGCATAATTTTTTTTCTTATAGCTCATCATCCATGAAAATCTTCCACCAAAACTTAAATTTATTCCTTTTGGCAACTCATCATTAATTTTTTCAACTAGAGTTATTTCCGAATGTTCATCCGAGCTTTCACCACCCAAGGTAAAATAAAGTCCGTCCGTATCAACCTCAATCACTCTGCATTTCTCTTTCACAAATTTATCAATTATTTCTTTTAGAATTTTTTGTCCAGAATTAGTTACAATGTCAGCTTTGCTGTAGTCATTGAAAATCCCCTTGAAGTAACCAAGATATCCGTAAAAAGAATTAATAAAAATCTTGAATGTTGATTGCATAGAATCGTATTTCTGCCGTAGCTGTTGATTACCTTCTTTCTGCATCAAGTGTTTTAATTTAATCCTCTGCGTTGTTAACTCCTTTAACAGTTTCAGGAAAACTTGCAGCTCGTCTGATTCAGGTGACAGGTTTTGACTGAGAATTATAGAGGGATAAAGCGACTCAACATCTGCATGAACAATATTATTATAAACTCCGGTGTGAAAAATATTTGTGTAACCACCCGTTGTCTGTCCGCCCACCTTAGCCTGCGGGATTGCAACTTTCTCTCTCAAGTACTCCCTCACCATTAAAAGCTCAATACGAGTGGAGACTCCAACTCTTATAAGCTGATCAAAATCAAGTGGAAGCATTTGAGCCTGATAAAAATAAGACGGAAAAAGAATTTCACTCAGTCCTTTTACTTCTTTGACATCATCTTTTGCGTATTCCATCAATATTTCCGGATCGTTATCCCAATACCAGCTAATTTTTCCTCCTTCTATGTAAATACGGTCTTCAGCAGCCACATTAAAATGTTTTGCAGAATATTTTAATCCGTACTCCTCCATATCGCGTTTAACAGAATCATAATGTATCACAAGCGGCAGCGTATCTACAATTTGTCTTCCAACTACAGTAACATAATCGATTTTTGATTCCC
>CAZNDS010000119.1:0-8556 GCA_964571865.1 uncultured Ignavibacteriaceae bacterium | reverse complement strand
GTGGCTGTGTAAAAATTGGGCAATGCTTTTGCCTCAAAGTAATTAACATCATCTTTTGTGACCTTCCATGAACTTTCACTGTAAAATCTGAAGTGAGATGCAGTTGAAACTAAATTGATCTGAGCATTAATTCCTGCTGAAACATTTTTACCAAAATTCTTCGCAACAATTCGAATTTTATTAACGCCTGCCTTTAGAAAATCTTTTATATCAAAAAATTTTGCCCGCTGACTTTCAACCCAAAGCGAAAGTGTTCTTTTGCCTCTCACATCACCAACTAATTTATCGTTCACATAAAACTCCGCGAACGAATCTGCCATTAAATGGATCATTGCAGAAGTAATCTTGTCCTTTACGATTATTTCACGTTCAAAAAAAGCTTCAGAAACTTGCGGCATATCTTTTACGCCTGGATTTGCATCGGGATGATAAATCCATGAGCTTTTCAATTTTGCATCGTAAGAAACAATTTCTTGCTTTAGTTCGGATTTCATTTCCATCCAATAGGAAATTTGTCTGTCGTATTTTTCTTTTTCAATTAATGACAGATTGTCTTCGCGATTTGTGAGCAGCCACAATTGCCTGAATTCTTTTTTCAACTCTTTAAGTCTCGAAATCATATCTTCGCAAAGATTTGAAATTTCCTTTCTCTCTTTTTTATCTATGAATCCATGTTTTGAATCAATTATGTTTTTAATTTTAATCGAGTACAAAATTTTGTCACCGAACCAGTATGCTTGCTTTGCTGCGAATTTCATAAGACGAACATTATCATAATTTCTGACATCTTTGTTTGAAAAATTATTTAATAGATTCAAAATTGAAAGTGCTCTCGATTTTGTTGATTCGGCGCGGACTCTCAGGGACATTGATTGATCGAGAGGATTTGCCTTCGGCTCAAGGAATGGATGCCTCCAAAGTTCATATATGTGAATTGACAATCCAAAATCCGAAAGCATTCTAAAGATGGCAGTAAAAACATTTTCTTCTCCGCCAAAAAAATCACTGAAAAATCTCGTTCTAAATTCTTCCACATTAACGTTAACAGGATTCCATGAACATTCTGCGCCGAATGCATATCCGAACCAATTGAATTCTCTGAAATTTTCTCCGCCATTATCTCCCCAATTGGAATTTATAAATCCAATTGCACCATAATCGTAAGAGATTTTTGTGAAGTCGCGAATATTTAGAATTGAATTCTCTATGTACGGGAAAATTCGATTGTAATTTGAAACCGATGGAGAACAGTAAAATGGAATTCCATACTCTCTATACTTTTTCACATAGGGTTCATAATCCTGTGTACCGTAGCGCCAATCGACTACGATAATATCTTTCGGCATCAATTCGAAGATTTCTGGATGATTGTGAATGATGTCGCCGTACATCATCATCGTTTTGCCGTACTTTTTAATGATCTCGTTCACTCGTTTATAGTGATTTGCGTGGACAGCTGCAATTCCGATTTTATCTGTGAGAGATTTACTGTTGCCAAGACCGACATCCCACGATTCATCCAATCCGGCGTGAAAATATTTTGAAGGAAAGAGCGAAGATAGTTCTCTTACGGAACTCTCAATGAACTCATAAGTTTTTTCATTCGTAACATCAAACGATGCAGCGCCTGGGAAATCTGCAAGATGGTAGTAGTTCGGCTGAATCAACAAATTTTCCCAATGACCTAACGTTTGAAAAATAGGAATGATCTCGACAAAATATTTTTTCCCGTATGACACAAGCTCTTTAATTTCATTCTGCGTTACTCTTCCTCTGCCGACACCAATATCAGGATAACTTTTTAATTCAATAGCATCTTCAAAGTATGGCTGATAAACATTCATTTTATAACGAGAGAGCAATCGAATTATTTTTTTAAAATTGCATAGTGTTGAAACCTGCCCGCGTGCAAAGTCATCGGAAATTCCTCTCATCGGGATTGCCGGGTAATCGATTATAGTTACGCCATCAACGAAAATTTTTCCGCTTTCATTTTTTTGAAGCATTTGAAATAAAGACATCAAACCATAGAATGCTCCTTTTGAATTATTCGCTAAAATGGCGACTCGTTCTTTTTCGATTGATAATATGTATGCCTCTTCTTTCTCAAGAAGATTATTTTCACGAATTGCTTCTTTGAATTGCCAGGCATATTCATTTACTGTAAGCGAGCCAAAGTAGATAAAATTTCGCTGCGGTTTTTTCTTAACGAGACCAAGACTTAAGCGAAGGTTAAAGTTCTCTTGAATTTCATTCTGAAATTCTTCTTTGAAAAATTCTGCTCGATCCGAAAATTGTTCGAAGTAGAGTCGGGTGTCTTTATTGAAAATAAATTGCCCCTGCGATTTCAGCATTAATTGTGGCTTGGGAATGGGCTCGATTTGTTTTCCTGCTTTAGAGATATGAGCTAACCCAAAAAGCACAAGAAGTATAATTAAAATAAGTTTCATGATTCTTCCGATTTTTATTTAAGCAACAAATTGTATAATAAATTTTATTGAAACATTGTTTTGGTCAAGAGTTCAAACTTCTGATTATCGAGGGTGACTTCACAATAAATTTTTTCAATCAATTCATTATCCATTTTTTCAAAATCTTTTTGCAGCGGAGTGACAAGCATTCCTGCCATGTCTACCAATCCAGGGCTAACGAGCATGTGCTCTTCACCCTCGGCGAAATATACCTGCGGCCGATGCTTTTCTCGCGGAAAAATTATCAGATAAAATTTTTCGCTCTCATAGAAAGAGAGCAAGTTCATCATCGGTTCGTCGTCGGTCTCGTTGATTTCCTGTAATTTCTCATAGATGGAGTGAAACGCTTTTACGATTGAATCAATCGATTTTGATTTAACGATTAATACATTCCGAAGATAATTTTCTGAAGCAGCAATTGAATATTCATTGCTTGAAAAAATCGTTTTGAAATTTTCTTCATGATAAACGACATCATTTTCTGTAATCAGTTCATTTGCCGGGCATGCTTGAAAATGAAAGTGATCGGGGGCAGAAGCGCCGCACTTAGGCCCATTATAAAAAATTGAATAATCGCCATTAACTGCCTTAGTCAGCCTCAGCATTAAATCTGTATCGTTTAAGATCTGCTGCGGCTTGTGCTCGATATGCGAAATGGTGAAGTGTTCGTTGAATATCGGTGCTGGATTGCAAAGAACAATTAGTTGCTCTTCGAACAGAATTCCTTTTTGTTCTTCGGGTAAATTTTCTAAACAAAGAAAACATTTGCGGGAATTAATTGACTCGGCATCAACTTTTGCAGATGAACTTATAAATCTTGTTGGATTGAACTGAGTTTTGATCTCAAAGCATTTTTTGTTTTCTGTTTCTTTAAGTTCAGCCCGGTTAAATTCGTAATGTTTATATTTACTAGAATGAAATCCCTTCCATCCATCGCTCAGCATTCCCCAGTTTTCTTTTTGATGAAGGAACGCTGCGAACATCAAATCCGCAAAGTTTGATGCATCTAAATCGGATTTGAATTTTTTAAGTTCAGATAGTGATAATATTTTATAATCTGTCATTTGAATGTAAAACTAATAGAACACGGATTTTACGAATGAGACGAATTTTACACTAATTGTCTTTTTATCATTTGTAAATATTTTGCGTTTGAATTCAGGTTCCTTTCCGAAATTAAAAAGGAATCCAAGTTCTATTTCGGTTGCTCTAAGATAATTGATTAATTGCGCTTGATGTTCTTCGCAAATATTTTCTGCTGCTTTCAACTCTAGAATTATTGCGTTTTCAACCAAAAGATCAGCATAATATTCCCCAACCAATTTTTCCTTGAAATGTACTTTTATTTGCTTCTGCTGCTCCGCCTTGATGTCCAATAATTCCAATTCGAATTTTAAAGCATTTTCATATACTTTTTCTAGAAAGCCATATCCTAATGCATTATAAACATTATAGAAAGCTCTAATAACTTTATTAGATAATTCCTCATGAATCATAATTCGTGCAAATTTGTATTATTCGTTTTATTCGTGTTCTATTGATTGCTGTTTTGCTCAATCCTAGACAATATCTCTTTTGTTCTAATCGTGTCTTTATAATGATTGTGCTTATTCTGTGCTGTAATTGACAACTGCGAATCTGTATTTCCTTCCCAACGTCTGCAGAGATAGATCGGTTCGTAAATTCTTCCGATTTCATATTTACGCGAGATTTCCAAACAGACGGCATAATCTTCACCGTAACTCACATTCGGAAATCTTATTTCGCGCAGGATTGACATTCGGTAAGCTCGCGGTGCGCCAAGTCCATTAATCCGCAGGGCGTTATTACGTCCGTTGTTTCTTGTCCACTCTTTATGATCAATTATTCCGGGCGGAATTTCTTTCAGATCAAAATTCACCATTTGATAGGTTCCAATAACTGCAGCGAACTCGTCATCATTGAATGCGTTGACAATTTTCTGCAATGTCTTTTCATTCGAATAGAGATCATCTGAGTCAAGCTGAACAGCGTACTTGCCGCAGTAGTTTGAGAAAATTGCTTCATTCCAGCATCCTCCGATTCCTAAATCTTTTCTTTTCGGAATTATATGAATTAGAGTTGAATATTTTGTAGAAAGCTGTTCTAATTTTTCTGTCGTGCCGTCTGTCGAATGATTATCTACAACAATACAATTAAAACTGAAATATGTTTTTTGATTGATTACACTTTTAATCGCATCCTCAATTGTGTTAATCCGGTTGCGGATAGGAATTACAACGCTTGCTTCAACTGGGAAATCGGCTGCATCATTTGTGATTTTCTGGAATTTTGGTTTTAGATACGCCTTTATTGATTTCAAAAAACTTGTTGCCGCCTCTTCCATTTCTACCTGAACTTGACGATTCTTTGGATCGACGTAATCAAAAAGTTTTTCTCCGGATTTTCGTGTGTCTGTTTCCACGAGCGTATAAAGAAACTCCGGTATTCTCATTATTGGATGAGAGTTTTTACTGTCAAGCATTTCGGCCGAGAGTTTTAATCTCAAGTCATACAAGCCGGCATATTTTAATTTCCCAAGCCTGCCATATTTTTTCAATGCAGCTTTTATTTTCTTAGTCGATAAAAAAAGCATTGCACCGAAATCAAATCCATCGCGAATGCTTCCGAGCTGATAATCCTGGGTTGGATGTTCTTCTCTCGTATCACTTTTGATTTCATAAAAATCAGAATAGACCAATGAAGCATCATAAGATTCAGCGAAGTCTATAAATCTCTCAATTGCAAATTGATTCAACTCGATTTTTGTTTGTCTGCCGATTAAAATGAAATATTCGGTCTTAACCTTTTCAACAATTTTTCTGATTGTGTCCGATGACGAAATTGAAGCCGTCACAATCGAGTCATATCCATTTTTATATTCTTTGTCGGAGAGTAATACAATTTTTTCTACCAGCGGTTCATATAAAAAAGTCTTTATTAAATCATTTGATTCTGGTGAGTTAGTGAACGGTAAAAAGAGAGTAATTTTTTGCATGATTCCTAAAATTTTTGATTGCAAAATAAGAAGAACTTGAAGAAGTTAAAAGAAAACCAGATTAAACCGATTACAATTTGTAATGAATCGATTCAGTTAATTGCAATTCCAATAGTTACATAGGGGAAGAAAAAAATATTACTGACAAAGACTATCGGTAAGTGAGCGCCCACTTCTATTTCAATCGCAACTGATTTTGAAATCGGGAAAACATAATTTGCACTCGCACCACCAAAAGGAACTACAGAAAGGGAGTAAAAATAACCAAAGAACAAACCAAGACTTCCAAATAGATATAGATTGTTCATAAGTTTTATTTCAGGCCCTAATTTTGCATAGGCTGACGGCAGAAAAAATGCTAGAAAATTTACGCCCCCCTCCACGAACCAACCACTTGAAACTGGTTCATCAAGCCAATAAGCTCCATTGGTACGATAGTTAAAATTAATAAAGGGATAATGTTGATCTTCAAATCCATTTTGATGAAATTTTATCCCCCCAAAAAAGAATCTAACTCGAGATAATGAATCTATTTCAGAGAGAGCAGAGGAAGGGTTGATAGTTGAACTATTAGAATATACCGAATGATTAATAACCACCAAACAAAAAATAAAAATTACTTTTAACATTTTTCCTCTCCAAGCAAAAATTAAAAAACCATTTTAATTTGGGTCATTTGCAGCAAAAATAACAAACTTTCGGCTATGTAGTAACTGCCCAAACGGGAAATCAAACCAAAAAGCGCCAGACTTTTTTCCGAATTAATTATTGAAGCATCATTTTCAAAATCCAATTTCCATCTTATGAAATCCATTGATATATTTGTCTACAAATTGGAAATGCAATGGAAGAAAAAGTTGACCCAAAAGAAGTAATCCTTAAACTAAATGAGCTGAATAGTTCGATCGATACAAACTCGAAAGAAGCAGCAATCATTCTTGCAGCAGGACACGGAAAGCGGATCAAATCAAATGTTTCGAAAATGCTTCACAGCATTTGGGGTAAACCGACTGTCGTTAGAGTATATCAGGCTTGTGAAGATGGACTGGATAATCCGAACATCGTTGTTGTGGTCGGAATAAAAGCCGAGGCGGTTGCCGCGGTTGTCGGGAAAAAGGCAAGGACTGCTTTCGCTTATCAAAATGAGCAGAATGGTACGGGTCACGCTGTAAGAATAGGAGTGGAGCCGCTAAGTAAAAATGGTTTTGACGGAACAATCTATATCTTTCCAGGTGATATGGGGCTCGTAACTTCTGAAGCTGTTGCAAAATTTAAAAAAAGTTTTAACGATTCTTTATGTGATATGATGGTGATGGCCGGAATTTATGATGGCGACTACAGAAAAAACTATTATGGAAGAATCATCCGCGTTCCTGAAAAAGATATAAATAAAAAAAGCTCCGGGAAAGACTTCGGAAGCGTGATTGAAATTATCGAACACAAGGACATTTTGAATCTTGCCGATGACAAACCATACACTGTTAAATTCAAAGGCAAAACTTATTCTTTCACCAAAGATGAATTGCTGAGAAATAATGAATTCAACGCTGGTGTATATGCTTTTAAATCAAACGCTTTAAAAAAATATCTGCCTGAACTCAAAAGCGACAACGTCCAGCAGGAAATTTATATAACAGATATGATCTCCATCTTCAATAAGAACGTCTTAACGGTGAATGCTGTCTCGCCGGAAGATCAATCGGTCGTAATGGGCTTTAATGTAAAAAGTGTCTTGAAAGAAATGGATGCAATCGCCCGCGAACGAGCTTACGAAAAACTTAAAGACATAATCGAGATTGACGATCCGGAAGATTTCTTCATTCACGAAGAAGTTATCGATGAAATAATTCAATTGGATAAAAATGGAACTCCGCTCGACATTAAAATTGGGAAAGGAGTCCATATTGGATGTGGAGTAAAATTGAACGTCGGAGTCGAACTGAAAAAGAATGTTTATGTGCAGGGGAACGTTCAATTCGGAAAAAATGTGAAAGTGTGGGAGAACGTTCTTCTTTCAACTTTCTCGCATCAAACATTTAAGATTGGGAACAATGTCGAAATCCTTTGGGGAGACATTATCAAAGGAAATATTGAGATCGGGGACAGTTCAAGAATAGAATCCAGCGTGAACATGACCGGCAGCGATGAGTTTCCGCTCCGTATTGGAAAAAATGTGCTGATAAAAGGAACAAGCTACCTCTTCGGTTCGGTTGTAGAAGATGACATTTTCATTGAACATAGCGTGCTTATAAAAAAGAAAGTCGAGCGTCAGACAAAAAAAGATGGTTCGATCCGCCCGATTCGATTTTATCTTCCGATGCCTGAAGGAATAGATTCAATTACTGATCGAAACCTCTGAAAAATTATTCAGATTTAGAAAACTTTTTCCTAAATAGGGTGTACAAGAGAAAACTAAAACGAGGAAAAAGTGCGCACGAATAAAATCAATAATATAGATTTGTTTACTCAAGCAGCCAACGAAGGATTCGAGAAGCATATAAAGACCCAAAACAAAAGGCATTAGAAATAATCAACCAGAAAATAAATTGGATTGAACTTCTCTCACCGATAGAACAGAAGTTAGAAAAGAACAAAAATACAGAAGCCCGCCACAGCGGACAAGCTGGCAGAAAACCATTTTCCTTAGAAGTCTAGTAAAATGTTTCATACTTCAAACAATCTATAATCTTTCCGATCCCCGTTTAGAAGAAGAGATTGCCGATAGACGAAGTTTTCAAATATTTTTAGGGATAACTAGCGGAGATTCAATACCCGATGAGACGACACTGGTTCGTTACCGTAAAAGATTTTCTTCATTAGGATTAGATAAAGTTCTATTTGAAAGATTCAACAAACAACTTCAACAAAAACATCTAATTGTAGGCAAGGGAACCATAGTAGACGCTACAATCAAGCAAGCCCAATCCAGACCATTAAGCAAAAGAGATAAAGATGCTGACTTCACAAGCAAACGAGGTAAAACCTATTATGGATATAAAGGTCATATCGCCATCGATGAAGATAGTCAGATCATAAAGCAGCTTGAATTTACTAAAGCGAGCGTTCATG
>CAZNDS010000118.1:0-8589 GCA_964571865.1 uncultured Ignavibacteriaceae bacterium | reverse complement strand
ATTTCCGGGGGTTCGAAAATTAAAGACTACGGAATTTTCATCAATGGCATAATGATGGGTACTCTTTCTTTCGACCTCGATGATGTTGTTACAAAAACCACCGCAGGTATAATCGTTTTGCCAAAAGAACACTTTTTAGTTACGAGAAAGTCACAGCCTATTGAAAACATGAATCGCATCGGAAAATCTGCATGCGATCAATGCAGCTACTGCACAGAATTCTGTCCGCGCTATCTTCTTGGGTATGAAGTCCAACCACATAAAGTGATGAGGAGTTTGGGGTTTACCCTGACGGGAGCAGATAATTGGAATCAATGGGCGGAATTATGCTGTGCGTGTGGACTTTGCACTTTGTACGCCTGCCCTGAAGATCTCTTTCCAAAAGAGGCATGTGATGAAGCTAAGATAGATATGAAGTCTGGAGGAATAAAATTTATTCAACAGAATGAAGTTAAAGTTCATCCAATGAAAGAGCATCGGCGAGTTCCGCAAAAACTTCTTCGCAAACGATTGAAAGTCGATGACTATGATGTTGAGACACCTTTTGAAAAAATTAATTTTACACCAAAGATGGTGAGAATAAAATTGCAGCAGCATATCGGCAAAAAAGCCGAACCCGTTGTGAGCGAGGGGGAAATAGTTCAGCAAGGACAACTCATCGCAGAAGTAGGTGAGAAAGATTTAGGTGCAAATGTTCATGCAAGTATCAGCGGACGAGTGTCTAAAGTAGAAGAGAATTTTATAACTATTGAAAAATATTGAATTCTTGCTGAGAATGAATTGCGCAAATATCTGAAAAGTCATATGAGTTGTTCGTTAATGATTAATCGTTAATCGGATGATGGAAAAAATTAATAGTTAATTGTTCATCGTTAATCGTATGATAGCTAAACAGATTATAAAAAGTTTCGAAGATCTTGAATGTTGGAAAGCATGCATTGAAGTCAGAGAATTTATTTCAACATTGATAAAAAAGTTTCCACTATCTGAAAAATATGATTTAATCGATAATATGAGAAGAGCATCCCGTTCAACTACAAGAAATATTGCAGAGGGATATGGAAGATTCCACTTTCAAGAGAATATTCAGTTTTGCAGAATTAGTAGGGGCTCATTGTTTGAACTTATTGATGATTTAATAACTTCAAAATCCGAAAATTACATTAGTGAACAAGAATACATCGATGGTAGAAGAATAATTGGACGTGCTTTAGCCCTTCTAAACGGTTATATCAACTATCTTAAACAAGCTCAAAAAAATAAAAATGAAAATACCTTTAACGATTAACTATTAACAATTAACGATTAACATATCTAGTATCATTGTTATGAAATTCTAAATGTGTTCAGCAAGGAACTTATTATGAATAAAAATTCAATTGGTCTTATCGAACTAAGCAGCATAGCGGCAGGATTTCAGGTAACAGATGCAATGCTTAAAGCTGCTGAAGTTGATCTGGTATTAGCCAGAACAATCTGTTCAGGGAAATATATGGTATTGGTGAGGGGTGATGTAGCAGCCGTTCAATCGAGTGTTGATGCAGGTGCGGTAGCTGGAAATTTTTCTGTGGTTGATACATTTGTGATCCCGAATGTTCACGAATCTGTTTTTCCTGCAATTGCAGGCACAACGAAGATTGAACTCCTCGAGGCACTTGGAATTGTCGAAGCTTTTTCCGTTGCTTCGTTAATTGAGGCGGCCGATGCGGCAGTGAAAGCCGCAAATGTTAAATTGGTCGAAGTCCGGCTTGCAATGGCACTTGGAGGAAAAGCTTTTGTGACATTAACCGGTGAAGTTGCTGCAGTTCAAAGTGCAGTCGATGCCGGTGCTCATGTCGTTTCTCAAAAGGGATTGCTTGTTAACAAAGTCGTCATCCCGCAGCCGCGAAGCGAATTGCTGAATGAAATGATATAGTGAAGGGAAAAGATTCCATCCCGACAAGTCGGGATGGAATCTTTCTCATGTCTCATGAGATGGAATCTTTAGACGTAGTTGATTTAGTTCTTACCCATTCAATATAACTCTCTAACTTACTTATAAGAAAGATCGGCAGATTCAAGAGTAAAAATTTTTTACCATTTATCGTTTTGGTTTCTTCAATATTTAAATTTCCCGAATAGATTCGAATTGCGATATCGTGTGGAGCCGCATCCATAAACTGCATTATTGAGCGAAGTCGACCGGGTCTGCCTGATTTAACTTCAATAGGTATTAGCATATCTTCAAATTGATAAACAAAGTCAATTTCCGCTGATGATTGACTTTTTTCTCTTAACCAAAAAGTCGGCTTATGGAATTTGGAATTTCTAAGACTAAAAATTTCTTGACCCACAAGATGCTCTGCAATTTTCCCAGCATAAATGCTTTCCAAGTTTTTGTTAAAAACAAACTCTTTTTGAATACCAGCAAAGTAGTTAACGAGTCCCGTATCGAGAACATAAAGTTTTGGCGATCTTCCAAAATTTATCCTAATCGGTGGTTTAGTAGAGCTAGTAGGATACATTAACTTTAAGACCATCGTTTTTTCAAGAAGAGAAAATGCTTCCTTCATTTCACGAATTTTATAATGGGATTTGCCGAACCCTTCAAATTTGATTCTGCTTCCAGCTTCGTGAAAAGATGTTTTGATGGTATGTTTCAAAATATTTGACCAATTAAGATTCTTCGCATACTTCTCGACATCATCTAAATATGAAACTAACAAAGATTCATAAACATTATTCAGACTATACAAATCGTTCGTTTGAATATATGTTTTGATTATTTCCGGCATTCCACCGATAAGTGCATATCGAGAGTATTCATCCCTTAATACATGAGAAAGAGATTCAGGAAACGGTATCTGGTTTAGAGCTTCTACTAATCCTGTTTTTTCTTTTGCTATCAAATATTCTTCAAATGTGAATGGATACAAATATTCATATTCAACTCTTCCAACTGGAAAGCTTTCTTTAAAATCTGAAAGTGATTCTAATAAAGAACCTGCAGCGATAACATAAATATCAGGATAATCTTCATAAAAATAGCGAAGCATTTTTATTGCAGTTGGAGAATTTTGAATTTCATCTATAAAAATCAAAGTCTTCTTAATGGCAATCGATTTTGATTTCACAAGAAAAATTGATTGAACAACATTATTAAAGCTTTCTCTTTCATTGAATAATGTCCTTTCTTCAGAGCGCTCAAGATTCAAGCAGATATATTGATCAAATTTCTCAGCAAACATATTAACCAATGTTGTTTTACCAACCTGCCGTGCACCCCTGATTATCAAAGGTTTTCTACTTGTCTTTTCAGACCAAAGTATTAAATCTTGTAATTTTGTTCTGTAATACATTTTAGCTGTTTTGTATAATTACAAGGGTAATTATATAGCGACTTTGTATAAAAATCAAGGTTATTTTTATAGACGGTTGATTAATTCCAAGGGTTAATTTGATTATAGAAAAAATTCATCTTTTCAAAATCCTAAAACGCTGAAAGATGCCATCTCAGATGCTATCTCTGCATAGTGGAATATTCAATATGAAGTGATGGCATCTTGTCCATTCTATCTTTTCTTAAATAATGCAGGTAGAATTTTTATACCGGAAATTAATCTCTTGAAAATATTGTTTCCGTAAAGAAATATCAGTGCATCTTTTAGGTTATCAGTTTCCTTTTTGCCATAATTAAACCACCACAATTTTTTCTGCCATGTGAAAGAATCGGAACTGTAATATTTTTCATAAACCATTTCCATCAGTCCGCTTTTACCGTGAACTCTTCCGGTGCCGCTGTTTTTTATCCCACCAACCACTGCTTCACTTGCTCCGAAATATGAAATGCAATCGTTTATCAGGACAGAACCGCTTTTAATTTTCTTTGCAACTGCTTTACCGTTAGAAATATTTTTTGTCCAAACTGAAGCCGATAAACCATAGTTAGTGTCGTTAGCAAAAGCAATCGCTTCATTTTCATCTTTGAATTTTTTGATTGTGATAATAGGCCCAAAAGTTTCTTCTTTCATCACAAGCATATCATGATTGACATCGGTTAAAATAGTAGGTTCATATTTATTTTCATTAAGCTGTCTGCCGCCAAAAATAATTTTTGCACCTTTGCTTACGGCATCCTGGAGATGTTCATTTACTTTATTTGCTTGCTGTTGAGTTTTCAAAGCACTCACGTCATAATAATCAGATCCACTGTACAATTTCAATTTTGAAACATGTTCAATTAACTTTTTAATCAAATCATCGTGAACAGCATCATGAACATAAACTCTTTCGACCGAAACACATGTCTGTCCAGAGTTTGTCAATGCTCCCCACGCGATTCCTTGTGCAGTTCGTTCGAGATCAGCATCTGCCAGAACGATTATTGGATCTTTTCCGCCAAGTTCTAATGATGTTGGTAAAAGCTTATCGGCTGCATTTCTTGAGATAATTTTTCCAACGTTAGTACTACCAGTAAAAAATAATTTGTCAATGTTACTCTTAACCAATGATTCACCAACATCAGCATTGCCATAAACAATATTAAATATATTCCCGAATGACTTTGATTTGTGAAACAGCTTTTCAATCCGATTTCCAATCAGTGGAGTTAATTCGGATGGTTTGAAAACAACACAGTTGCCTGCAATCAATGCTGGAATAATTTGTCCCATCGGCAAAAGCAAGGGGTAATTCCATGGACTGATGATTCCAACAACTCCCCATGGTTCGTATTCAATCCAGCTTTTTTTGTGAAACATGACTGGCATCTTGATTCGAACTTTTTGAGGTCTCAAATACTTTTTTGAGTTCGCAAGGTAATAATCAAAAACGCTGAGAGTTGGAATTATATCAGAGGATATTGCTTCAGCGAATGGTTTCCCGTTTTCGTCTGAAATTAGTTTTGCTATGTCTTCGTAATTGGCAAATAGTTCATTACGAATGATTTTCAATTCATCGACTCTTTTCTCAATTCCGATTGCCTGCCACTGTGCATGTGCATTTTTTGCTGAATTAACAATTTTATCGACTTCCGCTAGCTCAGTACAATTAATTTCTCCTACTAATTTCTTCGAATTAGGGGAATAGGATTTTAAAGTCATGTTTATGTCTCAATTAATTTCTTTTGCACTATTTCAAAAAGTTCTTCTTTAGAATTTATATTTGTAGTATAAACTATGTTGTATTTCGCTTTTTTATTCACAAGGAAATTTGAAATAATTTTTATCTTCTCGATGTTTAAGGGCAAATCAAATTCTTCTGTATGATGAATAAAATACTCATCACAAAGTTCAAATAAATTCTTTTCAGAATCCTTCACTCCTTGAATTGATTGCACGATTCCATTTTTCAGCGATATGATTTCGGAAATATTTTCCCCGCTGTAAATGAAAATGAGTGCATTTATTGCATTGATCGGTTCTTTAAGGATTTTTATTTTACCGATGTTCTTTAATATTGCCTGAATTGTATCGCGGATTTGTGCTGCCTCCTCAAATTTTTCTCTAACGGCAAATTCTTTCATTTTTTCTGTTAGACGATTGAGAATTACAGTATTGTTCCCGGTGAGAAAATCTTTTACTGTTTTTAGTTCTTCTTCGTATGCGTCAACTATTTCTTTTTCAACACAGGGGCCTAAGCATCTCTTTATGTCAAGCAAATAACATGAGCGCCTTTTTTTCAATTCTTTATCATCGCATTCACGAAGCATTGTTGATTTGGAAATAATCTCCAAAACTTCATCGGCTGTTTCCCTTCGATTGAAAGGTCCAAAGTACAAAGTCCCATTATTAACAAGCCGGCGTGTAACTTCAAGTCGTGGGTAATTGTTACTAGGGCTAACACCGATGAATGAATAATTTCTGATTATTTTCAGTGCAGTATTATGAATCGGTTTGTATTTTTTGATTAGTTCCGATTCCAGCAGAAAAGCCGAAAGCTCGCTGCTTGTTAGAATAAAATCGAGATGATGCGCTCCTCGAATAATTTTTTTTACTTTCCGATCGCTGTTTGAATCTCGAAAATATGAGATCACTCTCGATCTCAAATTTTTTGCTTTGCCCACATAAATAACGTCCCCTTTCTTATCTTGAAAAAGGTAAACGCCGTGTTTTGAGGGTAGCTTTGCAACTGTATCAGATAAAGATTTTCTTGCTGAAAAAAATTTTGTTTTAGCAATCGGCTGATATTGAAGTTTTATAAGATCATCGAGTGAGTCGAATTTGAATTTGTTTTTTCCTTCTTCGATCAATTTCAAAAATATTTGAGCTGTGACTTTAGCATCGCCGAGCGCACGATGCTTGGCAGTGTTTCTGAATCCAAAAAATCTTGTTAAAGCAGTGAGTGACGTTTTCCCAATCCCACTAAAAATCCGTTTTGCCAACCTCTGCGTGCATAGTGTTTGAAGACGAATTGGCATTTCTTCCTCACGCACATACGACTGCAGCAGAAAATTGTAATCAAATTTTGCATTGTGCGCCACAAATACTGAATCGCCAATAAACTCTTGAATTTTATAAGAGACTTTAGAGAAAGTCGGAGAATTAACCACATCTTCATTTCGAATCCCTGTCATAGCTGTAATATAATTTGGAATAAATCTTTGAGGATTCAAGAGAGTTGAATATTTATCGGTAATCTTCAGATTTTCGATTTTTACTAAGGCAATTTCGATTATAGATTCCCTCTGCGGACTAAGCCCGGTCGTTTCAACATCACATACTACAAACGTAGCTTGTTCAATCGGGATTCGCATAATCTAAAATAACAACAATGAATTTCTAATTCAAAAGTAAATTTAAGTGAAATCATAAAAATCTTGACGATATCTAATCTATCACATGTCAAATCAGCGTAGTTGGATAATAGTAAATGTGTGATGGATTGTTGAGCGATCAGAATATTGTTGAACATTATCATAACCTTTGGCGAGTCGAACAAGCATTCAGAATTTCAAAAAGTGATCTGCAAATACGTCCGATGTATCACTTCAAAGAGCAGACTATCAGAGCACACGTTCTAATTTGTTTTATGGCTCTGGCAATATGCAAGTACATGGAATTGAAAACCGGTAAGTCTACTAAATCAATCTTGAAGCTATTGAAAAGTCTCACTGATGCACAACTAATTCATATAGTAAGCGCCGAAAAAATCCTCCTTAGATCGCCAATTAACGATGAAATTTTGAGCTTGCTGAAACAGTTGGAAATAATCCTTTAATTTGGCTCAAATTCTAAATGAAAAATCCGTGTCATACTAAGTTGCTCAAGTCAGGAACAAATAACCGAAACTGGTTCAATCGAGTTCTGAACATATTCCGTTTTAAGAAGAAGCCAACAGATGATGAATCTGAGATAGTTACATTCCACGTTGGCGGATTTAGACTGGCAGAGAGATTTCGAAAGGATATCTCGCAAGAACCTGAGATCGAAGAAGAAAGCAATTCTGGAGATTATTAATAAAGTTATTCATTTAAATAATACCAAATGTAAGTTTCTTCCGATGGCCTTAGCTGTTGATTTTATTCATCTAAATCTAGAAAAGGAAAGCAACTTTTTTTCAGAAAGTAATCATTTTAGGTCAATTGAAAAATAGGTTATTAACGTAACCTATCGTGTTGCTTTCCTTTTTTGTAAATAATGAAAACTACGCTTGGAGTGGGGTAAACGAGGTGGGATTTTCGCGGGCCCAAGACAGTTGCTTTCATTTAAAGAAGACGCAACTTGGGAGTAAGTTAAAAATGAATTAGTATGTGGTATTTTTATTTTCATTGCGTCTTCAACGTAAATTTAATCAGTATTTTATTCTAAATCAATCTATCCAATTTTCTTACTTTCTGCCATCTCACATCTCAATACTAAATACTAACATCTCTTTACTAATTTCCTGCCCTCTTGACACTCATCATTTCATTCACTAAAATACGGCTGGGAATAATGAACATACCATAGACTTTTATGTTCAGGCAAAGATCAGAATTTACAATCGCGGCATTTACAGCTTTCTGAATACAAAATTGAATTAGTTCTAAAAATAGTTAGAGTTTTTATAATTAACTGAAGTTACGCAAAAGCCAGAAATATACAGGATACTGTTGTACTTGTATGGTTTTCTCGATACATCCCGACTTACATTCAGAACCATTCATAGTCGGGATACTCGAAAACCATTCACTTTTTGTAGGTTCTCGAGTAGTCCCGATGGGAAGTAGATTTAAAATCGAATAGGGACGTACCCGCCTGCCTCGTTTTGTTTGTGTGGCGGGCAGGTCGAGAGAACCGATTAAGAATGGTCAAAAGTTATCGTTGCGTAACTTCAGTTATAGATTGAAAAGTTGTGTCACGATTGGCAGTAGTGAATGTATTACTCGAAAGTAACTAAAGACTTAAGATTGAGACTATGAACGAGTTCAAAAAGGAGAGCAGTAGTTAAAACCAAATTTATTTTATAGATAGTAATTTCAAACTTGTAATTCTGTAAAAATGTTTTGTATTCAATGTTGCGAGCTGGATATCATAGTAGATTGCATTAGCGGCAATAAAGATATCACGGTATTCAATTATTTTATAGGGGTATAAAAACGAGTCATGTTAGGTAACGAAACTCATCCTC
>CAZNDS010000117.1:0-8615 GCA_964571865.1 uncultured Ignavibacteriaceae bacterium | reverse complement strand
ATTAGATATTAATACTATGAGTTCAACATGATTCTTTTTTACACCCCAAAGAATTAATAATCTCTGAAAGAAGTTAATAAAGAAGAATGCCCCTCATTATTTTGAGATTTTCTTAGATATTGATTTTTGAATGTATCCTCATTTTCAATTTTTCTTGGAGAATAAATAATTGGAAGAGAAATTTCTTTCTCGCGACCCGAGCGGTTTTGTTTTTAAAAAGAATTCTAAAATCTACAGAGCTGTTAATAGATCGTATCAGCAGAACTACGATTACTTATTTAGTTCAGGTCTCTATGAAAAACTAACCGAAGAAAATTTACTTGTTCAACACACCGAAGTCAGCACAGATGATATCGAACTACAAGCCTACAAAGTAATATCTCCTACTGAAATTGAATTTATCTCCTATCCTTATGAGTGGTGCTTCGAGCAGCTGAAGGATGCGGCAATCGTTACAATGTTAATACAAAAACTTGCCTTAGAAAAAAATATGTCGCTGAAAGATGCTTCAGCATTCAATATCCAATTCTTAGACTGTAAACCGATTCTAATTGACACTCTTTCTTTTGAGATTTATAAAGAAAATTCTCCGTGGATTGCGTATAAACAATTTTGCCAGCATTTTCTTGCTCCGTTAATTTTAATGAGTTATAGAGATATCAGACTTAATAGATTAATGAGCGATTTTGTAGACGGCCTTCCTTTAGATCTTGCAAATTCAATGCTTCCTTTGAGGAGCAAACTAAATCCTAAAATATTATTACACGTCAGTTTACATTCCAAAGCTCAACAAAAATTTAAAAGCAAAAAAGCTAACGTTGAAGCACGTAAATTTTCAAAGCGGGCATTTTACACATTGATTGACAGCTTAACCGAAACAGTCAGCAGTCTCAAACTTTCACGAACAAGTCAGAAGAAACAATCAGACTGGATAGATTATTATGATAAAAACATTCAGAGCCAAAACTATCTGAACAATAAAATTCAACTGATTAAAGAACTTCTCGATAACGAAAAACCCAACACCTTGTGGGATTTAGGTGCAAATATCGGGACATTTAGTAGAATAGCAGCAGCCAAAAATATAAAAGTAATTAGTTTTGATTCAGATCCGCTAACTATAAATAAAATTTATTCTGATTGTAAATCAGATAAAGTGAAGAACATTCTTCCTCTATTTCAGGACCTGACAATCCCCAGTCCCTCTTTGGGCTGGATGAATTCCGAACGAGCTTCATTATTTGAAAGACCGCGGCCTGAGCTTGTAATGGCTTTAGCTTTGATACACCATCTCGCAATTGCAAACAATATTCCGTTAAGTTTACTGGCGAAGTTTTTTTCAAAGTTATCCGATAAGCTAATAATTGAATTTGTACCCAAAATTGATCCCAATGCCAAACTGCTGCTTTTGAATAGAGAAGATATTTTCAAAGCTTATGACCTGAAAAACTTTGAATTAGAATTTCAAAAATATTTTAAAATTAAATTTGCTCAAAAACTAAACGAATCGGAGAGAGTATTATATTTATTCGAAAAGCTTTAGAATCTCTTAAGAAGCTGAATATTAAAAATCGGCTCCTTCAACCAAGTAACAAGCAATATTTTCTTCATACTGCATTAATCCCGGTAATTCATATACTAATTGTATTCAGAACGATCAAAGAATCAGAATATCCAATGACGATATCTGAGATTATAATTTCTATCGTCCTTATGATTCTTATAACTATTCTAACTGTATATGCTGCAAAATCATTGCTTAGGGATAATGTTAAAGCTTTCATCTCGGCAACTCTATTTTTAGGGATTAGCTTTAGCTTTGCGTTGATCAGTAAAAATCTGTTTCAATTGAACTCATTTGGCAGCGTGGCAAATAAATATTTTTTTGGGAATTCGATACTCGCTTCGGTTTTACTGATACTGCTCTGCTTATTTTTAGTTATATGTGCTTTTTCAATTCTTCCTTTGAAACTATCGCGGTTCAATAATTATCTGAACGTATTGTTAGTCTTATTTGTATTTATCGAAGTTAAAAATATGTTCGATTACGAACCAAAGACAATTCAGCTGGAAGAAGAAATAGGGGCAGATCGCATCTTGCCGGTGTCTGATTCGTTATTACCGAATATATATTACATTGTACTCGATTCTTATACAAGTTCCGAAAGTTTAAAGAAATACTGGAAATATGATAATTCGAGCTTAATGAATTTTTTGAAGGATAGGGGTTTTTTTGTCGCATCTAAAAGCAAAAGCAATTACAATCAAACTCATTTTACGCTCGCATCAACGCTGAACCTTTCTTATTTACATTATGATTCTTTTGACAAGCTGACTTTTGCTCATTATCCAAATTTATTCAAATTAATAAAGGAAAATGTTTTTGTCCGTATCTTAGAAAAGAGCGGTTACGAAATTATAAATCTCTCATTATTTGATCTTTCGGAAAATCCTAAGTATTACAGGTTTGAGCTTATCGACGAGCCTCACTTCTTCAAAAATACCGTGTTTGAAGGAATCATTAATATTGATGTAATTGGTTCAATACTTGGATTTCATTTCGTTCCGGAGATTAACATCATTAAAGTAAACCTTAACTTGAGCCGTAAACTTAAAGATATTACAGAGAAAAATCCTTCAAGAAACTTTTTCGCTTATGCTCATTTTATGCTGCCGCACCCGCCGTATTTTTTTGATGCAGCTGGTAAAATAATGCCCAGCACTTATGCAAATGATGACGCAAATATGTGGAAGTATTTAGAGCAATTGAAATACACGAATGAAATTATAATGAACTTCGTCGACTCCATATTGACAAATTCAGCCGTTAAGCCGGTAATTATAATACAGGGCGATCATGGTTTCCGATTTTTGAAAAATAAAATCAATCAAAAGTCGGAGTCGCATACAATTCTTAACGCATTTTATTTTCCGGATAGAGATTATAATCTGCTGTATCCGGAAGTCTCGTCAGTCAATACTTTCAGAATTTTATCGCAAAAATATAATTTCCTTGATATAGCTACGCTTCCCGATGAAATATTTTTTGTCGCAATGGGAATTGGATTCAAATAACTTAGCTATGGTGGGCTCAGTCCTATAATCAGACTGTAAATGGGAATACTTTATATACAATCATTATTATTATAAATCCTGCAGCCACCAATCAGCGAAGATATAGGATCAGGTTTTCTTAAAAGCCCTATATAAAGTTACTACGCCGAAAGTAAATCCCTTTGTTTTAAGATTTTGAAAACGTGCTGCGTGGATTTCTGAGGTTAAATTTTTCTCTTTGTCAAAAATGTTGACCGATTCTGGTAGATATTTGTACGCTGAGTCATCTCGTGAAACAATTTTGCCGATCAGCGGCAGCAATTTTTGAAAGTAGAATTGATACACAGAACGAATAACATTATTTCTGGGCAGGGAGAATTCTAGAATATTTATTTTTCCACCAGACTTTAAAACTCTGTGCATTTCAAAAAGTGAAGTTTGAGAATTATGAAAGTTCCTAATACCAAAGGCAATAGTAATAATATCGATTGAATTTGATTTGATCGAAAGCCGCTCTGCTTCGCCGCTGATCAATAAAAACTTACTTTCCGTGAATTTCTTTTTAATGATTTTATCGTGAAATATCTGCAATGACTTTTCAGCAAAGTCATATCCAATAATTCTGCAGCCGAATTTTTTATAGACTTCAATCCCGAAATCTCCCGTACCTGCCGCTAAATCTAAACAGACAGCATCTTTTTCGAGTGAAATATCTCTCAATGCTTTTTTCCGCCAGTAAATATCTATTCCCAAACTTAAAGTGTGATTCAAGAGATCGTAAGTTCTGTAAATGGAATTGAACATCCCCTTAACATATTCACGTTTTTCACTAGAGTTTAAATTGATTTTAGGATCCATCTTTCCTATATTTTTTTATAAACTGAGAACAAAATAATATGGATCAATACTTAAAGGCAATAAAAGAAAAAGTTTGTACAATTTGTGTCGACAGCGATGACGCAGGAAAATGTCTGATGACCAATGAAGAAATTTGTGCAGTTGAAATGAATATTGATAAAATAGTCGAAGCAGTCAACTCAATCCAAAGTGTTAATTTCGAAGATTACTATGATGCGCTGCACAAATATGTTTGCATCTCATGCAAGAATGAAAATACCGACGGAAATTGTAATCTTCGAACTGATGTTAATTGTGCGCTCGATAGGTATTTCCCGCATATTGTGGAAGTGATTAAATCTATTTAAAAGAATTCGATCTGAGAATTCCATTCTGATTAAATTTCAAATGAACCGCTTCATAGTTAATCATAATAATCCGTGTTCCATTTTGCACTTTGGAATAATTATCTTTATTCGAATAAACTAAGCGCTACTTTAATTCCAAAATATCTTTACCGACAAATTTATTCCACCAAGTGTATAAATACTTCCCACTCCAAAAAGTAAAAAGCATAAAAACAAATCCGGCAATCAAATCAATAACGTAATGATAGCGCATGTAAACAGTTGCAATAATTAAAAGTATTCCAGCAGGAATTAAAAAATATTTTGTTCCTGCTTTAAACTTGTAAGAAAGAATCATTACCACAAGAGTCAACTGAGTATGTCCGCTTGGAAATACATCGCGTTGGACAACTAATTCCGGATTCGGCGTTCCGCTCGGAATTGATTCGCCGATATTTACGAACTCGCGAAGTGCATTAGTTAATAGTAAACCTGGCAGTTCCCATTCGATTGCATAAAAATCGTGAAGCGTAAATCGAGGACCGATTGCAGGTAAAGAAAAATACCCCAAATAAGATAAGAAAAATCCATACACCACAAGAAAAGCTGCGTATTCAAATTCAAGCATCCGTTTCTTTAATACCAGTTCTATTCCGAGTATGATTGGCAGTAAATAAAACAAATTATAAACAATCTGAAGCAACTCGGTTAAAATCGGATTGGCAAATTGGTAAATCCAAACTGTCGGATCTACTCCAAATATCCATCTATCAATTTGGATGAGAAGCTTATCGTAGTCAGTTGGATGAATCGGATGTACCATAAAGTACAACTGCTTAAAAGTAAAGATAATCAAAGGAGCAACGTACCATAAGTGAATGTGTTTCCAGAGAAGACTATTTGAGTTGTGGTGTTTGATTGCGGATAAGACTGCAAATAAAATTACTCCGATTTCGATTGCAACTAATTCCTTCCAATAAACAACTCGACTGGAAAAAACTAAATTCATTGCAATTAGAAAAAGATAAAAAACGATTACAGTGAGATCGATTATATTAAGTGACTTGAGAATTTTCAGCATTTAGATTATTGAAGATATATGACTGTGAGAAAGCCAAAATAAATTAATAAACCAATTATGTCATTCAGTGTAGTTACGAATGGACCAGTTGCGAGTGCTGGATCCACATTAAACTTCTCAAGAAGTAGAGGTATCAAAGCCCCGACTAAAGTGGCGTTTATCATAATAACAAGGAGCGATAGAGAAAGTGCTAAACCGAATCTCGGATTTTCAGTCCAAGCAAAATAGGTTATAAAAAAAATCAAAATTGAAAATACAACTCCATTTAAAATCGCAACGCCTAATTCTTTGGCAAGCCGTGACTTTAGATCGGAACTATAAATACTTCCCGTTGCAAGTCCTCGGACAACAACTATTGCAGCCTGTGAGCCTGAACTTCCTCCCATTGCCATCACGATAGGAATGAAAAATGCTGCAGTAACTATTTGCTCAATTGTTGCTTGATACTTAGAGAGAACTAATGCGCTGATCATTTGACCCAAGAAAGCTAAGAATAACCATGGAATTCTACCTCGAGAAATTTTGAAGGAAGTGAACGAAGCTTCTTCAGTTGAAACACCGGCAAGTCTTTCAATATCTTCCTGTGCTTCTTCATGAATAACATCGACAATGTCGTCAATGGTAATTCTGCCAACCATACGTTCCTGATTGTCAAGTACAGCAATTGAAACCAGGTCGTATTTTTCCATAATCTGAGCAACTTCTTCCTGGTCATCAAACACTTCAACGGTGATTAGATCTTCATCAACTATGCTTTTTATTTTAGCAGTTGGATCTGCAATGATCAAATTTTTTAGCTGAACTGTACCGATTAGTTTTTCATAGTCATCAATGATATAGAGCAAATAAATTTGCTCTATTAACTCAGAGTTTGCGCGGATTTCATTAATTGCGTCCTGAACAGATGCATTTTGATTTACAGCCAGGAAGTCTGTGTTCATTAAACCACCGGCGCTGTCTTCCGGATAGCTCAGAATTTGCTTTACATCTTCAGAGTCTTCTTCATCGATATTTTCAAGAACTTCAATGGCTACGTGATCAGGAAGATCTTGAACAATATCAGCAGCATCGTCAACTTCAAGCTCGTCAACGATTTCAGTAATTTTTTCAACCTCGGTTTCACTTAGAATTTCTTCGCGCAGTATTTCATCAAGCTCAACAATTACTTCTGAAGCAATCTCTGTTGGCAGAAGTGCAAATAAGTATTTGGCATCGTTCACCTTAAGATGGTTGGTCATCTCAGCAATATCAGCCGGGTGAAGATCAGTGAGTATGGTTAAAAGACTATTCTTATCCTCGAATTCTATGAGTTTCGAGATGTCTTCAAGAAGTTCTTCATCCGCTTGAACGATATCTTGAACTTGAAGGTTGTTATTTATTTTTTTCTCTTCTGCCATTATTATTTGGGCTTAAAATTTGTCGCAAGATAAAGAAAATCCTTTAAATATAACTCCTCTGCCCGGCGATTAAAATCAAATTTTAACTTTGCCTGTTCATCGGAATTTATAAGCTTCTTCAAAGAGTTTTTTAAAGTTTTTCTCCGTTGATTAAATGCTGTTCGAACAATGGTGCGAAACCAATCGATCTCAGAATCATCAAGTTCCAATTTTTCCTTGAACTTGAAATGAACAACTGCCGAATCAACGTCCGGCTTCGGGTAAAAAACATTTTTTGAAATTTTAAATAGAAGTTTTGCCTCGCTGAAAAAATTGGTATAAACCGAAAGTATTCCATACTCTTTTGATTTTGGATTTGCCATCAATCTTTGGGCGACTTCAAGCTGCATCATTATCAAGGCATCGGTTATATAAGCGCAATTTTCGAATAGTTTCAGGAGAATTTGGCTTGTGACATAGTAGGGAATGTTTCCAATCACCCGTGATTTAACTGAAGAAAACTCCTTTCCTAAATCAACCTTGAGGAAATCCATATTTATAATTTTCAAATTTGGATATTTCATTTCTAATTCGTCGCATAAGGATTTATCAATTTCGATTAAAATGAGATTCAAGTCCTTGTCGTTCAATTCATCGGTTAAAGCTCCTCTGCCTGGGCCAATTTCGATAATCGATTCTCCAGGCTGTGGATTAAAGGCAGAAATAATTTTTTTAACGACATTTTTGTCTGTTAAAAAATTTTGTCCTAAACTTTTTTTTGGTAGAGTATTCATTCGGTGAATTTGTGTATATGCATAATGGATTCACATGTGCGAATCCTTTTTCCTTATAAGTTCAAATTAATTAAATTTGCTCTAAGAATTATGAAAAAAGTTGTAATCATTTTTACTGGCGGTACCATCTCCATGCGGATCGATGAGAAAACAGGTGGAGCGGTCCCATATCTAAGCGGCGAAGAAATCATTGAGCTTATTCCGGGCATTAATGAGCTAGCCGAATTAGAAATTCATGACTTTGGAAAATATCCTGGTCCTCACATGACGTTACAACTCATGATGCAATTAAAAGATATTGTGAATTCAATTATTTCTCGTAATGATGTTGAAGGAATAGTTATCACACATGGAACGGATACACTCGAAGAAACCGCTTATCTTCTCGATTTAACAACCAACTCTTCTAAACCAATTGTTGTTACCGGTGCAATGCGGAACGCTTCGGAACCGAATTGGGATGGAGAGAAAAATCTTGTTGATTCAATTGATGTAGTTCTTAATGAAAAATGTCATGATCACGGAGTTCTTGTTTGCTTAAATAGTGAAATAAATGCAGCCAGCGAAGTAACAAAAATATTTTCGGATGAAATTGATACATTTAAAAGTCTGGATTTTGGTGCACTTGGTTTTGTCGGTGGCGGGAAAATCGTGCTAAACAGATTACCAAAGAAAAGAGAATATTTTTCATCTGATCAAATCGAAGGAGATATCGATTTAATCTTGGCACATGCTGATATGTCAGATAAATTTTTCAAATTCAGTGCTGAAAGCGGTGCTAAGGGAGTTGTAGTTGAAGCTTTGGGAGTTGGAAATGTTCCTCCAAAAGCTTTTGATGGAATAAAATACATTCGTGAGAAAAATATTCCTGTAATCTTAACATCGAGATGTCCAGCAGGAGAAACGATGGATATTTATGGTTACTATGGAGCTGGAAAATGGTTAAAAAATATCGGAGTAATTTTTACTGAATATCTAAACGGACAAAAGGCAAAAATTAAACTGGGCTTGCTTTTAGGATTAAAAAACAGCGAAGAAGAAATTAAAAAAGCATTCGAAAAGTAATAATTATTTTGGGGTGTAAAAAAGAATCATGTTGAACTCATAGTATTAATATCTAATAAAA
>CAZNDS010000116.1:0-8617 GCA_964571865.1 uncultured Ignavibacteriaceae bacterium | reverse complement strand
AGTATTACTTGCTGCACCGGTGTTCACTGTATCAACGAATGTACCCGCAAAATAGAGATGACCATTACCACCTGTTATGGCATCAACTTCGTAGTTGAGTGCATGAACTTTACCGCTTAATGCCGGCAAAGTATAAGGGTCTACCCAGGTCCAGGTTGCATCCCAAGTTGCACCATCGTTAGTTGTTTTCTTATATCCAAAAACGAATTTATCGACACCTGCCATTTTACCTTGGACCATTATGTAGCCAACACCATTTTTATTAATGAAACCTCTGGTCCCATTATAGGTGTCATTATAAAAATCCTTGGTATAGCCAATTGGGGCTTTTGACCATGTCACCCCGGCGTCTGTAGTTTTCCAGAGATACATAGTGATAGTGTCAGCACCGACAGGAACTAAGTCAATAAGTTCTAATACTGCAAAAACATGCCCTTGAGTATTTACAAATTGCTCAGGGCTTGGAAAGTAGGTGCTGTCTATTTTTCGGGTGAATGAACCAATACCAACTGTTGGATCAGCTGAAAATTGATACCAATACCAGCTTGCGCTTAATTCAGCCCAGCCGCCAACTACTGCTTGTGCACCGGGGGTCACATCTTTCGTTGGATTCGATAATGAAATATTCGGGTGACGACCAACATTCCATGGAGCTAGGTTCATCGGACCGATTTGCGGAGTCCAGTTTGTACCACCATCGTCTGATGCTCGGTACATCATACGACCGCTGCCTGGACCGGTTCTGTCAACTCTGTGGATAACAGCAATTAAACCTGAATGCGGGTCAGTAATAATTTGGTTAGTGTAGGATGCTTGTGTTGTATAAGCGTTCCACATCTTTCCAATTAGAACTGCCGTTACTGCATGCGGAAGCACAGGATTTGTTCCTGGGAAGTTTTTATCCAGTGATAAGTTTTCGAACACCGGTTTTGGTGCCTTATCGAATACCTGCTGTGTTGCAGATTGTGCAAACACCAGCGAAGTGGTGAATAGCAGCATCAATAAAAAAGTGGAAGTTTTTTTAAGCATTGCGCTCTCCTTCTTTATGTTTGAGGTGTTGTTAATTAATTGTGAAGATATTTTCTTCTTCTTATTTATTTCTATTTATGCAACCCTTCATTTTGTTACATAATAATATTTGTTGGATTTTTTGTCAAGTATTTTTTTACGTTTTTTTGTAAATAAACGCATTTGATAAATCTCTGTCAAGTGCAATAAAAATGAGAGATTCTTCTGCATTAAAAAGGAAAAAGATCGGAATTAAGTGCTGAGAGCTTCTTCAATTTTTGAAACTAAATTTCCCTTGGGAGCTGCGCCAATTAATGACGAATGCACCTGCCCTCCTTTGAAGATCATTAGAGTAGGAATACTTCTAATTCCATATTCCATTGCAACTTTTTGATTTGCATCTACATCGACTTTGGCAAATTTAAATTTGCCGTCATACTCTTTTGCAAGTTCTTCAACAACTGGTGCTATCAATCTGCATGGACCGCACCAGATCGCCCAAAAATCGACCAGAACAGGTATTGTAGATTCAAGTACTTCGGTCTTAAAACTGTCATCTGTTATTTCAATAGGTTTCATAAATTTTCTCCATTATTTCTTAATTCTTCTAAATGCTTTAAGCCACTATCAACTTTTAATGAAAGCAATTAGAGTTAAACAAATTTTACATTGCACCGTTTCGTTTGATTAAATCTCGTGCAATAATTCCTTTTTGAATTTCGTTAGTACCTTCAAAAATTTTATTGATTCTTGCATCACGATAAAATCGTTCGATGTGCAGTTCACGTGAGTATCCCATTCCGCCATGAATTTGCACTGCTAAATCAGAAACTTGGCATAGTGCTTCTGAACAATAGTATTTAACTATTGCAGCTTGACGGGAAATATTTTTCTTTAAATCGTAATCAGTGGCTGTACGATAAACAATCGATTCCATATTATATATCATAATTGCCATATCAGACAGCATGAATTGAACTGCTTGAAAGTTGCTGATTGATTGATTAAATTGAATCCGCTCTTTTGCATATTTAGTTGAGTCTTCAAGAAGCTGTTTTGCAGCTCCGACACAACACGCACCTAATCCTAAGCGACCAGCATCGAGAGTTTTCATCGCAAGTAAAAATCCACGTCCGTCTTGCCCAATTAAATTTTCTTTTGGAACGCGAACATTATCGAAAGTGATTGCATTGGTAGTACTTCCTTTTATTCCCATTTTCTTTTCTGCAGGTCCGGCAGAAAATCCTGGCCATTTAGTTTCAACTACAAATGCACTCACACCTCGTTCTGTTCTTGCGAAGACGGTAACTATATCTGCAAGAGAGCCATTTGTAATCCAAAGTTTTTCTCCATTCAATATCCATTCGTTGCCATCAAATTGTGCTCGGGTTTTAACATTGAACGAGTCGGAACCGGCTTGTGTTTCTGTTAAACAAAATGCACCAATGCTTTCCCCCTGTGCAAGCGGCGTAACGTATTTCTTTTTCATTTCTTCGGATCCGCCGAGGAAAATTGCATTAGTTCCGATCGATTGATGCGCCCCGATAAATGTAGCAGTGGAAAGACAAGCACGTGAAATTTCTTCCTGCTGGATACAATAACCAACTTCGCCAAAACCGCCGCCACCGTATTCCGTCGGGAAAGCTGTTCCAAGAAGACCTAGTTCAGCAATTTTTTTTATTAACTCAGCAGGAATTTTTTCTTCTTCATCAATTTTATTCGCGATTGGTTTTATTTCATTATTTGTAAAATCACGAACCATCTCCCGCAGCATGTTTTGTTCTTCAGTAAATTTAAATTCAAACATCGATTTTATCCTCTTAACAAAATTTTATTTATTCTATTTATTCGTTTTCTCACCAATGTAATTGACAATGTATTCTGCACCGTCTACTCCAATCACATTTCCCGAAATCCAATCGCAATTAGATTCGCACAGTGAGACAATTGCATGCGCTACATCTTCAGGAACTGTCAATCTACCAAATGGATTTTTTGATTTTGCCACGTCTATCATTTGTTTGGCACCGGGAATTTTATGAAGCGCCGGAGTGTCAGTAACACCTGCTAAAATTGCATTAGCTGTAATGCGCATCGGTGCGAGTTCGACGGCAAGCTGACGAATGTGAGACTCAAGAGCAGCTTTTGCGGCAGAAACAGCTCCATAATTATTTATTACGGTGTGCGAACCTGCACTCGTTAATCCAAAAATTCTTCCGCCTTCTCCGAGAAGATTTCTGAAGACGAGTCCTTGAGTCCAGTACACAAGTGAGTTCGCCATGACATCCATAGTCATTTCCATCTGAGCTTGTGAGATCGCATCGGTGGATTGCTTTGCAATGAATGGCTTCAAAGTGCCGAATGCAAGTGAATGAATGAAAACTTTTACTTTGCCTTTTTCCTTTGAGAATCTTTCTTTTATTTCGTCTAAAATTTCATTTCTTTTTATAGCATCTGCAGCATTGATATTAAAAAACACTGCATGATTTCCTGTCCTCTCAATTTTTTTGGTTATTTGCTGAACTTTCGGCATTGTAATTTGTCTATCGAGGTGTACACCAAAAATATTATAACCATTCTTTGCCAGCTCAACGGCGGAAGCTCCGCCAAATCCACTCGACGCACCAAGAATCAGTGCCCAGTTCTTTTCCATATATCTCCTTTTAACTCGTTCAAAATCATAAAAAGTTTGCTCAACTTAAAAAACCAAAAGGGATAAATCAACCTGCATTAAAATTCATTCCAAATAACCATTAACTTAGAGGAGAAAATTTCTATTTCGACAAAATTAAAACATTTTCGATTGGGAAGATTTTTACTAAATCATTAAGAATTCCATTGTTCATAGAGACTAAATGATTTTTCAATACGAATCTCTCGCTCTTTCCATCTTTGGCAATTGCATTGAGAAAAACCGGGGCACCTCCTTTGTGTTTTATTAAAGTCTCTTTCAATTTAATAAGAGACTCTTTCGGAGTCTTATCAATTTCTAAATCTACAACAACTCCTGAAGCCAATCGAGGAATTGCATCTTCAATAGGAATTACTTCATTTACTCGGATTTGAATTGAGTCGCCTCTTTTTTCTGCGATACCGCGAAGTATAACGGTACTATATTCTTTAAGAAGGTTTTGATAGACTTTATATTGTTCGTCAAACAAAATTCCTTCACTCTCTCCTGTTAAGTCTTGTATCTTTATTTTAGCAAGAGTTTTTGTTTCCTTATAAATTCTTGTAGTAACTTCGAGAAGAACCACGCAAACCGTTACTGCTCGATCGCGCTCATCATAATGCTCAACTTCACCCAGGAAAATATTGCTGAATGATCGAACGAAAAGATCATTATCTGAAAGTGGATGCCCTGAAATATAGAATCCCAAAACTTCTCTTTCTTTTCTCAATCTTTCAGGACGAGACCATGTATGCACATTCGGGAGTTTTGGTTCGTGATTTGTTTCCCCGTCAACTGCGGGGGCATCAAAAATGGATGCCTGTCCGATCCGATCTCTCTCTTGTTTTTTCTGTCCATAGCTTAATGCGATATCGACACCATGAAAAAGCTTAGAACGATGTTTATGCAGACGATCAAAAGCTCCGGCTAAAATCAAACCTTCGAGTGCACGTTTATTAACTATCCGCGTATCGGTTCGGCTGCAAAAATCGAAAATGCTTGCGAAGTGTCTCTCCTGCCGAGCTTCAACGATATTTTCAACCGCTGAAACACCAACATTTTTAATTGCAGCTAATCCAAACCGAATCGCACCACTTTCAATTGTAAAATCAACTTGAGACTCATTTACATTTGGCGGCAGGACTTGAATATGCATTTTGGTGCATTCATTTAGAAACGGTGAAATTTCATCCTGCTTTGTCAAGTTGGCGCACATGTTTGCAGCTAAAAACTCAACCGGGTAATGAGCTTTTAAATATGCCGTTTGAAATGCAAGAATTGAATAAGCAACACTGTGACTCTTATTGAATCCGTAGTCCTTGAATTTTTTTATTTCATCGAAAATCTCTTCGACTATCTTTCTCTCAAGCCCGTTCTTCACACCCTCTTCAAGAAATTCCATCTCAAGAGCAATCATTAGTTTTTCGTCTTTTTTGCCCATGGCTCGGCGCATCAAATCAGCTTTAGCGAGTGAGTAACCAACAATCTCATTTGCAATTCGGATGACTTGTTCTTGGTAAACAATAATTCCGTAAGTCTCTTTTAAAATCGGTTCGAGAGATGGATGAATGTATCTGATTTGTTTACGTCCATATTTTCTATCGATGAATTCATCGATGTATTGCATCGGACCGGGTCTGTTCAGTGCATTCATAGCAGAAAGTTCTGCAATCGAAGTCGGTTTTAGCCGCTTCAAATATTCTTGTGTGTGCTGCTTATCAAACTGGAATACACCGACAGTTTTTCCTTTTCCAAACAATTCGAAAGTCTTTGGATCGTCGAGAGGAATTTTTTCTATGTCAATATCAACATTATAAATTTCTTTGATGAACTTTAATGATTTCTGAATTATCGTTAATGTACGCAGGCCAAGAATGTCCATCTTTACAAGTCCAACCTCTTCTAGGTCTTTCATGTCATACTGAGTTACAATCGAATCATCATTAGTTTTGTACAAAGGTGCGTATTCTTGAATTGGACCAGGGGCGATCACAACTCCTGCAGCATGAACTGATGCATTACGATTTAAATTCTCAAGGACGGTTGAATATTCGATGAGTTTCTTAATTCGTTCATCTTTAGGACGTTTTAAAAAACTTAACGCTGGAACTTCCTTTATTGCTTGATTAATCGATAATACTTTACCAAAAATTGAAGGAATGTTTTTCGTTATCTCACGAACTTCTGGAATCGGGAGATTGAGAACACGACCGACATCGTTAATAATCTGTCTTGAAGCGAGTCTGTTAAAAGTAATAATTTGCGCGACGTTTTCTGCACCGTATTTTTCTCGCACATACTGAATTATCTCTTCTCGGCCATCATCTGCAAAATCACAATCAATATCGGGCATTGAGACACGATCAGGATTTAAAAATCTTTCAAAGAGCAATCCATAATCGAGTGGATTAACATTTGTTATATCAAGAGCATAAGAAACTAAGCTTCCTGCAACCGAACCACGACCAGGACCGACTGCAATACTTTTACTTTTTGCCGCATGGATAAAATCCTGCACAATAAGAAAATAACCGGAGTAACCCATCTGTTTGATAACAGAAAGTTCATACTCAACCCGCTTTTTCAAATCATCTGTTATGTTTTCAACTTTATTTTTAAGTCCATCATAAGTCAGCTTAGTTAAATAATCATCAAGTGAATCTGTTCCAGCATCTGCCGGAATTGGAAATTTCGGGAAAAAGTTTTCGCCAAGTTTAATTTCAAGATTACATTTTTCAGCGACTTCGAGAGTATTTTCAATTGCATCGGGAAAGTCACGGAACAGTTGAGCCATTTCTTCCGAATTCTTGAAATAGATTTGATCCGTTCCATATCGCAGCGTTTCGTAATCGACTTCGCCGCGTGATTCCGAAATTTTAATTAGGACATTGTGAGGGATTGCATGATTTGGTTTGATATAATGACAATCATTAGTCGCAATCAGTTTAGCATTAATTTCTTTTGCGATTTTTGGAATTCCCTGCATGATGTATTCGTCCACGTCCATGTTGTGGTTCTGCAGTTCGAGATAAAAATCATCGCCAAAAATTTCTTTGTATTTAATCGCAGTTCTTTTTGCACGATCGTAATCGTTATTGACAAGCGGATACGCAACGACACCGGCAGCACATGCTGAAAGACAGATCAGTCCATCTGAATATTTTTTAATCAAGTCTATGTCAATTCTTGGGCGGGAATAAAATCCTTCTGTGAATCCAAGTGTTGAGAGAATTCCAAGATTTTTAAATCCTTGCGCGTTCTTGGCAATAAGAACTAAATGATTATAATGCTTCGCACGCTTCTTTCCAGTTGCTGTCATAATAGTAGGAACTGCAGGACGCGAAAATCTATCGCCATCGATTGTAACGTATGCTTCCATTCCGATGATCGGTTTTATTCCATTCGCTTTGGCTTCTTTGTAAAATTCAACGGCACCGAATAGAACGCCATGATCAGTCAAAGCAACAGCTTTCATTTTATTATCAACTGCGGCACGTACTAAATCGGAAATTCGGCAGGCACCATCTTGAAGACTGAAATCAGAATGATTATGAAGATGTACAAACTCTGGCAATTAGAACTCCTTACTTAAACAAATAAAATCTTTACAAAGTTTTAAGATCGCGTTTCTCAATTCTTTCACTTACGATCAATAAAATTATTGAAGTTGTTGGAACTGCGATCAACATTCCAACAAGCCCCAAGAAATAAGAAAACACAAATAATGACAAAATCAACATTGCCGGGTGCATTCCAATTTGTGAGCCAACGATTTTTGGATAAAAGATACTGCTCTCTAACAGATTTTCTCCAAAGTAAAGTATCGGAACGAGTAGTAAACTTATCGGAGCAAGCCCGCTAAACAACGCGACGATAAATCCTATTGAAAAACTTATAAGCACCCCAAAATACGGAATGAAGCAAAACACACCGGATAAAATTCCAAGCACAAACGAATAGCGCACTCCTATAATAGATAGGAAAGTTGTTATGACAGCCGCATTGATCAAGCAAACAATCAATGCCCCGCGTAAATAACTGCCGACAATCTTATTGATTTTTGCAGTATAATCTTCCATTGATTGATGAAATCTTTTGGGAAAAAGATTCTTAAAATTCTCGAGAATGAAATCAAAATCCTTTAGAATATAAAAAGTTAAAATCGGAATTATAAAAAGATTGACGAGTTGATTCAGTACAGTCCCTATACTTCCGAAGATGTTTAGAAATCCGTTTAGAATAGAAGTCAGGATTTCTTCAATCTTAGCAGAGACATTGCTTATAATATAAGTTTCGATCGCTTCCTTTGGGAGACCAAGTTTTTCAAGAAACACCAGTAAATTATTTTGAATCCAAAATTGAAAGTTACTTGCAAATTGCGGTGCGGCTGAAATTAGGTTTGTAATCTGCCCAAAGAAAGGCGGCACAACGAATGCGATTATCATTCCGATAAATATGGAAACACCTATCATTATAATTGCAGCACTCAAAGTTCTTGAAATATTTCGATTCTGGAGCTTGTCAAGAACCGGATCAAGAATGTATGCAAGAATGAATGCTATAATGAATGGCAAGAGTATTTCTCCAAGTTCATCAAACATCCAGATGAAAAACAGAAGCAAAGAAGACCACAACAGTGAGCTGGCAAATTTATTCGATCTAAGCGGAAATAAGATTATCAGCAGGATTAAGAATATTATTATTGGTGATATGATGCTGCTTACACTGTAAATCAATACTCCGAAAACAACAAGGGAAGCAATCATCAAAAGCAAAAAATTGAAATCGGAAAATTTTTCTTTAATGTCTTTCATTTAATACAATTATTTCTTCTTTATTTTACTCGGTGTTCAGATGTCAGCGTTCAGCAATCAGCATTCAGCGTTCAGCAATCAGCATTCAGCGTTCAGCATTCAGCATTCAGCGTTAAGCAATCAG
>CAZNDS010000115.1:0-8680 GCA_964571865.1 uncultured Ignavibacteriaceae bacterium | reverse complement strand
AGCTGAATCAAGACTTTTGAGTACTCAGACAAGTGGAAGAGGCGAGAGGGAAATTCGTTTCACCTATGTTCCGCCCGGTTCAAAAGTTTCTATTTTCACAGTTAGAGGTGAATTGATAAGAACTTTATACCAGAATGATTTATATGTGGGAGATGTTTTCTGGAATTTACGGACTGAGGAGAATATGGATGTTGCATTTGGAGTTTATGTTTATGTAGTTGAAGCTCCACAAATCGGAACGAAAACGGGCAAATTCGCCCTTATTAAATAATGGAGACTGCAATGAAAAAGTATTTAATAATTTTTTTAGTCTTAATTTCCGGAACACTTTTTGGACAAACAAAAGTCGGCTCAACCGCAGCTCCATTCCTAAATGTTGGAATTGGACCGCGTGCTGTTTCAATGGGAGGAGCAATCGCTGCGACAGCCAATGATGTAACGGCATTATATTGGAATCCTGCAGGTGCAGCTGTTACGCCCTACGATGAAGCTCTGTTTTCTCATACTCAATGGTTTGCCGATATTACTTTTAATTGGACAGGTGCGAAAATTAATTTAGATGGATTAGGAACTGTTGGATTAAGTCTAACTTACCTTGATTATGGTAAAATGGAGGTGACAACTTTGCGAGAGCAAGATGGCACGGGTGAATTTTTCGGTGCAAGAGATATGTCTATTGCTCTTTCGTATGCTTACTCTTTGACAGATCGATTTTCGATTGGTGGTAGTGTAAAATATATTAATCAAAGCATCTGGAACAGTTCCGCTGATGCAATCGCTTTTGATGTTGGAACGTTATTTACATCTGACATTATGGGATTGAGAATTGGAGCAACAATTTCAAATTTTGGCACCGATATGAGATTGAGCGGAAAAGATCTGCTTGTCTTGTATGATGTCGATCCAAATATCTATGGGAATAACGATCAAGTTCTCGCAAGTTTGAACACAGATTCTTATCCGCTTCCATTATTATTCCGAGTAGGAATTGCTATGGATTTGTTGAACACTTCTACCCATAAGTTCACAGTCGGAGCTGATGCACTCCATCCAAATGATAATGCGGAGAGTATAAATGTCGGTGCTGAATATACCTTTGCAAATTTCATTTCGTTGCGTGCTGGATACAAATCTTTATTGTTAAGAAATACGGAAGAAGGATTAACTCTCGGTGCTGGCGTGCGATACGATTTCACAAGCAGTCTCGGTGTGAATTTCGACTATGCATATCAGGATTTTGGATTGCTTGATTATACACAACATTTTTCGATCAGTATTCGATTCTAAATAATTGTATTAGAAAAGTTCGATTTAATTCTAAAATCGAACTTTTTTTTGAAAAATTCTGATTGAAATAAAATCGTCACTCCTCTATATTGCACTCAAATTTTTCGTTGAGGAAATTCAAGTGGTATATAAATATTTTGCAATTGCATTTTTAATTGCAGCATCTCAGTTAACAAATGCACAAAATCAATTAATAAATTTTTCTTTAGAAGATTTGAACGGCAAGAATCGAACTCTCGCGGAGTTTCTCGAAAAAGGTCCGGTCTATATTAACTTTTGGGCATTATGGTGTCAGCCGTGCAGGGCGGAATTGAAAACCATGCAGGCGATTTATGAGAAGTACAGTGAAAAAGGATTTACTTTATTGGCAATCAGTATTGACACACCACGAAGTCTAGCAAAAGTAAAATCTTTTTTCGCATCGCAAAATTTTACTATGCCTTGTTTACTCGATCCAAATTCAAAAGTTTTTGAAAAATTAAATGGTCAAAGTCTCCCATATTCAATTCTAATTGATAAGTCTGGTAAAATTGTAAAGACGCGTACAGGCTATCTTCCTGGAGATGAAAAATTCATTGAACAAGATATTGTAAAATTACTTCAAAGCGAGTAAACAAATCTCATTATCCAATTAAGAATTTTTATTATGAAAATATTTAAACTGGCTTTAATTACCCTGGCACTATTATGTATAAATGATTTTAGTTTTGCCCAATCTCTATCTTCTTCAATTTCTAATAATTTTCAATTTGGAACAGGCTTTGAAAATTTCGGTGAAGGTGGTTTCGTTTCAAAAATAAAGAAAGAATATTTTGAAAATTATACAGATGCGAGATTCTTCTTCTCTAATTTTACACTTGGATTCCGGCTTGAGGTCAGCAATCCGCCAGAGTTCGGATTGCCATATAAAGGATTGAGAAAAAAATATATTGAATTTGAAAAAGAAGGACTTAGCGTACGGGCAGGGGACTTATATACGTTATTTTCAAGAGGATTATCGCTCAATCTTTTTGAAGAAAGACCTTTAGGCTATGATTCGAATCTTGAAGGAATCAAAATTGGATATTCGAATTCATTTATGAAAGCTGAACTGGTTGGAGGTGATGTTGATTTCTTAGTACCGTCAACAATTCTAACGGAAGATAAAAGAATAGAAAAATATAAAATTCGGGCAGGCTCATTGAAAATATCACCAATTGATTTTGTGAGTTTCGGAGGGAACTTTGTTTGGTCGGAAAATAAACTTCCTAACATAGTTACAACATTTGACACAACAATCGTAAAGATCCCTGAATATTTTTTTAGGATAAACCTATTCGATTTTGATTTATACGCATCTTATGCAACAAAATTCACTGCAGTTTCTGGAAGAGATAGTTCCAGGGGGAGTGCATTCTATTCTTCTCTTACACACTCGGGTGATGGTTTTGGAATAACTTTAGAATACAAGGATTACAGATTTGACATTGTTGATCAATTTCTGAGAAGCGATCCTTTCAGATCGACTGCAATGTTGTCATTCCAGAATCCTCCGATCGTTCATAAGGAACATTTGTTTTCTCTACTCAAAAGATATCCTCATGTCACAGATTTCAACGATGAAGTTGGTTTTCAAATAGATGCTTTCGTTTCTGTTAATTCGCGGACAACGTTGAATGGTAATCTTGCTGTTTCGAGTCGTCATTATGAATATGATTTAGATCCCAAGACTTTTAAATTGACAAAAACAGGATCCGGCAGTGCCCTATTCCCATCACTTTCTGAGAAGAGGGAACCATTTTGGGAAATTTACTTCGATGTAGAATATTTCCTCGATGACAATTTTGAAAATTACATGCGGCTGGCTTTTAATAGAAGGAGCAAAACTGTTTACGATATTTTAAACCCGCTCTCAAAAATTCAACCGACAAGACTGACAACAATTCCAATGGAAATTCAACATATTATTTCTGGAAATTGGAGTTTAAAATTTATTTCAGAGAGTCAATGGGTTAAAAGGTTTCCGCTTTCTGAAAGATATTTTAATCAGTTATTTGCGATTGCTGTTTCTAAGTCTCCTAGTATTTCCTTTGGGATGAAATGGGAATCCACCACAAGTGATTTCGAACCTGAAAGAAAAAAGAATTGGATTATTGTCGAAGGAAGTTATAGATTTGGTACGAACCACCTTTTGATTTTAGCTTATGGAGATGAGAGGGGTGGAGTCGTATGTTCAAATGGTATTTGTAGACAAGTGTATCCATTCAGCGGTTTCAGAATGACATTAACAAGTAATATTTAAAAAATGGAGTAATAATATGTGGCGTAGAATTATTCTGCTTCTGGTAATTTCATTGGTTGGGATTCAACAATCAAACAGTGCCGATAGAATTGTCTTGATGGAACAATTCACAAGCACAACATGTCCTCCTTGTGTTCCTGCCAATCAATATTTTGACAATTGGATTAAATCATATGCCAATAAAGATCGTGTAGCTATTATTAAATATCATATGTATTGGCCGGCGCCAGGTAACGATCCTTATTATCATGCGAATCCAACAGACAACCTTGCAAGAAAAAATTATTATTCGGTCTCATCAGTTCCTCATGCGAGGATTGATGGTACAATCAATGGAGGATCATCTTATAGCAATTGGCCCAATCTGATAATTAATCAAATGTCTGTGCCAAGTCAATTTACAATTGACATCAACGGGGATCTTAACTCAACAACTGGTGGGACATTAAGTATAGTTGTGACATCAGATAATAATCCCATCCCATCTGGTACTCTTGTACTGCAAACAGTAATTATTGAAAGTGAATTAAATTATACTGGTACAAACGGCGATCCAGTTCATCACAAAGTGATGAGAAAAATGTATCCTGATGCAAACGGAGAAACATTCACAATCAATCCAAATGAAACGAAAACTTTCAATCGCAATATAACTTGGAATTCAGGATGGGATATTAAAAACTCTCAAATCGTTATATTTATTCAAGTGGTTGAAACAAGAACAATACTCCAAGGAGCCATGAGAAGAGCAAAAGTCTCTTTAGCTGCACCGTTGCAAAGCTATCCGCCGAATAATGCGTTGAATCTTCCACTGAACACAACTCTTTCATGGCAAAGAGTTTTAACGCAAGCTAATCGCGGCATTAAAAACGAGATTCCGACTTCAGCAGCAATTTACCATTTACAGGTAGCTAAAGACATTGATTTTAATACACTCGTATTTTCTGATTCTACACTTACAGATACAGTTAAGATGATGAGTAAATTGGACCGCTCGACTTGGTTTTATTGGAGAGTTAAAGCAAAGGAAACTTGGGGAACAAGCGAATGGTCGAGTATTTGGAAATTTAAAACAATTCCACTTGCACCAACTGCCGTAATTTTATCTGAGCCAGCCGATAATGCAATATTGAACACTCCGGGTGTTACATTCTCATGGTTAAAGGGTGAACCAGAAGTTACGAAATACCAGTTTGAAATTGATACCAGTCCGACGATGGCGACTGCAATATTGGATTCCAGCGTTGTAGATACATTCACTGTTAAAACAGGTTTTTCAGATAATCAGGATTATTGGTGGCGCGTTCGTGCTGCAAATGCTGCAGGATGGGGCGAATACAGCAGTATTCGAAAAATTAAAGTTGTCTTAACGGATGTCGTGATTTGCGAATCTGTACCAACACTATTTAAACTTTATCATAATTATCCTAATCCTTTTAATCCGACTACTAACATAAAATTTGATATTCCTCAATCACAGAATATCAGTTTGAAAGTGTATGATTGGCTTGGCAGAGAGGTAAAAACTTTATTCGAAGGTATAATTAATCCAGGTAATCACACTATTCCATTTATTGCAGATGGGCTAAACAGTGGAATTTATTTAGTAGAATTATCAGCTGCAAATTACCGAGCTACAGTAAAAATGATCTATCAAAAATAAAATTAACTTTCCGGAGCCTGCAGTGAGGGCTGCAGGCTCTCTTTTTATGAAAAAGAAAATACAGAAAAAAAAGAAAATTAGAATTCCCCTTCCGAAACAGACTCCTAAGAAAATCGCTTCAAAGAAAGTCTACGATAGAAAAAAAGAAAAAGAAAAAACTCGAAGACAAGTTTAACTTAGAGAACCAAAACAAATCTGTTATTGAAATATAATAGTAATTCAAAAGCATATTTATTAAAGCGCTTAAATTTATTAAGCGAGTGTGAAATACTGCTTAAATTATTATTGTAAATGGCAAAAATTATCTTTACTTTATAAGTAAATTAATAAGGTTTAAATACAGATTAAGGGAATTGACAACTGCTTAATCCCTCTAATTAAAAAAACCTTGAGTTATAATAAGATGTTCCAACGAGGTATTAATGCACACAATTGATAATATAGATATTCAAATTATTAATCTTCTTCAAGATAATGCAAGGATAAAAAGAAATGCAATTGCAGAAAAAGTCGGGCTCACAATTCCAGCAGTAAGCGAACGACTAAAAAAGATTGAAGAACGCGGATTGATAAAACAATATACAGCTATTATCGATTCTAAGTCTGCTGGCTATGATGTCACTGCATTCATTTTTGTTTTTATGGAATCATCAAAATATTATGATACATTTACAAAGAAGGCCGATGCTGAGAGCGAAATATTAGAATGTCACTCGATTACTGGTGAGGGTTCGCACCTGTTGAAAGTTGTAACCAAGGATACTTCTTCTCTTGAAAAAATTCTATCGAAGATACAAGCCTGGCCTGGTGTCACCGGAACGAAAACCAACGTCGTCTTAACAGCACTTAAAGAAGTTCAAACCATCCAAATAAGCTTACCCGCTTGAGTTTAGTAACCTAAGTAAAAATTATTTACAAGTTGAAAGGATATATATGCCCAAATCTCTCTCCCCTATAGACAATGTATTTGAACTTATCAAAAAGCATTCAATTAAAATGATTGATTTCAAGTTCATTGATTTCCCCGTCCAATGGCAGCACTTCTCTATACCTGTTTCCGAATTCGATAAATCTTCATTTGAGAATGGATTTGGATTCGATGCATCGAGCATTAGAGGATGGAAGGCAATCAATGAAAGTGATATGATTATTATTCCTGATCCAACAACCGCAATCGTTGATCCTTTTATCGAAATTCCAACCCTTAGCTTGATATGCGATGTCTTTGAACCGATTACAAGAGAAAGGTATGAAAGATGTCCACGCAGCATTGCACAAAAAGCAGAATTGTTTTTGAAGTCAACCGGAATTGCAGATACAGTCTATTTCGGTCCCGAAGCGGAATTTTTCATTTTCAATGATGCAAGATTCGATTCGACTATCAACTCAAGCTATTACTTTCTGGATTCTCAGGAAGGAGTTTGGAATCGAGGGAGAGAGGAATATCCAAACTTAGCTTATAAACCAAGATTGAAGGAAGGATATTTTCCTGTTCCGCCGACCGACTCATTAAATGACCTACGAAATCAAATGGTGATGAATTTGATTAATTGTGGGATCCATGTTGAGGCACAGCATCACGAAGTTGCAACTGGCGGTCAATCTGAAATTGATCTTAGATTTGCGCCATTGCTTCAGGCTGCTGATCAACTTATGCTCTTCAAATATATTGTTAAGAATACTGCACGAAAAAATAATTTTACTGTGACATTCATGCCCAAACCTTTATATGGAGATAATGGAAGCGGTATGCATGTTCATCAGAGTTTGTGGAAGAAAGGCAAACCACTTTTCTCAGGAAATAATTATGCAGGATTAAGTGATAGTGCGCTTTATTACATTGGAGGATTATTAAAACACGCACCGGCTCTTTGTGCTTTCACAAATCCGACAACGAATTCTTATAAAAGATTAGTTCCTGGATTCGAAGCACCTGTAAACTTAGCATATTCACAGCGAAATAGAAGTGCAGCAATCAGGATTCCAATGTACACGATGACTCCAAAATCGAAGCGGGTTGAATACCGCTGCCCGGATCCAGCTTGTAATCCATATCTGGCATTCTCAGCACTCTTACTTGCTGGTATTGACGGAGTGATTAATAAGATCGATCCGGGAGAACCGCTTGATAAAGATATTTATGATCTTCCACCTGAGGAACTAATAAATGTAAAGCATACACCGGGAAGTTTGGACGAAGCACTCAATGCACTTAGAGATGATTACGACTTCCTTTTAAGAGGCAATGTGTTCACCGAAGATGTAATTAATGCTTGGCTGAAATATAAAGAACTGAGAGAAGTAAAAGAAATGGCTCTCCGTCCGCATCCGCATGAGTTTGCAATGTATTATGATGTTTGATTTGATTTACAAAGATTTTTTTTTATTTTTGCATCGCAATTTTTGAATGACTGCCTGTCTATTGAAAAATGGGCAGGCATTTTTTATGGATAATCTGAAATTCCGTAATGTATATTGTAAATATTGTTATTGAAAGAATTATCAAAGTTGCTGGCGTAGCTCAACGGTAGAGCAGCTGATTTGTAATCAGCAGGTTGCGGGTTCGAATCCCATCGCCAGCTCTGATTGCAAAGTATTATGTTTTAATTCGTTCGTGCGCACGAAGTCAGTTTGTGAATAATTGGATTGATTTTGGTGAAAAATGAATTATCTTTACCTTTGAAGAAAATCCCAATAGGGGAAATATTTACTCTCTGGAACTATTTTGCACAAAAAAACGTAATGTATATTAATTACATTGTTCTTTTATATATTGGATGACTCAAAATGCTGTTTATTTATTGAAACCATTGTAATGAAATGAATTGAGTCAAAATAAAAATTTGTTTGGAGATCGCGGAGTAATAGCCCTAACCGGTCACCTCACAATTAAACCCACCTTATAATGATGCCCCAACGCGGTCTCCAAATTTTTATTCCAATGATGATCCCATAAATATTAACGCAACCCCCGAACCTAATAAAGCTAAAGGGAGTGTTGTAAATATATCTTGTTTGAAAACAGTTATCGTAAGTACAAAGCCAGCTATCAAAACACCTCCTGTAATTTGCATAATTTCACCGGTCGTAAGTATTTTCGAATCAATGACTGCAGCATTCATCAATAACTTTTTTGAAATCACTTTCAAATGATTGATGTCTTGAGGTGAATCGGTGATTTCTATTAACGGGATTATTTGAGTTACTGATCCCTCTTGAGCATACGTGCAATTAAAGAGTACTATAGAAGTCAGAATTGAAATTAAAACTGTTTTCATGTTAACTCCGAAATCATTTTACTATACAATTATACAGATATCTTCCACTAAAAAGATATACTTTTTATTTTTTGTATTGAAAAGAAAAAATTTAATTTCCGTTTAGAATTCGATTGATTAAACCCAAATTTGTCATTAGGTAACAATTTCTAATGACCGCCATTAGAAAAA
>CAZNDS010000114.1:0-8753 GCA_964571865.1 uncultured Ignavibacteriaceae bacterium | reverse complement strand
TTTTTTCTAATGGCGGTCATTAGAAATTGTTACCTAATGACAAATTTGGGATAAAAGAGAATAGAACACGGATTAAACAGATGACACCGATCCGCCGGGGGCGGACAAGTTTTCACGGATTTTATCTGTGTTAATTCGCTGAATCCGCGTCATCCGTGTTCTATCAGATTCTTAAGTTTACATCATTACTCACTAAAAGGGGGATTGACTAGAAGAGATTCCACCTGAAAGAGGTAATTCGTGTTTCTAAAATGCCACTCACTGTTTTTTATTAAGCGAATTTCTCCGCTCTCACTGCTATAGGAGGTTCAGACAATGAGTGGCAAATTTTCTTTATGAAGCTGTCTCAGAAGTACTGATTTCTCCCACGGAAAAACCGAAAAGAATAAAAAAGTTCTCGAGTAATCCCGATTAAGAAGAGACATACAAATAGAAACCTGCCCGCCAAGTTATAAGATATAGTGGCAGGTGGGTCGGGATGTATCGTCCGAAGAACTTCTTCGGAGAGAGAACCTCTTGAGACCGCCTCTCTAAAGTAATATAACGAAATTTTAATTTTTTCTAATTATTTTTTAGACGCCTAATATCATGCAGCACTTTTCGGAAGTGTAAAAGTAAATGTCGTTCCCACACCGACTTCACTTTCGACCCAAATATTTCCCCTGTTCTTCTCTACTAATTCTTTTACTAAGATTAATCCAAATCCCGTTCCATGTTCGTCTGCAGTGCCTGCGGTTGAATGTTTAGATTCAATTTGGAAAATTTTTTGTAAGGCATGTTGGTCCATTCCAACACCATTATCTTTAATTGAAACATGAACCATTTCATCTTTTAATATGCTCGTAACATCTATTTTTCCACCTAAGTTAGTAAATTTAATTGCATTGGAGATTAAATTTTGTAAAATAGATGTTAGCATATCATCATCGGCGTAGATGATGTGATCAGGATTGATTTCATTTCTGAGCGAAATATTTTTCTTAACTGCATTACCCCGTAATATGCTTATGATTTGTTCGCTGAATTCTTTAAGATTATAATTCTGTGGTTCATATTTTTCCTTCCCTCTTTGAATTAGCGCCCAGCTCAATAAGTTTTGTACTAAGTTGAAAAGGTGCTTCGAGGAATCGTTGATGTATCCAATATATTTCTTCTTTTCCTCATCGCTGAAATCATCCATACCATCGTAAAGCTGACTTGAAAATCCAAGTAGCGAGTTGAACGGACTTTTAAGATCGTGGGAAACAATTGAGAAAAATTTATCTTTCTTTTGATTAAGCTCAATCAAGCGCTGCTCTGAGTCAACCAACTGATCATTTAGTTCTCTTAATTCATTTGCACGAACTTCCAGCAGATCATTACTTTTTTGAAGTTCGTAAGTATAACGTTTTAGTTCTTCCTCATTTCTCTTACGTTCAATTGCAGAAGCAACTTGCTCTGATACAAACATCAATGCTTCTTTATCATTCTCTCCATAAGCATATTCATCGTGATAATCTTGAACAACCATTACACCGATCGTCTTTCTCGCAATTTTTAAAGGAACACCAAGCCAAACTTCTGACGGGGACCCGATTATATCAACTTCCCCAGTACGATTCAATTCGTCCGATAATTCTTTATCGATTATCACTGGAGAACCTGTACCCAAAACATATTCTGTACAACCTCTGCCAAACTTTTTCGGCGGCTGAGGGGGATCAAATTCATCAACAAAATAAGGGAAACTGATCATGTTCGAAGAATCATCATATAATGCAATATAAAAGTTATTTGCAAGCATCATATCTTTCACAATCGAGTGAATGCGTTCAAATAATTCTTCAAGATTTGATGTTGAATGTACGGACTCCGAGATTCTGTACAGCGCATTATTCAAAGTTTCCATTCTTCTGCGCGCAGTAATGTCTTTTAATACGCCAATTAATGCAATTTGCTTCCCATTCTCATCCTTTAAAAAAGATGTTGAGAGAACAATTGGAACATCTTTCCCATCCTTTGTCTTTGAATATAATTCACCTTTCCAATTTCCTTTCAGTGTTTCTCGAACCAAATCCCTGAATGTTGTTTTAGTATTCTTTTCAGACCAGAACATCCTGAGATTTTTACCCTTCATTTCCTCTTCGGAGTAACCATAAAGGGCTAATGCAGCAGGATTGATATAAACCATGTCGAAGTTCAGATTTACAACAAAGACTCCATCGCTAACACCTATTATTGCTTTTTCAAACAATTTTAATTTTTCTTCTGCGTGGTGTCTTATTGTAACATCGTAAAAACTCCATACACGTCCGACGACTTCATCATCAAGGAAATATGGTTTAGAAGAACGCTCGAATACTCTCCCATCTTTGAATTGAAGGATATCAAAACTTTCTTCTGTAGGATTTGCATATAGCTGATGTACTTTATTGATAAAAACATCCGGCTCTTTCAATTGATCGAGAACATAATCCAATAATTTTGAATCATCGCCTGTGTCGAAAAGTTCTTGCGGAATTCTCCACATACTCAAGAAATTTTTATTCGCTTTTGTAACCATTCCCTCAAGGTCAATTACCAGTATTCCATCTTTTATTGCCTCAAGCGTGGCTTCTAAGATGGAAGCGGTTTCAACACGGTTCTGCTTTGATTTTTCTTTCTCTTTACTCATTTTTTTTCTCTCATAGAACTCACTTCTGAATCACTCAGTAAATAATGTGCCTTCAAAATATACTGGGCGGTTCTCGACCATTCTAAATTAAAGAATAAAATTCAACGAACAAATAAGCATTATTCTCAGCTAATGTGTTTACCAATCGTCTCTAATAGACTTTCTTTCTCGATTGGTTTTGAAATATAATCATCCAATCCGCCTTCAATGAATCTTTCTTTATCACCTTTAAGAGCGAATGCAGTCAAAGCAATGATAGGAATGGATTTATACTTATCGGAAACTTTTATCTTTTGAGCTAATTCAAAACCATCATTTTTTTCTTGGAGGGAAATATCCATTAATATCAGGTTGATGTCCATCTTCTCAAGGATCTGATTTGCTTCTTCAGGATTTTTTGCCCAAAGAACATTAAATCCAGATCTGAGATAGATATTAACAAGCATAAAAGCATCTTTCATATCTTCAACGTATAAAATCGTTGGGGCAGTATTTGTTGTTTCCGTCATTCGTTTCTATCCTATGTTTTTTTTAAGAGTGGAATGCTCAACTTAACTTCAGTTCCAGCTCCTTTTTGACTTCCAATTTCTATTTTTCCTTTGTTTAAGTCAATGAATCTTTTTGTGATTGCCAATCCCAAACCAGTTCCTTCATACGAACGACTGTATCCGACATCTTCTTGACTGAATGTCTCGAATAAATGTTTCTGATATTCTTCAGTCATCCCTACACCCTGGTCAGCGATTGAACAAACCGCGAAGTCATCAACTTTTTTGAGTGATACTTTAATTTCGCCTGACTTGCTGTACTTAATTGCGTTATCAAGAATTTTCATTACAGCAGAGTCTAAACAATAATTATCCGCATAAACAACTAAATCTTCATCTGGAAATTCAGTGACGATTTTTAGTCCGAGCGATTCGGCATCTTTTTTAATTGAATTACAAGTTGATGCTAATAATTCGTTGAAAGAGAATTTCTTATACTCGACCGGAAATTCACCAGCTTGCAATCTGGAAATGTCCAGAATATTTGTTATTGTATCTATTAACCGCAAACCACCTTTTTCAATAAGGTCGAACGAAAGCCGGATTTCTTCATTGGTTGAATCATAGTAATATGAACGTAGAACATCATTGTATCCGATTATTGCATTAAGCGGAGTTCGTATTTCGTGGGACATAGCTGCAAGGAATCCGCTTTTTAATCGATTTGCTTCTTGAGCTTTTTCCTTTTCATGAATTATTCTTCTTTCAAATTCTTTTTTGTCATTAATATCGTAGACGAATCCTTCAAAGAAGAGAGTTTTAGAATCTTCATCTTTAACAGCATGGGCATTCATTTGGACCCAAAAAACCTCGCCATTTTTTTTCTTCCACTGAACTTCGAGAAGAGCTGCTGAGCCGAGCGGTTCATATTGCTTGATCAATTCAAACCGTTCATCACTGCTAAGATAAATCTCATTCATATTGACGGATAGTAACTCTTCGACTGAGTTATATCCAAGCATTTTTGCGAGCATGAGATTGGCCGAAAGTATTTTTCCGCTTTTATCAGCTTGATATATACCAACCGGTGCATGTGTGAAGATATCTCGATATTTAAGCTCCGACAGTCTTAGCTCCTCTTCTGCATTTTTCCTCTCAGAGATATCTCGTACAATTGCCTGAAGCATGTCATTTCCATCTATAACTATGTGATTTAAACTTACTTCGGCATAGAAAGGTGTTCCATCGAGCTTAAGGTGTTTCCACTCAAAAAACTGTGGTTCGCCGGCAAACGCTTTAGAGATTTTTTCAAGTGCTTTATCCTTTGAAGAACGACCATCAGTCTGCACTAAAGGTGAAAATTCATAAGGTTTCCGCAGCAGAATTTGTTCGCGAGTGCACCCAAACATCTCTTCAGTTTTTGCGTTGCAATCAATGAATGTGTCGCCAGTCATCAAAAATATTGCATCATTGGCAGATTCAAAAAGCTTTCTATACTTCAGTTCAGAATTCAGTATCTTTTCCTCAGCCCTTTTTCTGTAAATCGCTTTTGCAACCTGAGATGAAACGTACTCGAGCATCCGTTTATCATGCAGTCCGTATGTAGTAGAATCGCGATAATCCTGTACTGCCATTACACCGATAATTTCGTTTCCTATTTTCAATGGAATACCCAGCCATATCTGCGATGGAGGCCCGAGTATTTCGACTTCACCCGTGCTGATTAATTCATGGTGTCTTTTTACATCACAGAGAAGGGATTGACCATACCGAATGACATATGCTGTCAGTCCTCTTCCGACGGGAAATTTATCATTATGTTCTTCAAATACTTCCTCCTCATCGACAAAGTATGGAAAACTTATTGCCTGTTCTTCACGGAAGTATGTTGCTATATAGAAATTATCAGCTTTCATGATTTTGCTGATAATTTTATGTACTGATTTATAAAGATCATTTAAGTTTTCAGAAATGTCTACTGCTTCACTTATTTCGTAGACGGCATTCTGAAGAATTGATGGATCTAACCGGTTATTTAATATATTTTGTTTTGTATAATTTATTTCTTCCAAAATTTCAGCTCTCATTTATTTTTTTAATCCTCCTGTTGATTGGACTTCGAGAACTCACAATTAATCACATTATCGAATTAATAATGGAATACTAGCAAATAATTACAGGAGATTTTGTAACTCTAAATATCCAAAAAATTAACTCTCTTATTATTGTTTCTGGCTCACTTTGTTGCAGAATCAGGACATTTCACACTGACTGGCTTCTCTCCTTCCAGCGAATGCTTTACTAGAATTAATTTTCAATGGTCAATGAGATTTAACGTAAGTATTTTTCCAAAATTATAATCAATGGTATGAACCTCGGGGCAAGCCCCGAACCCTGTTCCGACGCAAGCGTCGGGGAATTATACCCAACCTTCTCGCCTGCCTTCGCCGAAACAAAGACTCGGCTTTGTGCAGGCAGGTCCGCCGAAGTCCGTCGGCTGACGGACGAAGGCGGATTAAAGTCTTTTCATATTTCGATGTTAAACCGTAACAATGTATCCCATTGTCTTCACTGTTTAAAATATAGAAAAACTTGCGGAGAGGGAGAGATTCGAACTCTCGGTAGACATTAAGCCTACACCGGTTTTCGAGACCGGCCTATTCAACCACTCTAGCACCTCTCCATAATAATTTCAAATTGCGACGGTTTTTCCCTCAGGAATGGTTTCGACTCGATACCTTCCTGTTCATCCATTCCGGCACAGTTCCTAATTGCGATTATTAAAAGAGCATTTAAATATTAAATAGGAAAGAACAGAATTACTTTCTATTTCGATACAAATATAAAAATATTTTTCCACTTGACGGTTATAAACAATGATTCTGCAGTCTTCCTCGTTGCCATAAAGGAATAATAAAAATCAAAAAAAGTGAAATTTTACTTTACTTTTACAAAAATTTTGCATAGACTTTCGGCAAAATTGCATGAATTATCGACCACAAACAAAGATGGGCCTTATGAAAAATAGAATTTTACATCTTGTGTTCTTTTCAATTGTTCCTTTCATCTTTTTAAGCTGCTCTGCATCTGAACCTGAAGTAGTTAAAGATCAGCCGGTAGTTATTGAAGAGAAAGGTCCAAGTGCAATCATTTTCCGGGGCGACTCGAATGAAAGATTAAATCAAGCTCTTAAAGATAATAAAGTAGACCTTGTATCTAAAGGAATTTGCTCAAAAGTTTTTCATGGATGCTGCCTGCCGAGAGGGATTTCTGATTATTATTATGGTGTGAATGCTGAGTTATTCAGTCTGGGGAAACCACTGAAAAGTAATATCTACTGTGATCTCTGGCTTCATTATAAATCGGCAGAGGGATATATCGCTGCCTTCCCACTCGAATATCAAGCCAACCGCAACATGTTAAAAGTAAATGGAATTCATTTCGAATGTATCGTGGATGATAATAAATTTTGGATTCCCAACTTAAATTACTACCATAAAAATTGGCCGGCTGAAACATTTGATTATGTACTAGATTTTTCTCCTAGCAAATTCATCAGATTCGAACAGCAATTTTGCCGTAACCTTGCGATACCATCGACTTTCAAAACTCAATCCGGGAAACTATTCCCACTAGAAATTTCGGAAAATCCAGATTATCAGACTTTTAGTGAAGTACAATTTAATGATCTTACTCTCGAGTATAAAGACATCTCGACCGGAATGGATAATTTCGCAGACTACTATTATTTCGACAGGTTAGATTATATAAAAGATTATTTGGCGAACGTATCATTTCTTGTAAGAGACAATGAAACTCATTTCCCTGTCGAAGGTGCACTCGTCACAATTACACCAATTGATGGAACTGAGCTTGGAGTTGAAGCATTTGAAAGATTCTCTGATTTTGCACTCCGCGCCCCCAACTTCGATTATGGATTTTATGGTTTTAAGAATTGTGCATCGGAAAAAGTTCTTGATAAATTTTCAATGCAAAGCAAACTATTTTCATACTTCACTGACTACGGAATTAATCCATGGTCATTAATTACGAGCGAACTTAAGACTAAGACAACTCGTGACGGAGATATTTACTGGACTACAAATGAAATGTTAAAGTCTAATTATAATCTTTACGCCAGCCTTCTCGAAACTCCAATTTTCAAAAAAGAAGTTTTCGCTAAAGGACATTATTTTGGTGTAGAGAGATACAAACGATATCGGATAAAAATAACACATCCGCATTATCAGTTCTTCGATAGAGAATTCAAAGTAAACCGAGATAGTCAAATTTTAATTGAGTTGGCACAAGTCACTAAGAAAATGGAAGTAGTCAAAGGTAAAGGGAATTATGAGAATATGGTAATTCGTGAGATCGAGTTGAGGTATTAATGAATAGAAGATTTTATTTCTTCAGCCGCTGAGTTCAGCGGCTTTTTTATTTTAAAAATAAAAGTCGAATCCATTCCAAAAAAATCTTAGAAAACTTCTATGATTCAATTTGCGTGTGCAGAGCAATTTCCTCCAGAACGCCGCTGACTTTCAAACAGTCACTTATCTCACCAAAAAACACAACTGCCTTGCCTCGCAAATGAACTTCCCATGTTAATGCTTCAGCTTTGTCAAAGGAACACCCAACTGCTTTTATAATTTGTGCGATAACTTCATTGAAGGTGTGTACTTCGTCGTTGAACAAAAGTACTTTAGCAGGAAGTCCGACATCAATTCCATCATCAATGCCGGGCTCATATTTTACTGTGGTCTCCGTCATAAAAAATATTTCTAAGAAAAATTTAGTCACAAACATTTATTTAATCAATTGCTATTTTATTATTGGAATAGTAAATTATTCTCAAAATATAATTGAGAAAAGAATTAATGAACATTGTGGTTTGTGTTAGTCATGTGCCCGATACGGCAGCTAAAATCAAAATAAACTCTGAGCGGAATGCGATTGATCCTGCCGGGCTCGCATTCGTCATCAATCCATATGATGAGTTCGCAGTCGAAGAGGCACTGAAAACAAAAGAAAAATTTGGTGGTGAGGTTACTGCCATCAGTTATGGAACAGATGCATCCAAAGAGTCAATTAGAAAAGCACTAGCAATGGGTGTCGATAAGGGAATTTTAATCAAAGGTCCAGTCAACGTAGATTCACTTACAGTTGCTGAAGCACTCGCAGGTGAAATTAAAAATTTGGATCCTAATGTTGTTTTTTGCGGTAAACAGTCTGTTGATTATGACAGTTCGGCAGTTGGTCAAATGCTTGCCGAGCTTCTTGGCTATCCATCTATTAGTACAGTAGTTAAACTGAATATAACAGAGAATGACGTCTCTGCCGAGAGAGAAATTGAAGGTGGTAAAGAAGTTGTAAAATCAAAACTTCCGCTTGTCATCACTGCTCAAAAAGGATTGAATGAGCCGAGATATGCATCTTTAAAAGGAATTATGGCAGCGAAATCTAAAGTAATAGAAGAAAAGCAATTCGATGGGAATGCAAGTCGATTAAATGTAGTTGACATGAAAATGCCCGAAGGAAAAAGAAAAGGTAAAATCGTCGGAACTGATGCTTCTGCTGTTCCAGAACTAGTAAAGTTATTAAGAGAAGAAGCA
>CAZNDS010000113.1:0-8763 GCA_964571865.1 uncultured Ignavibacteriaceae bacterium | reverse complement strand
AAAATCCTTTAGTCGGATCTTTATCTAGGTATCGGATTAAAGATTTAGTTTTCATACCAAGTGTTAGTGAACCGCATGTTTCATACCACCTGCTATCCAATGTAGAAAAACTTAATGCCAAAAATTTAAAAAAATTAATGCTGGAGAAATGGCTTGAGTCACAGAAAACTTCTGCTTCCATTGAGAATATTGATTCAGTGGATTTTGGAGATGGGAATATTCTTTCCATTTATACGAATGAATATTTTCCCGTACTTAAGCATCTCGAAGATATCGCTGAAGCTTTTAACGTTAAGAATTTAAAAATTCCCTACATAACAAGTGCCGACGCTTTACTTGCTGATCATGTTTTGAAAAAATATCATCTTGAAAAGGCAAAAACTTATCTTATCACCTACGTTGGTGTTGAGTCTTCAAGACTGATCTTTATTCAGGATAACAAAATCAAGCACATGTCTGATTATCTAAGTGTTGGAGTCCAGACTCATGGTTTTCATGATACAATTATCAGCAAAATATCTCTTGAAATGGATATGGCTCAAATTTCTGAATTGCATAAAATCTTTTTGTGCGGTGAAGTTATTGAATCAACCATACAATTGACTTTTTACGGCAGCTTTCCTCTTGCAGACATAGAAGTACTTCAATTTAATGGTTGGGATCTGACCAGGTTGAATGAGGAAAAGAGAACTCAGGTGCCTGTCTATACACTTTGCATACTTCCGGTGTTGAATTACTTAAAACCTGAAACCAAAGCGCTTCCAAAAATCAATTTGCTTCCTGAACCGGTTAGAGAATCTCAACGCGTTTTTAAACTCGGTACACTTGGCTATGCACTCCTTGTGCTTATTTTTTTAATGGTAGTTTTCTTTACTCAGCGGTTCGTTGGAAATAATAAGGAGATTGCGAATGTTCAATCGCAAATAGACAACAAACAGCTAGTAATAGTAGAGAACGCCGAAATGGTTAGCCGGGTGGAACAACTGCAATGGAGAATAGAATCCGGACTGCAAATTCAGCAAACGCTTGATACGCTTGTTCAAGGTGCGGAGATGTGGACAAATATTTTGAAAAAAATCCAGGAATTTCACCCTGGAAACAAAAGAATTTGGATCACAAATATTGCAGCAGCCGAAGGGAAGGTGAATATACAAGGTGTTGGAATTAATCGTCACATCATTCCAGATTTTTCGGACTTTCTTGATAATTCAATTTTGAAAAATATAATCAGTCAGGAAATTAGAGAGCGTGGGGTAAACAAATTCGAAATTAATATGAATCCAGAAAAATATGGATACAGGGGGTTAGCGCCATGAGTCACGAGACCAGAAATACAATAATTTTGATAATATTATTTCTCGTAATTGGACTTGGTGCTGGCTACTACATTTTTATTTCTCAGCCAAAATCACTTAAGGCAAAGAATGCTCAGATGAATGAGCTGAATCAAAAATTCTCCGATACAAAAGCTTTGGCAGTAACGTATGACTCATTAACACGTGAATCGGAGAGAATTGATTCGATTTTATTCAATAGAACGAAGGCAATTCCATTCCGTGAATCGATGACAGATACTTATAATGATGTGATCAGAATTTCGAAGTATTTCACTCCATTTACAAGAATGGATATTGAATATGAGAACACAGAACCAGTTGGTGCTGCTTCCATTGATCATTTTATTTTACACGGGCAGGGTGAATTTAATGATGTCTTTAGATTGATTTATGAACTCGAGAAATCGAAAAAACTTTATAAGATAAAAAGTGTGAACTTGAAAAATTCAACTTTGACAAAAGGTTCCGGCGAAATTTTGTATCAGGTACTTTTTAATATTAAGCTCGAATCGTATTTCACATCTGATAAAAATCTCGCTTTGAATTATGAGGAACTCCCGGATAAAAAATATTTCAAAATAGCAGATTACTTTTATCCATTAATAACTCCAGACATCCCGCCAAATTATGAGGAACTGCTGGAAGTTGAAGGTGCATCCCTGCTTGCCATCATCCCAGATGGAGTTTTCATTATGGATAAAAATGGAAATTCTTATACGCTGATGGAAGGCGATCCTGTTTATCTTGGATATTTAACAAAAATTGATTACGACCGTCAAAAATGTGAATTCATGTTAAACCGCGGCGGTATTGTTGAAAAAATTGTTCTAGACTTAAAAAGTTTCAATGTAAAGGAGACTAAACAATGAGAACATTTCTTTACTTATTTATCGTTCTCTTTCTTACTACTTCGCTAGCTCCTGCTCAAAGTCAAAGAGAAATCCGAACTATTGTGTCAAATGCTCCTGAAGAGATAGTGTCGTTATCCGGATCTCTTCCATTTAATCAAGCTATGCAGATGCTGAGTAAATTGAGTAAGCAGTACATGAACAAAATAATTGTTCTTAGTGACGAAATCATCGAACCAATTGGAATTGATATAGTATCGATGAACTGGTACAGAGCTTTGCTTCTGATCTTAAAATACAAAGGCTTGGAATTCGCCGAAACTCCTGAATATTTTAAGATACTTCCAAAAAAAGTTGGTTTACTGACAATGCCCGAAGAAATGAAAGGTGTTGATATGTCAACCAGAGAAGTAAGTATTTCTGCAGTCTTCTTTGAGCTTGATGTACAGAAATCAAAAGATGTTGGAATGAATTGGAAGTGGCTTCTTTCTAGTAAGAATAATAAATTTAATTTCGGAGGAGAGTTAGGCAAAGTTGATCCGACTTTATTAGAACCTACCAGCGGCACTGCAACAACTACGGCTCAACAAGAGAAAACTTTTAACTTAGGTGTTAGTTCTGAATCGAATGATGTTTTGGGTATGTTTGGGAAAGCGACTGCGATGTTTAACTTCTTCGAGCAGAATCAAATGGGTGAAATTATCGCTTCACCGCAAATCTCGGTCAGAGATAGAATGAAGGGAGAAATTCAGGTAGGCGCAGACTTCTCCACTCGCGAAAAAGATTTCGCAGGTAATACAGTGGAAAGATTTTATAATACAGGTACAATTATTCGTGTAACACCTTATGTATTTGAAGAGGACGGGAAGAATTATATTCTAATCGATTTAGTCGCCGAAAGGAGTTCAGCAATTCCTGGACAAATCACAACTGAGATCAAAAAAACGAGAGCATCTACAAACGTCATTTTAATCGATGATGAAGAGACGATCATTGGCGGTTTGTACATTACTGAAGATAAAGTCGAAAGAAACGGCATTCCAATCTTAAAAGACCTGCCCTGGTGGGTTTTTGGTATAAGATATTTAACTGGATTCGATTCAAAAAGCTCAGCCAAAAAGGAATTAATAATATTACTTAAAGCGAAATTAAATCCAACCCTTGAAGAACGCTTTGCAGAAAAGAAACAGGATAAAAATCTGATTCAAGAAAGACGTGATCAGAATAACAAAGAGTTTAAGATTCATCAAATGACGCCAATTGACGAAAAATAAAAGGTAAGTTATAGTGAATGCTTTGGAAACAATCCTTGTAGTCGATGACGATATAAAAATGACAACCATTCTGAAGGAAGAATTAACTTCAGTCGGATACGATACTCAGGTAGCAAACGATGGCTCGGAGGCACTTGAACGACTCCAAAATGAATTTTTTGAGTTAATTCTATTAGACCTTCGGATGCCAAATGTAAACGGTATTGATGTTCTAAAGGAGTTGAACAAACGTGGTTATCCTGGAAAAGTAATTGTCATGACAGGTTATGCAGATGTTGAAGATGCGATGGAATCTCGTCGATTAGGGGCGGCGGATTTTTTAAGCAAGCCTTACGACCTTGATGAACTGCTAATCACTATAAGGAAAGTTTTACATTCACAATAATGAAACCGCAAACCGAGCAATACAAAATACTTGTAATAGATGACCGTCCCGACAATGTTTATTATCTTCAATCCAGATTGCAGCATGAAAATTTTCTAGTCCTGACTGCATTTTCCGGGAAGGATGGAATTGAAAAAGCAAAAGGCGAAAAACCGGATTTAATCCTTCTCGACATAATGATGCCGGAAATGGATGGATTCGAAGTATGCCGTCAGCTTTCAAAAAATACCAACACAGCTCTAATTCCAATCATTCTAGTAACAGCTAAAGTTGATGCAAAGGATGTGGAAGAAGGACTGAAAGTCGGCGCTTTCGATTACATTAAAAAGCCATTTGATAAAGTTGAATTAATTGCACGCATAAACTCAGCAATTAGATTTGCTGAATATCAGGAAAAAGCAATTCGTAATGAAAAATATCAAATCTATGAAGCTACTGTCGTCACTGCGAATCACGAAATTAAACAGCCGCTCACTTTAATGTCACTTGCCCTGAACGCAATAAAACGTGAATTGGGTAAAAAAGATATGAGCAAAAAAGTTTTAGAAGATAAAATTGCTCTGATCGACGAAGGTATAACAGGAATAACCTCAATTCTGAATAAATTAAATGCCCTGAAGAATCCTGCACTTTCAGATTACGACCGGGAAATTAAGATGATAAATTTCAACGAATTGACGAAAAAGACAAGCGGCTAAAGTTTACTTACGGGTTAGAGTTGCATCAATTAAATTTAGTAAGTTCTCAAACTCATACGGTTTCTCAATTATTCGTTCTATTCCAATCGATTTTAAATTAGCAATAATATCTTCCTCTGTAACTCCAGTAGCAATAAAAACTGGAAATAAGTTTTTTACTTCCCCGACTTTTTGAAGAACATCATATCCGTTCATGTCATCAAGGAAATAATCCAAAATTGCCAGATCGATGTTCTCATGTTCGTTTAGAATAATTTGTACTGCTTCAGAACCGGTGCTCGCTTCCAAAACATTATAACCTTGCAGTTTCAACATTTCAGATAGAAGATCTCGAATTGTTGTTTCATCATCAGCGAGCAGGATTGTACCGGACGACTTTTTATTTCGTACAACTTTTTTTTCTGAAGATACAATGGATTGCTGTTTATAAGGGAGGTAGATCTCGAAAGTCGTTCCTTCATTGATTTCGCTTTGTACAAGAATGAAGCCGCCATGTGAATTGATTATATTGTAAGCAACAAATAAACCTAGTCCAGTGCCTTTCGAACTTTCTTTTGTTGTAAAATAAGGATCAAAAATTTTCTTGAGATGTTCCGGTTTAATGCCCGAGCCCGAATCCGAAATGGAAATGCTCAAGAATTTTCCAACTTTAATGTTTGCATTTTGGTTATAATCATTTTGTGTGAATTCCTTCAGGCCAGTTGTGAAAATAATTTTCCCAAGCCCAGCAATGGAATCCTTTGCATTTAGAGAAATATTGATTAATACCTGATGCAGTTGTGAATAGTCAGCTTCAAGCTGCGGCAGATTGTCTGCAGATCTTACGTCGAGTTCAATATTTGATTGGACAACTTGCTTGATAACTGTTGTTATTTCTTCAATTAATTTTCTTGCCGGGAAAATGGTTTTTTGAGGAGGGGTTGGCTTTCCGATATTTAATAAGTTCTTCGAGAGTGTTGATCCACGGTCAAGCAATAAATCAATATTTGAAATATACTTTAGATTGTTATCACTTGAAGTATTTTGTTTTAGAAGACTAATTGTACCTCGTATTCCAGTAAGAATATTATTGAAATCATGCACAATTCCGCTCAATAGAGCTGAGGCTGTCTCATACTTTTGAGTTTGCCTTAATTTGTCCTCTAAAGTTTCCTGAAATTTTTTTCTTTCAAAATGATTCAAAACAAATGTATATACAGATATGAATGAGTTCAACGAATCCACAGTATTTTTGAAAAATTCGAATTTCACACCTGCGATCAACATCATGCCAACGAGTTCCTTTTTGACCACAATCGGTGCCACTATAAATTCATTTGATTTAAGGATTCTTTTAACCGCAATGGAAATCTCTTTGTCCTCATCTTGTTCGGAGATGAAACTTGAATTATTTAGAGATATCCATTCAAATATTTTTTGAAGCAGGGATATAAGTTGTGGATTATTTATTTCTCCTATGTGAGAAAAAGTTGAGGATATATCAATCAAACCATCATGCACATTAACAAGAATGCCTAAGTTGCTTTCTGTGAGATTCACACATCGCGAAAGAATTTCTTCTTCTAGAGTTTGGATCTCCGCTCCGCTAAGCAGAAGTGAAGAAATTTCTCTCAAGTCTTTTTGAAGTCGTGCATTGAGATGGTTCAGTTTTTCAGAATTTCTTCGTGATGTTATATCTCGTGATATGTAAATTAAACCAAGTGGAGTATCGGTAACATCACCTAAAAGCGACACATTCCCTTCGACCCAGATTTTTGAACCATCGGCTTTATATTCTTCGCGCAGATAATAATACGTGCGGTAGACTTCTAATTCTTTTGTCATCTGCAGAATAACTTCGGTATCGGGTTCATGAAACAAATCAAAATCTTTGTTGATAACCTTATCAAGAACCTCGTTTGATTGTCTGCCGTAGATTTTTTCGGCTCCCTTGTTCCAGAATAATATCTTATTGTTAAAATCAGTTGAAAAAATTGCATCCTCCACATTATCAAGCAGATTTAACTGGGAAAGATATTTTTCTAGAACGGATTTACTTTCTGTAATCTCTTCAAGAAGTACAATAGCGAGTGGATTGAGCGTTTCTTCATCAATAGTCGGATACGCTGTAGCTAGAAACCATCGGGTATTTATTGGATCAAATTCTTCTTCAGAAATCGTCTTATTTTCTTTGAAAACACGGTAGGGGACACAAACCTCAGCAGAGTCTGAGTTATTTATTGTTTTATGATAAGTATGATTCATTAGAACATCTTTACCATACCAAAAATTCATAACCTCATTTGCCCAGATAATGTTGAAGTTAGGATCAACAATACAAATGCCAAAACCAGCCGAAGAGAATGTTTTTAATAGGTCTGGAAAGAAGATGCTTTTCAGGTTCACATTTACCTTACATCACTTTATGTTATACTTTTTGATTTTTGAATATAAGGTTTTTTTACTCATTCCGAGTTTGTTTGCAGATTTATCGCGATCCCAGTCATTCTCTTTTAAAACTGCCTCGATGTGGATTTTTTCCATTTCTGCTGAAGAATATTCAAAGAAGGGTTTTTCTAAAACATCATCGAAATTTTGAGTCCTCGAATCCTTTGTCTGAACTATTGGCAGATAGTTATAATTGAAATGTTTAGGAAAAATGATCTCGCCATCACTAAAGATCATACTCCGTTCAATCAAATGCTCTAGCTCTCTGATATTGCCGGGAAATTGATGCGTTAGTAAAAAATCTTCTGCTTCCTCTGAAAGTATTTTCTGTGATTTAGATTTACATTTTAAGAAATAATTTGAAAGAGGGAGAATATCTTCCTTCCTATCCCTAAGCGGTGGTGCAATTAGAGTAATTACATTTAACCTAAACAGCAGATCATGTCGGAATCTTTTCTCCCGCGCTTCCTCATCTAGATTTTTATTTGAAGCTGCAATTATTCTTACATCGGATTTACGAGTGCTTAAGCTTCCAATACGCCGAAATTCACCTGTTTCAAGAAATCTGAGAAGCTTGGGTTGGATCGTAAGTGAAAGTTCACCGATTTCATCTAAAAAAAGGCTCCCTCCATTTGCAATTTCTACTAATCCGAGTTTTGTATTTTTTGCGTCGGTGAATGAACCTTTCTCATGTCCAAACAATTCGCTTTCAAATAATGTGTCCGGAAAAGATGCACAGTTAAGAGTAACTATTGGTTTTAAATTACGCGGACTAACAGAATGAATATATTTTGCCAATAATTCTTTCCCGGTTCCAGTTTCACCCTGAATAAGAATGGGTAATTCAGATTTTGCAGCTCTGTTTGCGATCTCCAATAGTTGTCGGATTGTTGGACTATTTCCAATGATGTTTACACCTTGAAATTGTTCAACCTGCTTTGAAAGTATAGCGTTATTGGTGAGGAGATTTTTTTTCTCGATGCTTTTTTCGACAATTTGCAGAAGTTCAGCCATTTGAAATGGTTTATTGATGTAATCGTACGCTCCGAGTTTCATGCATTGGACTGCTGTATTTACGTCTGCAGAACCGGTAAGCATTATTACCTGTGTGAAAGGTGTATTGGATGATGCAAATTTCAAAACGTCGATTCCAGGAACTCTTGGAATATCCAAGTCAAGCAAAAGAATGTCATAGGGTGATGCTTTTAACTTTTCAATTGCATCATCGCCAGCATTTACTGTATGACATTCGTACTCAGCGGCTGCAAGTTCCTCCTGAATCGAGTTCGCTATTCGTACATCGTCATCACATATGAGGATAAATCCTCTTTTTAAGTTCGCCATATATGCTCCTGCTGACGAAAATATAAAAAGAATTTTTGAAATCTTCACAGATTATTTTTGTGAAAATTCCTCCAAATGAACTATACTGCCTGCACCATAAGACCGTTGTTTATCGGCTCTTTTAGGTAGTCCATTTTTATGATGTATTTGATCTCATCAAATTGGTAGACTTTGGGGATGATTGTGTTATATAAATCTTCTCTATGGAAATTAATTACAGCATTTTGACGGGTATCTTCGATGTTGATTATTTCAAGATTTTCTAAATCTTCGCGGGATTCTGAATGTTCAACCATTACACAGTCATTCGCTTTCAAACTCGATGTATCGACAAAATTAAAATAGAAATCGAGGGTCTTGTCGTAGATAAATTTGAAGTCTCTGCACTTCAGTAAAAATGCTTCGTCTATAATTTCGCCATATGTGTGTTCATCCTTTTCGAGTATGACT
>CAZNDS010000112.1:7848-8857 GCA_964571865.1 uncultured Ignavibacteriaceae bacterium | reverse complement strand
GGCTTTCTTCGATCTTGATCAACTCAACGCTTCTCTCTCAAAAAAGTGAAATGTAAAACGATTCGAGTAAAGAACATCTGCAGCACATTTTAACTTCAGCCAGGGAGATTCAAGAAAACATCAACAACTTCAGCAATTTTATTAATTGTAAAAAGTTTTTTACGACTCGTGAGAACTTAAATCAATTACTTTCGGAAACTCTGCGAGAAAAAGAAGAGAGCATAAAATCAAAATTCGTAGAAGTGAAAACGAATTATGATGTGGAAATTGATTTTATTGAACTCAACCGAACGATTGTATCAAAGTTATTTTTAAATACGATAGATTTTGTCGGACTAATGTCGAAAGGAAATCCGGTAATTAAAATCGAAACAAAAAATGAGCCGGATAAGGTTATACTGAAAATTACTTCTCCGAACTGCGGAAACGATAGATCTTTATTTGAACAAATTTTCAATCCTCTTTTCCCTAGGAAAATGATGGACGAAAAAGTTTTGAAGGAAATGAATAAAAATATTAAACAATTAATGAATTTTAGTATCGAGAACAATTACTCAAACGATACTAACTCAATAATATTTACTTTTAATAAATAGAGGAATTAATGGAATCCAAAATATTGGTTATCGATGATGATTCTTTGGTAACGTCCTCATTGAAACGAGCTCTATCAAAAGATACTTACAAGGTAGAAATTTGTGAAAATGGAAATGAGGTGATTAATTATGCTAATCAGCATCAGCCCGAAATGATTTTACTCGATATCTTTCTTGGCGATGTTAATGGTATTGATATTCTCAAACAATTGCAGAAAGATTACCCGCAAATTCCAGTTGTGATGATAACAGGATATGCTGATGTTCAAACGGCCGTAACTGCAATTAAGTTAGGTGCAATTGATTTTATCTTGAAGCCGATCAATCTTGATCAATTAGAGCTTATAATCACAAAAACTTTGAAGCACGTTCAACTGCAAAAAGAAGTTAATAGACTTCGACTGCTTCATGAA
>CAZNDS010000112.1:0-7838 GCA_964571865.1 uncultured Ignavibacteriaceae bacterium | reverse complement strand
GAGAAATTACAAGGGAAATGTTCGGCAAGAGCAAAACGATTGTATCCACTTTAGATGCAGTGCAAAAAATGTCCCAGAGCGATAGCACTACAATACTAATTGAAGGTGAAAGCGGCAGCGGAAAAGAAATGATAGCCAAGTTCATTCATTATAATTCCTCACGGAAGAAAGGTCCGTTCATTACAATAAATTGCGGTGCGATCCCTCGTGAATTGGCAGAAAGCGAGTTCTTCGGAAGTGAGAAGGGGGCTTACACCGGTGCAGGCGAAAAAACACGAATGGGAAAATTCGAACTTGCTGATGGTGGAACAATTATGCTCGATGAGATTGCTGAACTCAGTCTCGACTTGCAAGTCAAATTACTGAGGGTTCTTCAAGAGCGAAAATACTTTCGGCTTGGCGGAACAAAAGAAATAAACGTAAACGTAAGGATTATTGCTGCAACCAATAAAGATCTTCGTAAATGTGTAGAAGAGAAAACTTTTAGGGAAGACCTTTTTTACAGGCTTAACGTTGCTACGATCTATGTTCCTCCTTTGAGATACCGTGAGGGAGATGTAAATTTTTTAGCTTATGACTTTTTAGACGAGTTCAACAAAACTTTTGGTAAAGAGGTAAAAAGAATTGATCCAGAACTGCTAGATATCATGCAGAAATATCACTGGCCCGGAAATGTCCGTGAACTTCGCAATTCGATTGAAAGAGCTGTGCTGTTAATGACTGGCGATACAATTCGCCCCGATCATATGAAATTCCTCGAGAGCGATAAAATTACCGTAAACAATAATGAAGTGGATAAGTACTTATTAAATATTCCCAAAAGCGGAATTTCTATCGATGTTGTTTTAAGAGACCTCATCATGAAAACACTTGAAATCACAGGCGGAAATCAAGTTAGAGCTGCAAAGATTTTAGGATTATCACGTTCAAAGCTGCGCTATCGAATGGAGCAATTAAATCTTGAGGTGAAACGACAAATTATCGATGAGAATCCAAATTGAATGAAATGAAATTGAAATTATTGTTCTTGGATGATAATCCGGTTGAACTTTCCTTAATGCGAAAAGTGCTCCAAAGGGATCTGCCTGAAGCGGAGTACCACGGTTTAACTCATGCACCAAATTGGAAAGAATTTCTTAGTTCGAACGATTTCGATGCGATCGTAATTGATTACCGATTGACCGGTCGAAATGGTTTAGAAGAAATAAGGGAAATAAGGAGCCAAAATCACAAAATTCCATTATTTTTAATAACAGCACTTGAGCGCGATGAAATAAACCAAGAGACTGAAAAGTTTGGCGCTACCGATTTAATAATGAAAGATCGGAATTTCACCATTTTGATAAGTAAGCTCAGAAATCTTCTGACACAAAAAATCATTGACCATTATTCAAAATTTTCTTCCGAGCAGGAGAGAGTTTTTGATGAATATGCATCATGCATCTATTTAAAGATCGATTCGGAAGCAAAAGCAATTGAAATAATTGGAAATCCTGAAAGGATACTTGGCTGCAAGAAAATCCAACTTACTAACGATGGATGGCAGAAAATTCTGCCAATATATAAAGTTAAACTCTCGAAATTAAAAACTCTCATTCAAACTAAAATTGCAGCTGAGAATAGAGACGATTTAATTCCCTTTGAAATTGAACTTCGGTCTGCAAATGGTGATCCCATTTGGTTGAGGTGTTCAGAAAAGATTGTTAATAAAACATTAATACTTATTCTTCAGAACATATCGAAATTCAAATTGCTCGAAAGCCGGTTAATAGATTCTCAAAAATTAAACACAATCGGTTCGCTTGCCGCTGGTATCGCTCACGATTTTAATAACATTCTTGCAGCAATTAAAGGTTATGCATCACTTGGCTTAAAACGCATCGAAAACCATGAACTGATTGAAAAATATTTATCTAACATTCTCAAAGCTTCTGAAAGCGGCTCGGATCTTACATCGCAGATTCTCGCATTCAGCAAACGTGCAGCTTCAAAAGAAAAAGTGCTCAATTTCAATAGTAAAGTTAAAGAAGCAGTTTCTATTTTACACAAAGTTTTGAATCCAAAAATTGAGATTATTTTTCAACTTGAGGATAATTTGCCAAAAGTTTTTCTTGATCCAGGTCATGCAATTCAAATTGTTCTTAACCTTTGTCTTAATGCTTCGGATGCAATGCCAAACGGAGGTAAACTTACCTTAACTACAAAAACCGTAACATCTGGAAAAGAGAACGTCAGGTTCTCGGTAACTGACACAGGAATGGGAATAAAAGTTAATCAGCAGGAAAAAATATTTGATCCTTTTTTTACATCGAAAACAGGCTCAAAAGGAACAGGACTTGGACTTTCAGTAGTAAAAAATATTATCGAAAATTATTCTGGGAGGATTGAGTTCACAACAAAAGAGAAAGAAGGAACCACATTTAACGTTTATCTTCCGATCACTGATCGAATGGAAGGTGAAGAATTATTAGAAGATTCGTTTGCCCGCGGCGGAAATGAAGGTCTTCTAATCGTTGATGATGAAAAAAGCATTCGTGATTTCTCAAGTGAATATCTATCCGATTTGGGTTATAGGATATTTACGGCAGAGGATGGTGAAGAGGCACTCAATATTTTTAATGCGAATATTAACGGTATTAATCTAATCATTCTAGATTTAACCCTTCCAAAAGTTTCAGGACTTGAAGTGTTAGAACATGTGAAAAAAATCTCTCCCTACACAAAAATTATCCTTTCAAGCGGTTACATGATTGAGAAAGGCTCCGGCGAAATCGAAGAATCAAAAATCGATGACTTTATTCAAAAACCGTACACAGTAGAGAAATTAGCTAAAGTTGTTCGGAAAAATCTCGATACTAAGTAATCTGCATCGAATGATTTAAATGTAAAAAAGTAATATTCCACTCATGGCTAATATTAGCCAATACAAACACTCATTTGCTCCAATTCTCTCCTCTGATTCCTCCCTCTAACTTATTACATTATAAGTAGTTACAAGAAATTAACAGCTTTTTGTCTCTTTGGTATAAGCTTTGCAGTTAATAATGAAAAAAGAGGTCGAAAAATGAATGTGAAAGAAAATAAAAGACTAAAGAAAACGAGAAGCTTAGTAATAGTTTTCATTACGCTTTATTTAGTTTCAAATTTTTTAGCTGCTGAACTTAACTTCTTCATTATAAGCTCAGTACTTTTTCTATTCTCCTCTTATGTTGTTGTATTTAATTATCTCTACAACCTCTCAATTCTAAATTCAAAACCAGAACACAAATTAAATTCAGGAGTAACGCGATGACTACTGCAGTGCTGTGGAAGGAATACAAGAAGACGTCTGCTACTTCTTTAAAGACTGAGTTGATGAAACAATATTCTAAACTTGTTCACTATGTTATTCACAGAACGGATTTAAGAAATGCTGCTGTTCTGGATGATAGAGATTTTTTTCAATATGGAATTCTCGGTTTAAGTGAAGCTATAGATAGATTCAATCCGAAATTTGGCGTAAAGTTTGAAACGTATGCCATCCCCAGAATACGTGGAATGATCCTCGATGAACTTAGAAAACTCGATTTTATTCCCCGCTCTTATAAAGAAAATCTCAAAAAAGAAATTGAGGAAGAAAATAAAAAACGTAAAGACTGTGAGATGGAAGAGGTAACTTTGACGGACTATCTGAAAGAGTATCAAAAAATTTCTTTAACTCAGCAAGTCGGGGAAGATTCCGATACAATGATCGAATTTATTTCCAATCAAGAGGATACTCCTGCTGAAGAGATTGAAAAAGAAGATCTGAAGGAAATGATCTTAAAGGAAATTAACTCGCTTCCAGAAAAACAGAGATTGATTCTTACACTTTATTATTATGAAAATATGAATTATCAAGAGATTGCCGATGTACTCGAAATTTCTGTTTCGCGGGTTTCACAGATTCACAGCGATCTGATGAAAAAATTTAAATCCAAGCTTTCAAAACTTATTGACTAAAATTTATTGCCAATGACACACACAAATAACATCGAAAAGTTCAATATCAAAAAAATTGATGAAGTTGCAGAACTGCCAACTCTTCCGCATGTCGCTCATGAGATCATGAACATGATTGACAAGCCGTATGTTAGTGCGGCAAAACTCGCCAAACTTATCAGCCAAGATCAGGGAATGGTAGCTAAAATTCTAAGTTTAGCAAATTCGCCTGTTTATGGTTTGACACAAAAAGTCTCAACAATCGAATTAGCAATTGTCGTCCTCGGTTTCGATACAATTAAAGAACTGATTATCAGTCTTTCTATTTTGAACTCTGCACAATCCCGTAACGAAAGATATTTCAATACAAATTATTTCGGAAAGCACGCAATTCTCTGCGGTACCGTTGCCAGGATGTTAGCTAACGATTTTGGTTACAGAGTATCAGGCGAAGCATTTATTGCCGGACTGCTTCACGATATTGGTATATCGACCATGCAAAAATATTTAAACAGTGAATTCAATCTTATATCTGAATTGAGATTCTATCAAAAGATCAGTCAATTGGATGCAGAAAGAATTATAATCGGTAAAACCCATCCTGAAATTGGAAGCCATCTCGCTTCGAAATGGAATTTTCCGGCACAACTGATTGAATCCATTAGATTTCATCATTCACCACGTGAAGCAACAATTAATCCAACACTTTCAGCAATAATTCATCTGGCAGATCATATATCTGGTTTAGTTTCAGAACCATACTTGCTTGTTGAAGAAAACGAAAAGCTTGATGATTCAATTATTGAAACATTAGAACTTCCGGATGAAATCTATTTGCAGGGATTAATAAGAAGTACAATAGAACTTATAAACAGTAATTTCAAAGAATTAGCTTCGATGCAAGTAAACTAAATGAACCAAGCTTTTGCTCAAATAAATAATCAAAACAAAAATATATCGTTAAAACAGAAATTTATTGAAAATTACAATGGATTTCGGCTGTATAATGATGAAATCCAAAATCAATCAAATGACTTAATGTTAATTTCTGATTTGGTTGAAACGATAAATTCATCGAATAGTGCCGGTCAAATAGAAAATAAACTGCAAGATTTATTACAAAGCATTTTAGCTAATGATTTCTGCAGATTATTCTTTTGGGAAGATAGTAAACAAAAGTTGATGTCGATTTCAAACGGCTCTGAGAAAAATTGTCAGCATGTTGTTGACAAAATGATCGAAGAAGGAATTGCAGATTGGATTATTTCTGAAAAAAAGATAGCCGTTGTTCCTGATCTCGAATCGGCACAAAATGAAATAAAAAAGTTTTTCTTCATTGTTCCGCTGTTATTATCGAAGGTGGATTATGGATTGCTAGTGCTCAGAACAAGTTATGGGAGGTCGGACATTCTTCCGAAAAAAATTTCTCTGATTTCGATTCTTTCTAACCTTGCTTTTTCAGCAATTGCGAATAAGTTTCTATATGAGAAAGTCGAAATAAAAGACAAAGAAATCACAAACTTAAAAAGTGATTTGTCCGAACTCTCGAAGGTTGCATCGGTAGGTGAAATAAGTGATAATTTTTTCCATACCATGAAAAATCGTGCACAAGTGATGATAAGCTCACTCGAATTGATTAAAAAGAACGTGAAAACCGCAGAGGTAATGAAAATTTTAAGAGCAGAGGTAGATAGAACGTCAAAAGATCTAAAAAACATTTCTGACTTTTCGCGTTCCATGTTCGCAAAATATGACTATGGATATTACAGTATAAACGACATAATAAATTCAACCATTGAAGTCCTTGAGGCGACATTAAGCAAAGCAAAACTGAACGTAAAAGTGAGAGAGCACCCGATGCATCCGCAATTCTATGGCTCAGCCAACGCTATAATGCAAGTTTTGGTTTTCATATTAAACGAATTGCGTAAACAACTTTCCACAGGAAGTTCAATCTCTATCGAGAGTGCAGAGCAGGAAGATCGTATCTCAATCAAAATAATTTCGAAGGATACCAATCCCGAAAGAAAAGATTTTAATCAGTTATTTATTGAGAAACATAATGTTAAATTTGCAGCAGCGAAAAGATTAATCGAACAAAATCGAGGAGCTTTCACTTCTGCAATCGAAGCGGAGAACAAAATCGTACTTAATCTCACTATACCCAAGCGAGTTCGAGGGCTTAAATCATTCACATCTAATTGAGTATTTCATAATCTTAAGAGAATCCAATGGCAAAGATACTGCTCGTAGAGGATGATCCTTTTAACATAGAGTTGTTCGAGCTTGTGCTGAAGAGGATCGGAAATTTTGAAGTAGTGTCAACTGACAACGCCAAAAGAATATTTAATATCCTCGAGAATCAACACATTGACCTTGTGATAATGGATGTAAGTTTAGAGAATACTTACATTAACGATAAAAAGATTGACGGCAAAGAACTCTCGAAGATCATTAAACAAAATGAGCAACTCAAAGAAATTCCAATTATTATTGTAACAGCTTACGCAACTAAAGAAGATATTTCGAAAATATTAAAAGCGAGTTTAGCTGACGCCTGTGTCACGAAACCAATAACTAACTATCAAGATTTTATTGCTTTAATCAAACGCCATTTGAAATGACAGAACAAAAGAGAAAAATATTAATTGTCGAAGATGAAGAACATGCTCGATATTTGTTAGAACGACTTTTAACCGTAAACAACTTCGAAGTCCAAACGGCAGAAGATGGTTTGATAGCACTTAAAATGCTTCACGAATTTTCACCTCAAATTATTCTTGCAGATTGGAGTATGCCGGTCATGGACGGTGCCGCATTGTGCGAAAAAGTAAAATCCAATCCCGAGCATCGTCAAACATATTTTATTTTGTTAACCGCTAAGTCTGCATTGCATGATAAAGTAACCGGACTTGATACCGGCGCAGATGATTACGTTACAAAACCTGTCGAAAATGATGAGCTTCTTGCGAGGATTAGAAGCGGACTGCGTATCTACGATCTTCAATTAGAATTGAAAAAATCCGAACACGATAGGGCACTGCTTGAAATGGCTGCCACGCTCGGACATCAAATGAATAATCCGCTCAGCGCATTTACAATGGCAATGGCTTCGATGAGGAAAAATATTGCGCAAAAAAATCTTGAGGAAATTCAAGATGATATCGATCTAATGAACGATGCTGTCAAGCGAATGCAGGATATTACAAGTAAACTCTCAAAACTAAAAGACCCTTCTCTCACTACCTATATCGGCAGTACGAAAATGCTGAAGATATAGAAACATTTATTTGCACTTCCAAACCAACGCAGTTGATATTACGAATCAGTAATAGAACACGGATGACACTGATTAGACGGATTTTCGCAGATCTTAAATTTCATCTTTGACAATAAATTACTGAATTTGAATCCGTGTAAATCGCCACTGTTTTCCGCACTTTTTAAGAAAAAAGAGTTTAGTTTTTTATGTAAACTAATGATATTTAATCTACAACAGACTGACTCAAGTGAAAATCATTAGGTGATTGTTCAAATTTTTTATCTTTTCAGATAAGGTAATAAGCTTTAAGTGAATGGGTAAATTTTCATGTTACTAAGGTTCACGAAAACAAAAAATAAATGGTAGGATGTGAATTCTTATAACTGAGTTTGAAAAAATATAATCCCAACCGAAAAAACCTTAGTAACAATATCAACAGCGAATAGATTTAACCTTATTACCTTATTATTGTTTTTACAATTTTCTTCACAAAAACTGACTCAATGCGGAAGTTGGGAAAGAATTTGAATCCGTGTAAATCTGCTAAATCCGCGTCCGTTAGAGTCTGTTGCACAACTCGAGCTTTTACTATCCTACCGCGACCCGCCGAGGCGGT
>CAZNDS010000111.1:0-8945 GCA_964571865.1 uncultured Ignavibacteriaceae bacterium | reverse complement strand
TAATCCACCAATTAATTAATTAATATTTTTAAGGAGTTATTTTTATGAAACATTTATTTTTTTTAATGGTACTTATTGTATCACTAAGCTTTGCAGCTTTTGGACAAGGTACCAATCAAGCCAGTATAGAGTTTAATGTTACGCTTACTGACGCTGCAGAGATACTGACTGTTGCAACTGAGGGTGCCGCATATGCGGGATTAGTACCAGGTCAATGTTATCAAGTGATAGCAGATGCCGGTCAAGATCAAAACATTCTTCCGGTCTTAGGTGATGAAACGTTTACTCCAGCCATGATATCGGTATCAGGTGCACCCGGTCGGGAATTTGTATTAACATTTTTCTTACCATATGTAGTTAGTGTACCTGCTTTAGGCTCTGTTACGTTTTCTTACGATAACTATTCTGCTGCTTGGGCAACAGATGGTGCACCAACAAAATTCTTCAACCCTACAGGGTCATACCCCGTTATGTTGGATATTGATGGTGCGGCGACAGTAAATTTGGGTGGTAGTATATGTGTTTCTCAAGATGCGGCCGCTGATGAATATATTGGTTATGCTATAGTAGTTGCAGATTATGTTGGAATGTAAATTTGAATCAAGGTGAGGATCTAACATAATTCCAGTTGCATTATCTAAGGGTAGTTTTGAAAAAAACTGCCCTTTATTTTTAATAAATGGTAAGTAAAATTTATGATCAAAATATTGTTAAGATACTCGATATTTATAGCAACGATAATTTTAACATTTACGCTATCACTTGAAGGTGGAGTTAATATATCTAAAAGCGTAATATTCATGGATTCAAAAATAAAATCTGTTCCGATAACACTGACAAACCCTTCAAATGAAGAGATAGAAGTATGGATAGAATTCAAATTTGGTTATATAACATCGAATGAAGATCGGAAAACAACAATTGTATATGATACACTGCCGCCGCCTGACCCGAATTCGGCAGTAGAATGGGTGCGTGCATACCCACAACGCTTCAAGATTGGACCATTTAAAAGTCAAGTTGTAAGAATAACGGCGTCGCCACCAGCTAATCTGCCTGACGGTGAATATTGGTCGAGGATAATTATCAGTCAAATACCTTCGAAGGATTTACAGAAAAAACCAAAAAAAACTTCAGGAATGGAAATTATCCAAAAGATCGGTGTGCCATACCACTATCGCCATAAAAATGTTTCAACTGGCATAGAAGTTACAAATTTGGCAATGACATCAATTGCGGGAAACATTGTTATGTCTATTGATATGGTTAGGTTAGGGAACTCTTCGTTTTGGGGAACAATCATTATTAATATAATTGATAATAACAGAAAACGAATAGGTACATTCAACAAAGACATAGTTGTATATAGAAATTATAACGGAAAATTTTTATTTGATCGAAAAAATATACCGGCGGGGTCTTATACTGTAGAGGCAAATTTTCGAACTGATAAAAGGACGGATGCCTCAAAAAAAGAAATTCTGCAATATCCCTTGTTTCAATTGACAACGACTCTTAATTTAGATTAATAAAATGTTTAGGTTATTATTTATTTCATTTATTCTGTTGGTTGAGATATCATTAGCCCAACAACTGCAAATAGAGAAAACTCAAGTCCCCTTGCGGGCTGTTGGCTTCCCAAGGGTTGAAATCGAGATCGCCATAAAAAATAACATGCCATATCTTAACATAAATGAGATATTTGAAATAATTGGAGTTTACTCCATCATTAATTTCGAGCGTCTGCTGATAAGCGGTTTTTTCAGGAGTCAGGATTTTACATATCATATAGATATGAAAAACTGGGCATCGGCATACAACGGTATTGAGCATCGGTTTACGGAAGATGATGTAATAATAGATGGACGAACGATTTATCTTCGGATGGATTTTTTAAATGAAATTTTTGGTCTTGATTTTACGTATGATCCACAGAAATTGATTGTTCGACTGAAAACAACTAAAGATTTACCGGTTAAAAAATATCAAGCGATACGCAGGCGATTAGATGCACAACGTGAGCTTGGGATACCCGATTTACCCGCAGCAGAAGCCATTTTTGAACGTAATCCTTCTTATACTGGAGCAGGCAGATTACTTTATAATCTTAAAAGTGAATATAAATACTCAGATATTTATGGTACCTATCATCTACATTTGGGAACTAAGGTAGCAGGTGGAGATTTGCGATTAAGGTTGAGTGGGATCGGGGACCCTAAAAAGTACCGCTCTCCGATATTTAGAGGTACGTATCGTTACCCTTTTAATGATAATGACTTCATAACTCAGGTTACTATAGGCAGATTTTACAATATAGGGCTTTTTCCACTCGATATGCTTGGAGCCGAGGTTACCAACCGCCCGTTTGCTCCCCGCCGTCTTTTCGAGCGAGAGATGTTCGATGGTATTATGTTCCCCGATGCAAATATTGAATTATTCGGTGCCCATGGAAAAGGTATCATTGCCGATGCAAATAGCGAAGGCAAATTTATGATTGAAATGCCAATTTTATATGGAAATAGAAGTATCGAATTACATGGCTACGACAGATTTGGACAAATAAAAAAATCTTCCATAATTATGAACGTACCAGGCTCACTAATACCACCCGGCGAGGTAGAATATTCTTCATTTTTTGGTAAATTAACTCATAAGGGGGGTGAATATCTGTTTGCGAATAAAATAGATTTGGGCATCTCATCTAAATTTACGGTCGGCTCACAGTTTGAGTATTATGAAATTCAAAATATCAAACAAAAAATACATCTTTCAATTAATGCAACAGGAAGGATCCTGAATGCGTTAATATTCGAAGGACAAGGGTCACCAGGGGCATTCTCAAAAATAGGATTCAATTGGGTCCCAACACAAAGAACCGATTTTTCTCTTAACCGTAAATGGTTTTCCAGGAATAATGTTTTTAACTATGCTAAAATTAGGAATCAATGGGAATTTCAGGCAAGGGCATCAATAATTCGAGATAAAATTCATTTAAGTACGAATAGTTGGCATATCATTTATGATGATTATATAGATACAGATGTTTCGATAAAAGTATCAGGTACATTCAAACAGTTCAATCCGTCTTTCTATACTAATGTAAAATATAGGAAATTGACACTTAATGACTCCTTGGCAATCCCAACTCATACATCGGTAGGATCTTTAAATATGTTTCTACCGCTTCAGGTATCTCTACGCTTATCGTTGAACTATAATCATCGTGATAATAAATTAGATATTTTTAGTGCCGGTGTTACTAAATATATCATGAGTCAATTATATGCAAATTTTACCTATAGCCAATATCCTAATTTAAAAAAATGGTTTATTAACTTAAACCTCCGATATTTGTTACCTTTTCTTGAAGTTAAAGGTTCTATTAATAAATGGAATTCTACAGACCCATCATATGGTTTTAATGTTATAGGGTCAATGTATTTCGATGTTCCAAACAACTCGTATTTACTGCAACGTTCGATAGGCACTCAAGAGTTGGGTGGTTTCATTTTTCGTCCTTTTATTGATGCTAATGATAACAACATTATGGATTCTGGTGAAGAATTAATTGAGAAAGGAAAAATATCTATACAGGATAAGAATATTGGGCTTTCGCCAAAGTCGTTACCCAAAAATATTTTCACTACGGATAGACTTCATCCTTACAATGAATATATCGTTTATCTAGATAATCATAGCTTAGACGACCCACGTTATATAACAAAATATACCGCTTTATCAGTTGTCTCTGAACCTTATTTTTTAAAAGAGTATGATATTCCAATTGTCGTGGGAGGAGCAGTCCGAGGGGCTGTTACTCTCAAGGCAGATGATGTATCTAATCCCCTCGAAGGTGTAACGGTTATTCTTACTCCTACAAAGTATGAGAATGCTTTAAACGAGAAATACTCTATTAAGGTTAGTACATTCTCAACAGGTGAATTTGAATTCGCACCTGTCCGTCCCGGCAATTACAAAGTGCATATAGATGAAAAACAGATGGATGGATTAGGTTATGTTTCTACCCCTTTAAAACAAGATGTTACGGTTCGGGCTGATAAGGAAGGTCATATAATAGATAATGTTAATTTTACGATAAAGCAACGATGATAAATTAATTGCGTATGAAAGTGAGGATTTTATGTTTTATAAGGTTATAAAATATTGTATTTTTCTTCTGTTGTTTCTTTCTGTTAGTATTTTGGGACAAGAACTGGAAGAAGAAGATAACTATGATAGCTTAGGAACTAATGAGTTAAACGTAGATTTTTATGAAGAAAATATTCCAGATGATATGATCTTCGAAAATCTACAATCAAGCAGTAATTGGTCGTGGTCAAACCCTGTTCCCACGGGTAACACTCTATTTTCTATTGATTTATTTGTGGATTCTATAAATGCAGATACGATGATATATACTGCCGGTCGTAATAAAACAATTTTAAAAAGTGAAAATGGAGGGTTGTCCTGGTATGATAGGAGTTATGCTTTAAATATAAGAGGGATACCGACAGCTGTTGAGATTGTTGATACATCTACAGTTTTTGTTTCATCGACTGGTGGCGATATAATGAAGACAACCAACAAAGGAACCACATGGACAGCTCTTAACACAGGTATAAGTGGACAAATCACGAACATGAAATTTATAAATAATAACACAGGATGGGCAACAGGATACAGGGGAACAATAATTCGAACAACGAATGGCGGGATCAACTGGAATCGACAATTTATCTTTTCATTCGTTAACCTTCGTGGTGTCGATTTTGTAGATAATTCGTTCGGATGGGTTGTAGGTGACTCAGGCAAAATATTTCGTACAACTAATGGTGGCATAACTTGGTTAGCTCAAACAACGGGAGATACAAATAATTTTCACGATGTTTGTTTTGTAAATCGTGATACGGGATGGGCAACTGGAAAAAATGGCATTGTTTACTCGACAACGAACAGTGGTACAAATTGGTATAGACGGTCTGTAGGTCAAAGCAGCGAGTTCAATGCGATTGATTGTGACCGCGTTGGAAATGTATGGGTTGCAGGAGCTGGAGGTGTAGTAATGCGTTCCTATAACTATGGATTCTCTTGGTTTCGTCAGACTTCGGGAATAACAGTCTGGCTTTCTGATATTAAGTTTATAAATAATGAGGTTGGCTGGGTCGTGGGTTATCAAGGTTTCATGATGAAAACAACAGATGGTGGAGTTACTTGGATACAAAAAAATAGAGGTATTACTGGACATTTTAATTCTGTCTATTTTCCAACGAAATTGACTGGTTATGCAGCGGGAGAAAACGGCGCGATAATAAAAACTACTAATGCAGGTAAATCTTGGAATATTCTTCTATCGGGAACTTCTAAATCGCTAAAAACAATATATTTTATTGATTCGTTAATAGGATGGGCTGCCGGTCGATCTGGGACTATCATTAAAACAACAAACGGAGGTTTAGATTGGGTACACCAAACAATTGTTAAAAAAACTCACTTTGAAGCGATCCAATTTGTTGATCAACAAGTTGGATTTTGTGTTGGTTCTTCAGGTGTGATCTTAAAAACTATAAATGGTGGTACAACGTGGGTGCGGAAAGCCATCCGAAGTTCTTCAACAATTTATTCAATAAGTTTTGTTGATAATGCTCATGGGTGGGTATCTAGCACGTATGGAAAGACTTACCATACAAGTGATGGTGGAAATTCTTGGGTAATACAGCCATCATCTACGATATCAAAGGGACATTTACGATCCATTAAGTTTATTAACGAGCGGGTCGGCTGGGCTGTTGGTACCGGAGGGAAAATTATTAAAACTACAAACGGTGGATATTCTTGGTTTGTTCAAACATCAGGAACAAAATATACATTAGAATCTGTAAGTTTTACTGATTCTTTAAATGGATGGATATCAGGACAAATAGGTATATTAATATCAACAACTGATGGTGGCACAACATGGATGAAAAATGCACCACTTACAAGAACTACACTAAAAGAAATATTTTTTATTGATAATATAAATGGCTGGGCAGTGGGTACGTACGGTTCAATTCTCAAATATTCAGAAGATATGATTTATTTGGATCAGACATTATCATTGTTGCCTAAAATATCAGATGTTGAAAATTACCCAAATCCTTTCAATCCAACAACAAACATTAAATACAAATTAAATCAAACAGCTAGAATAAGTATAAAGATATATAATATACTCGGTCAAGAAATTAATACACTTGTATCTTCGGAAGAATTCGCTCAAGGCGAACACACTGTATCGTTTAACGCAAGCGATCTACCTTCAGGGATATATTTTGCGAGAATATTTTCTGAAGATACGAAGTATCAACGAATCCATAAAATGGTTTTAGTAAAATAACCGATAATAGCACGCCATGATGTTAATATCAAAAATATTTTTAATTTTATATCATGGAGTGAAAGATTATAGTCTATTCATTATCATTTTGATGTTAGCTTGGGGAAGTCAAACAATATATGCGCAAACCTTAAGCGATACTACAAGAGATTGGGTTTGGCAAAATCCATTACCACAGGGAAATAATCTAAATGACATTACACAAATTGGTTCATCAAAATTAATGGCAGTTGGGGAGGGGGGAACTATCGTTACAACGGAAAATAATGGAGTAAGCTGGAGTAATATATTCCATCGAAAATTGTATAGAACCAAGTTTAATTCGGTATATTTTCCAGATTTGAATAATGGATGGATCGTTGGTGATTCGGGTGTTGTGATTCGAACACGTGATGGAGGTAAAAGCTGGGAGGAATATAAAAAATTAAGCCTCACTAATAAATTAAAAAGAATCATATTTATTAATACTCAAGTTGGATGGATAACAGGGGAAAGGGGCCTGGTTTTAAAAACAAATGATGCTGGTGCAAACTGGCACAAACAAATCTCACCAATTGAACGAACCTTAAATAGTATTTTCTTCATTTCAGAAAGCTTAGGATGGGTGTGCGGTGATATCGGTGCGCTTATTAGAACAACCAACGGCGGAACTTCGTGGGATAGTATTATATCTTATTCTTTTTCAGATTTTAATGATATTAAATTTATTAATCAGCAGTATGGTTTTTTAGCTGGCTCTAATGGTTCCATTCGGCGTACCACAAATGGTGGGATTGATTGGATAAATGTTAATACGAGTACTTCAAATTCGTTTAATAGTATATCAACTATTTCTTCTAACAATGTGATAATTACCGGTGATCAGGGTAACGTAATTTATTCTAATAATGGTGGTCTTAGTTGGAAAAGAGATAGTTTGGAAACAATTTGCAATCTTACTAAAATATTTTTTTCTTCTCCGAACGATGGATGGATAGTAGGAACCAATGGTTCTATCTGGAGAACATTAAGTAGTGTAAACCTAAACTGGATTTCAATATCTCAGGGATTCATTCCAAATATAAGGGCTGTTAAAGTAGTAAATCCTTCCGTTACATATGTTGTAGGTGCAACTGGTTTTATTGGAAAATTATTATACCCAAGCTCATCGTGGATCGTTCAACAAAGTGATGTCAGCCATACACTAAATTCTATCGATTTTTGGGACACAAATAGTGGTTGCGTTGTTGGCGATACAGGCACAATACTCTTGACGAACGATGGCGGAGGAAGTTGGTCATCAAATATGTTTATTACCGATGCCAATCTGTATTCGGTCCGATACCATAGTTCTTCCTTGATAACCGCTGTTGGTTCTCACGGTAGCGTCTTAATTTCTACGAATGGAGGATCTAGATGGCAATTAATTCATTACGATTCATTAAAAACGTTTCGTTCTCACTATTCATTTGATGGTATAACGATTTGGGCTGCTGGTGATACAACATATAAAACAATTGGTGGTTCCTCGATTATTATTGGCCAAATATATGAAAGTAAAGATGGGGGGAAGACGTGGTTATCCCACTATAGCGGTCCAATCCCACCTTTATCGTCTATTTTTTTTACTAATCAAAATTCGGGTTTCAGTGTTGGTACGGATGGTGTGATTTTGAGGTTCACAGATTCAGGATGGATAAGCAGCATGTCTCCTGTTCGAAAATCATTAACCTCGATATTTTTTTCCGATGATAGTATGGGATGGGCATGTGGTATGAATGGTGCAATGATTAGGACAAAAAATGGCGGCAGATCATGGAACCAAATTATTAGTGGTACACCAAAAGATATTTACAGTCTTTATTTCATAGATTCACTCAATGGATGGATTTTCGGAAATTCTGGTTCCATATTAAAAACTAAAACTGGGGGAGGTAAACCGCTTATTGTAGAACCACCATTACCCCCCACGAAAATTGAACCAGTGGGTATATCTCAAAATCATCCAAATCCATTTTACCCACTCTTGAATGGTGTTACTTATTTCCCATTCCGTATTGATAATCCTTCATATGTGCGAGTTAAAATTTACAACATTCTGGGGAAATTGATACGGGATATTATTGCCGGTAATTTTGAAAAAGGTGTCCATGTAGGAATCAACGATAATAAAACGCAAGGTGCCAAGAGTGATGCCCCCTCTTGGGATGGAAGGGATAATAACGGAAATGATGTACCGAGCGGGATTTATTTTTATATGGTAAAAACAGCAGAATATATAGAAACGAAAAAACTCGTTTTGCTCAGATAGTATCTATAAATCTAAAGTCATACGGTTTTTGTTGTTTGTTTCATGTTTTTGCTGTACATTACATAAGTTCATTTATTTATTTTTCACTGCAAACCCGCCAAAAGCGGTGCAGGCAAAAAAAATATTCTGGCAGTCGCAAACCTGCGAAATCATTGGTAAAGGGGTATTACACAGTCTCGATGCCTTCGGCAGAAGTTACGGCTACCACCAAAAAAATAATTTTTAGAGACATCTGAAATATTGTTTCTCGCAAAGGCGCAAAGAACGCTAAGGTTTGAT